>JAOMAZ010000023.1 GCA_028344335.1 Deltaproteobacteria bacterium | reverse complement strand
GCCTTCAAAGTGTCGGCAAAGACGACGATGGTGATTGTGAGCATCCCGAAGCAGGTGAAATGATTACCGATAGTCAAAAAGATACCAATGAGGATGGGATTCCTTGTAACATTCAAATTCGTTTATCTGAAATTAGTGGTAATTTTGTCATTAGTTCGGACATTGGAGTGGATGAAGACCCGGATGAAAACGAGTATTTTCATGAGGCCATGCATCGTGCCTTTATTATCGGCTTTGGCAAAGTCGGATTTGTCTTATTGATTGGAATATTTTTACCATTATTCCTCGCAACAGGATTAATCCGTCAGGAAATGGAAAATGAGACCTTACACTATCTCGTCAGCAAACCGATTCATAGAGCTGAAGTTTTGATTTACCGACTGCTAGGGTTCCTTGCGATAGCGATTCCCTACATTGCAATTTTAGTCATTTTGAGTGCCTTAGTGGTTGGATTTGCCGCCCCAGGAGATTCATTTTTTAGAATTCAAGATTTAGGAATATGGCTTGGAATAATGTTGGCATCTTGGTTGATGGTGATAGTTTATGGAGCAGTATTCATGGTCTTTGGAATGGTTCACCGGTTTGGAATGATTGCGGCTATTATTTTGGGAGTATGGGAATTCGTCTTGGCGATGATTACCTTAGCAGACCCAAGTCTATTCATTGCGCGGTTGTCGGTGGTATTCTGGGGGATGACAATCGTAGATGCTTGTGCAACGATGATATATCCCAATACTCCGCTTCTGATTGCTCAAGGAAGATCAATCTCTGGAAGTGATGGTTTTAGCCCTCTAACAGGTTATATCTGGACACCAAATAATTTACCAGGAACCGAGGCCTTGAATTCTTTCTGGAATTCTCCATCTCTAGGATTTAGTCCATTCATTACTTTGCTAATATCAGTATTCGTATTATTGGCAATGGTAGTTTCAATGCTATTTATTGGGCAAGCCATTTTCAAGGGCAAGGAAATTTCCTGAGGGCATAACATGCAGCGCTTTGAAGGGCCACTACAAGACCTCTGGTCAATGGAGAGAGATCATCCAATTCATAGACTGACTTGGGATTGGTGGTGGTGGTTGGTTATGTTAGAGCCTGAAAAGGTCAAAGGCGGTAAGCAATTGATGGTTCTATGGTCGAGTAAAGATACTCGCAATATAGATGTCAATTTCCAACCTTGGAAAAGTGAAGGTAGAGCAAATGTTGGGAAACAAAGCAGTGTTCTGTCTGGTATGGTCGCATCATGGTGGTGGGATGGTGAGAAAATGTGGGAACCAATTCGGCTTCAATCTTGTAGAATGGCAGTTATTGATGGCACAAAGGAACTATGGCAAAATTGCGAAAATGATTCGGCTGGTGCGGTCATACCATTGCTAAAGGATGATTTGTCAATGGGGTTAGATTCTAAATCAGAGAAATTTTGGTTGAATCTGAAATCATCAGAGCAGTCAGGTGGTCCATCTTTCAAAATTGAAATGACTCCTTGGCACCAAGCAATATCAACTTTACGAACTGCAGGTTCAGAATATGGTGGTGGCTTAGGGTATGAAATTAATCGCCTGCATGGAGCCAAAGCAAAGGCGCTTGTGAATGGAATAGAATCTGAAGGTACAGCCTATTTACAAAGAGTTCGAGTTCAAGCTCCAGCCGTACCATGGTATTGGGGTATGCTGCATTTTTCCGATGGTTCATACCTTGATTGGTTCTTGCCCCATGTTTCTTTGTCGATGACAAGGAAATCCGACAGGCCTTGGCCGATGCGCCACATTGGCCATATTTCTATTTCGCAAGGCGGTATTTGGCATGATAGAAAGAGACAGAGAAGTGAAACCTTCAACCGATGTTCTGTGTCTTTGCTTCCTTCTAATAATACAGAAGGTGACGAAGGCCACAGCCCACAGGCTCCGTTACCAATTTTTGAAGTTGCATTAGAAAACGGCAGAACTTCTATCAAACTCCGTGCCAAAGCCAAAGCTAGGGCACATTTTAGATTCGACCAACCCACTCGTGCGGGGATGATTAGCCACTTGACTTACAATGAATATCCTCTTGAGTTAGAAAAAATCATTATCGAAGATGAAAAAGGTCGCAGAACGCTCTCTCAATGGGAATGGGTAATGGGTAATGGCGAACATAGTTGGGGCCTATTACACTGAAATTTGGGGCATCGGCGGCAAAACCTTCATTTGGGCCTACGATGGGTTGTGGCCCAAGGTGAGCACCATGAGTGATGAGGAAACGACAAGCGAAGCGGCAGAAGAAGCCAGTCCTGTGAAAGAAGAAACTGCATCAGCAGCAGCTGTTTCTCCTGAAAATACTAGGGAATTAGCACAAAAATTCGGCCTTGTATCTGGTGAGGAAATTCGCCACGTAGTCGCACCAAGCATCTTCGCATTCTGGTCAATGTACATGCTCGGAATAATCGTCTTCGCCGTACACATGGTTTTCTTTTGGGCTGGAAACTTTGACACAAAAGAAGAGTCAAGTGTAGTTGTTGACCTTGTCCATATTGCAGCAGAAAGTGCTCCTACTGCCACCTATACAATGCTGATGTTAGTTGTTCTTTGGTTCAATAGAATGCTTAATGTTGGAACAAGTGGCAAAGGATTCTCTTTCTTGTTATTCTTGATTGCATTGATCCCATCATTAATCGAACTCGATGATATCTTGAGTTGGTGGAACGTTACTGATAAAGAAGTCTTACCAGGATGGTTTGAATATAATTTCTTGTTATGGGGAATTGGCTGGGGTGCTTTCATCATCATCTTCACAATTTGGACCCAGCGCTCTTACAGCTATGCAATCACAAGCCAAGCAGTTATCTTGCAACAAGATTTCATGATGAGCCGCTCAAGGAGAAGATTCCTCTATTCAAATGTTCAAGAAATCAATGTTCGCCAAGGTGCGATTGGAAAGATGATGAACTTCGGCTCTGTCATTCCGATGACTAGTACTGGTCTCGACTTACAAGAAACAACTACTGGAGTAGCAGTAGGTGCTTCGGTTGGGCCTGAAGTCAACGAAGGAGACAGCGCTCCGACCAAGACTGGGAAGAGATTAATCAAGGCCTTCCTAGCAATACTAATGTTCCAGAGAACCAAGAGAGGAGTTTCACAGAATCCAAAACACTGCTTCTTTGGAGTTCATGACCCTTGGGGTTTGGAAACAAAAATCAGTGAAGCAACCGGTGAAGCAAGTGAGTCAGCATTATTGACAAAGATTGCTGACAAGTTGGACAATCAAGCTGCACAGTGAACTTGGCCTTCCGCCATCTTCATGAAGGCTATTCTCTAGCCATGCTCAACGGGGAATCGTGATGAGCGCAGAAATAATGGAACCAGCAATAGAGATGTTTCGCAATGGCGACCTAAAAGGAGCGGTTGAGAAGTTAGAAACTCTAGCAAAAGAAAACAAAGATGTGGCGATGGTTCACCACACCTATGCAGAGTTTGCAAACATGCTGAACACTGAGGAACAAGAAGATGTGGTTCCTGGAACAAAAATCATGATGTCTTACAAAAAAGCCATGGAGTTAGACGAAGAAAATGACGAATACATAGCGGATTTCGCTGGCTTTGCTCTTGAATGCCGTAGAATACCAGTGGCAGTAAAGGAGTTTCAGCGCTATAGTACACGTTTGAAGATGGCAGATATTCCTGTTGATGACGTACTCTACAATGCAGCCCGAAATATCGTTGATACCATTGAAGTTATCGACCCAGAAAAGAAGAATCCAATGGTCCAACCATGGATCAAGCAAGCACTTGAATGGGCTGTGGGCGGACTTGGCTACGAAGTCGATGCAGCCATCGAGATTCTAAAGGAGTGAGGCGAAGATTATGGGCGGTAATTGCCGCCTTGCATTTGCCTTTGGCCACCGAGGAGATACATTTCATGGCTCTCAAGTACAACCAAACTTGAGGACTGTACAAAGTAGTCTTCAGGAAGCACTCTATGAACTTGGATTTATCAAAAAGGGAAATACTTCAGGGCAACCTTGTATTTTATCCAGTCGGACAGATGCTGGAGTTCATGTTCGAATGAATATTGCAGCTACTGACATCCCAGAAACAGTATGGAATGGAATGGGGGAGGCCGGCTTCCTCACTGCAATGAATGATCAATTGGATGGTGATATCGTTGTTTGGGCTGCACAAAAGGCTGGAGATAATTGGAATCCAAGAAGAGCAATTAGCAGAACATATCGCTACCGGATTGAAGGCTGTTTTGATTGGCGAGGAGCAGAAAAAAAACAGTTTTGTGAATGGCTCAATATTTTTGTTGGGCAGCATGATTTCAATAATTTTAGGAGAGTCGATGAAGTTCCAAGTACGATAAGAGAGATCCTAAGTCTAAAACCTTGGATTGAAAATGAAATCATTATCGGTTTTGAAATTCAAGGTAGAGCATTTCTATGGAATATGGTAAGAAGGATTGCTGCAGCCCTTTGTGGCCTATCAAAAGGTGTATTTACTGTTGAAAAAGTAATGCAGGCTCTAAATGAACCAAATGTAGAACATGATTTGGGATTGGCTGTTGCTGATTGGCTAGTACTGTGGGAAGTGGAGCATGAAGAAATTAATTTGTCTCAAAAAGCCCGAGAATTGATACTTGAGCATCCATTGAGTAGACCACCAAATAGATATGACAATAGAGCAAATGATAGATGGATTGAAAGAGCCAAATTAGAACAAATAATGTTGTGCCATTCAGAGTGGGAAGGACTCATCTCTTGAGAGATAATTCCATCTCATCCCCATCAACCAAGTCCAAATGTTCTCTGAGAAAAAGCCCTGCGATAACCTCCACAACATCAATATGACGGGTCAAATCGGGGATTAAAACAGCACAGGGAATATCATCTCCGTTTACTATGATATTGGCAAGGTAGGCGGTTGCAGCCCCAAAGGAAACTCCATCTCGCATGAATCCTTCAACTTTTTTTGCTTCAATACCATCGATATTAACGATATTTGTATCTTCATCTGTTGAAAGCCCTGCTAAGTTTCTCAAAGCAAGTTGATTTTGCAAGGATTCTCCTTCCACAGTTAGGTTGAGTGTACCTGGCCACGCAGTCATTCCTAATATTCTCTTAAATTGACTTTGATAATGAGGCTGAGACATGAATACATGAGCCCTGCCAAGGCCAGAACTAACAGTGCCCACTATCCTCATCGGGATATGCGAGTGGCTTTTGATTCATCAAGATACGGATTATCACAACTGCAAAGTCATACCTTCGTGAGCAACTTCCCAACCTGCTTCTATTACTTTTTGATATTCTTTTGAATTGCTACGATGTAATGGATTGGTATGATTAAGATGAAAGAAAATTATTCTTACATCGTTGATTTTCTTATCGGCCAAGCGTTGGAGAGTTTCTTCAACAGTAGGGTGAGGAATTTCTTCTACCACACGATTAGGAATCTCATCTAAAGACCAAAATGTGCCGTCTATTAAGGCAATATCTACTGATAATTTTGAAAACCATTCTTCAATGCTTTCACATTTATGTAGAGTTAGAGTTTCTTGCCACGAATCATGGTCTGGTAAAAACAACAGCCGTTTTGATGGCCCAGAAATCAGGAATGCATGGGTGTCAGATAATTCATCACGATGTGGAACCCTGATGGGAGTTATCGTGAAGCCACTTTGAATTGTCGGTTTGATAGGTTTATCAGAAAACACTTGAGGAATGAAAACACCTTGTTGAATCAAGTTATTCCATGCCGGTGTTGCCTGCATTAACTGTAAAAAAGAATTGCTACAATGTAATTTTAATCCAGATGCCCCCATCGCTTCTCTTCCAAATAATCCCAAACCGTCAACATGCCCAAGGTGAGCATGAGTAATCCACAATGTATCCAGTGGTCCATCCTCGGGGTCATTATCAAACCAAGTCTCAAATTGACTGGCTAATTTTCTTGTAGCCTCAAATAAATGGGTACTATGATCAGAACCTACCACTCCTATACTTACTGGACTACGATGCAAGGAAAAATCTGAATGGATATCAACACAGCATTGACGAACACAACCTGCTTGAGGACGGCCGCCATCTTGAGCGATCCCCAGAACCGTAGCACTAACATGTCTCGGCTGCATGTTTTCTGATACCGGCTCCTATTCATTGTCTTTTGTAGCCACAACTCACATCAACCGAACCTCTCGTCTAGACAATATGGGCGGCGAAATTAATTGGATGAATGAGAGATTTGCAGAGTTGCAAAGTCAAAATCTTCAGTGGGAACCGCCAACCTTGGAAAGTGCAAGCACACCACGTTGCGAAATGGATGGAAAGGCAATGATAATGCTCTCTGCAAATAATTACCTGAATTTGACAACCCATCCAAAAGTGGTTGATGCAATGGTCCAAGCGACCTTGAAATTTGGAGCTGGTTCAGGTTCAGTGAGAGCAATTGCTGGAACCATGGATATTCATTTGGAAGCAGAAAAAAAAGTTGCTGCATTCAAAGGTGTTGAAGCTTCATTGATTTATTCGGCAGGTTATACAGCAAACGTTGGCCTCATCCCAACCTTGGTGAAGGGAAAGGATGATGTTATCATATCAGACCAATTGAATCACGGTTCAATCATCGATGGAGTTCGATTAACGAAAGCCAGTCGAGCTGTGTATCCCCATAATGATATGACAGGGCTAGAAGAATGTTTGAAAGAACATAGTAATTCAGATAGAAAATTGATTATTACCGATGGAGTATTCAGTATGGATGGAGACATATCTCCACTCGATGAGATTAGTGAATTGGCAGAACAGCATGGTGCTATGGTCTATGTTGATGATTGTCATGGAGAAGGGGTTCTAGGTGAAACAGGTGCTGGCATTGTTGATCATTTCAAATTGCAAGGAAAGGTGGATTTTGAAATTGGTTCATTTTCCAAGGCACTAGGAGTACAAGGTGGCATAGTCGCAGGTAGCGATTCAATGCGAACTCATGCCCTAAACCATAGTCGTTCATGGCTATTATCTGGAAGTCAACCTCCGGGAGTTGCTGCCGCACAAAAAGCCGCAGTAGAGGTATTGATGGAAGAACCTCAACATCATCAACGGCTATGGCAAAACACTGAATATTTTCGGAAAGAAATGCATTCTCTCGGCTTTGACCTAGGAGTATCAACTACTCCTATAATCCCTGTCATGTGCGGAGAATCAGCGCGTGCTAAGCAGTTATCAAATGGATTGCGTGATGAAGGCGTGATGGCTGGAGCCATTGTTTTCCCAATGGTTTCAAAAGATGGTGCAAGAGTTAGAAACCAATTATCTGCAGGGCTTTCAAAAGATGATATTGAAGAAGTCCTAAGAATCTATGAATCAGTAGGAAAGGATATCAATCTCATCTGATTTACTCTTCCTCAAACTTGGCAACAACCTCTTCAAGTTCTTCATCGCCTACTTGTGGGTTTTTCTCAAAGGGTGTTTCATTTCCATCGAAGGGATCAATATTTGCCTCTAGCATCGATAATAATCTCCACCGAGGAGCCCAAGACATGTGTATGTAAATTGGACCAGGGAGGAGTAAACATAGCCAAGCACCTAATACCCAGAAGTCGACTATCTCAGTCATCTCTAATGTTAACCAAGAGAGGCCAATAAATGGCATTGGGTAGAGAAACTTACGCGGTGGTGCTAATGGATTCCTCTTGCTAATGCCAACAGATATCCGTGAAATCAGACCTAATAGAGAAGATGAAGTAACCAAAAATAAAGTAGTTACCAAGAAGGTCTTCCACCAATCCTTGAAATCCCATTCAACAAATTGTCCCATAGGCAACAGTAGAGCTGAACTAATGAGTAATCCGTAGAGAGCACCAATGAATGCAGGATGAGAAAGGTCCAATGGCATTCTAATGAAGCGTTGAGACAAGCCCCCTCCACGTACTAAATTTCGCTCCTCTCGCGGCAATTCATCGATAGAGTCGCGCCAAGGCATAGTTAATCCTGACCCTATCTATTTCAAGTCGAGATATCAACCTTCGCCGTTGATTGAGTCATCTGTCTCCTTCTTGACATTGCGTATCAAAGCGCCAAACTCAATTTCATTTTGACCTGGTGTTGTGTCCAACCAATTACGTTCTAGTAGACCTGAATCATCTTTTTCTCTAATTCGGGCAGATTCAAAATCATCTCCACTGCCATTTTGCATATTTCTCAAAGCAACCGCTTCCCTCAGGAGATAGAGGTGCAAATCAATTTGGTTTTGTTTTGCTGATTGATATAACCAAAGTCCAAAGTCTGTTCGTCCTTGATCTTCGAGAGTTATTGCCCATTCCCTGCTCAATTGCCTTTTTACTACCCTTAAATTCACATCTCCAACATCTTTCCATCCTCGCAAATGATGTAGTATGACAATTGAATCATTATCCTCTTCACCTATCCATGGATGTGAATTGTTTACACAAATAGGAGTATCTCTAATTGCAGCAATTCGTTTAGAGAAAAAGGCTGTTATAGCAAAGAAAAAAGGCAGAATAATAATGCTAAATAATCCATAATAAAATAATATTAGAGTAAAGATAATTGTCAAGCCTGAAATACTAATTATCAGAGATTTAATCAATGGCTTGAACATCTCTGAAAAGCGTTCAGTCTGTCTAAATAGGACAAACCCATCAGGTATTTCATCAAGTTCCATCAACTTCCAACTCCTCTGACAAATCTATCTGAACGAGATTGCAATTTAGATTCCAATCGGCATTATTTGCGGCGGTAAAATAGGATTCTATTTTGGCCAATAAATGACCCACATCTATACCCCATAAATTAGTGAAGGTCAAGTTCCCTGGACAACCCATCTTTTCACACAGTTTTGACCACATATTAGAAACTCCACGCGGGTTCTTTTTTTGATATTGATAGAGAAGGGCAGTACATTGAATCAAACCTTGAAGTGCCTTATATTGTGGTTCTGGAAAATCAACTTTTAGCCGCTTCCACAAATCTTCCCATTCTTCATGGGCATGCCAATATCTGCCATTGTTGAACTCTGAAATCCCCGCTAGTAAGAGAGCCCTTTCGGCATCATTCAGCGGTAAAGGGGTGGTCATCTAATGCTCTTGAGGATGGGCATCCCGCATAGAGATTAGGGGTTGTTTTTCCGCCTCCACATAGTGGAGGCGTGGCAGACATTCAAATGATGGGAAAGAAGCGGTCCTAATCTAAGGCGGTGCAAAAATGGTTGAACTACCGAGCGGGAACATCGAAGAAACCCGTCGCGGGGGACCTGATGTACTACAGGTGATGGTCCAAGATCTCGTTTCATCCTCAGCCGACGGCTACATCCGAAGTGAGCGCAAGCCGGAATCGAGTTTACCCCGAATTGGATATCTTGTATTTCGAGAAGGACAACCAGCGATGGCCTTACATGAAGGTGAAATCATACGCTTAGGGTTAGATGCATTGATGGAATTGGAAGAGGATGCGATGAGTATTGAAGCATTACTGACTTTGCACCAAGAAGTTGATACTCGAACCATAATAGAATTACATTCAGAGGCGATCCTACATCTAGATAAAATTGAAGAAAGGAATCCTGATTCAACAAATGAGACTCTTGCTGGAGAATGGTGGAATGAAGAAAGAATCCAAAGTTTATCTTGGAGGAAAGCAACCGACTTGCCTGACTTGATTCCTTCGATGCAGGCTCCTGAATTTATACGACGCATTGGAGAAGCTAGGATTGAGAGAAATTCTTCTGAAGGGACTCTTATGGGAGGGCACCTGCACTTAATCGATTGTCAAGAAGTAAATTTGGTAATGAAATTAGCGGGTGAACTAAACCGACGAGGAAGGCCACTAATCTCAATTTCTAGATTACGTGTCGAAAAACAATTAGAATTTTACCAAGAAGAGGGAAATACTTGTTTTTGGCTAGTTGAAAGGCCAGAAGATGCAGAACATATCGGACCTTCTCTTGAAGGACTATTGAGACTTATCGAAGGCTGGCTCGAGGAGCACCGTTCCGCTGTCATTCTGTTCGATGGATTTGAATTCTTATCAGGAACCCACGGTGATAGCAGGACAATCGGTTTCTTGAGGCGCTTAGCAGACTTGGTCAGGGATAGTGACGATATCATGTTAATGCCGGTCATCCTCGATTCTTGGGAAGAAATAATACAGAATCAATTATTGAGAGCAACCGACCCATTGTCAACCAAACTAATAGAGGAATGGTTGATTGACCCTGATGTCCTCGACGACCATCCTTTCATGGAATTGGTATTAGATGATTCAGAAGCGGCAGCCGTTGAGGCTGCATTAAATCAAAAACTTGGTGTTGATGAAGAAATTCCAGTTTCAGGACATGGATCTACCCCTACAACTGGAACGAGCGATGATACCTCCCTCGATGAATTGATGAAAGGGTGGGCAAAAGAATCGGCGGTTCAAGAAGACGGAGTACCAACAACTTCCACCACTGTAGAATGGAAGCCTAGTTTCCATTCTGGAGCAACCGGTGAACAAATTGAAACAACTGAAGAACATATCGAGGAACAAGTTGAAGAAGAAGTAGTGCAAATTGTCGATGAATCTATTCAGCCAAGAACAGCAGTGAAAAGAAAGAGGCGCGTCAAAAAACCGATTACCAAAACAAAGGTTAGTCCTCAATCAATCCTCAAAGCAGTTGCAGCAAAAGAAGTTAGTATCGCTGAAAACATCCCTGAAAGTAATATAATATTAACAGATGAACTACGAGATGCATCTTGCAATGCTACTGAAAAAGAATTAGAATTACCTGAAATTAAAAAATCACCAAGGGCTTTCCAAAAAGCCTTGGAAGCAGGAAGTGAACAAGCTGGAACAAGGATTGATTCAAGCAAGATACCCGAATTAATTGATGCTCAAAAAATAAAGACCCATATAGATTCGTGGAATGAAGCTGCAGAACAAAATAGGGCTAAGAATACTGCAGAATGGCCCTCTTCCACTGACCTAGATGATATCGTCTCCAGAAAATTGCAAGCAGCAACAGAGGCCGCAATCAATCCCTCTCATCTCGATGAGAGTCGTAATCAGAAAAGTATTGGGCCGATGAAAGCTAGACCGGGGTCAGAATTGAAAAATAAAATAAACACCAGCAAGGGTGTCCAAGAAAGGCGGCAAAGAGCCAGCGACCCTGCAACGATTGAGAGAAAGGTAAGGGAAGAAGAAATGAAAGCTTATCGAGAGTTTCAGATGGAAGGAAAGATATCCCGTGAAAACCTGCCAGAGGTTGAAGACTAATGGGTGGCAGTAGTTTATCCGCAGCTGTTGACAAGGCAGTTAATACACTTGGAGAGGCGAAATATCTACTTCTTTCAGGCGATGGGGAAACAAAAACCAAAGGAAGGCGAGGAAGTTTATTGGATATCTCATCTCCTGCTGCCCGCAATACATCATCGGTTATTTCAGAAAGAGTACTTGGTCCCAAAAAGGATGTCGATTGGAAAACAATAGATTTGATGCCTGACATGAGAGGCACTGATGACCGAGAATTAAGCAATATAGTCAGTGAAAGGTTTGCTGCCATGAGGTCAAGGATGGAATGGCTGGAAACTCCGAGTGGAGAAATACCATCAAGGAGCGGTGATTCTGATACCGCCCTTGGATTCACAGAAGATGGTGAACCGGTTTGGAGAGAGGTCGTAGGTGAACACAGAAAAAGGCTTATGGCGATGGAACCATCAAGTGTTGCTCATAATATTCAAACCATACAACCACAGGAGATAATTGGTCCTGATTGGCCATCTCAAATCCCTAGCCATTCACCATATGATTTTGCGGGATTCCATGTCTGCCCCGAAAATTTGAGAGCTGCAAGAGCAGTTGATACCATTCTTGATGAGCCATGTAGTAGATGGAATCCCTTACTATTAGAGGGAGGGCATGGGACAGGAAAAAGTCACCTTCTTTGGGCCTGTGGTCAGCAAATGAAACTACAAGACCCACTTCGTCAAGTCAGAATATTAAATTCCAGTCAATGCTCAGATAAAAGGCCTGAAGGGTGGGAGAGAACTTTGACTTCGACCTCAATGCTATTGATAGATGATTTACATGAAATAATCGATGCCAATCATCAAAACCTCGGAGAAATAATCGATTGGGCAATCAATGCTGGTTGTCAAGTGGTAATAACTTCTAATGGTTTTGAGCATCGCAAATTACCACCATCTCGACTAAAACATGTCTTAGTTGATTCAAGGTGGGTTTCGTTAAGGAGACCTCGAAAAGCTAGCCGAATGACATACCTGAGAGAAAGGTCTGCAGCTAGGCGCTTGCTAATCGATGATTCTGCACTTGCAGTTGTGGAAGAGTGTAGCTCAGGTGATTGGAGATCACTTTCACAATCGATTGAGGTTCTTGCCGAGAGTATTGAAAGGGGGGCTGCATTTGATTCAAGCGAGGATATCAGAAATATTTTCTCTATAATTCCTAATGATTCTGAGGAAATCCTTAGCGATGCCAAATTAGATTCTGCTTCACTTGCAACAGAGTTGATAGAAGGGGCAATTCAATCAGCAATACATCAACCATTGGAGCCAGATATTACATTGGTTTCATCGATGCAGGAAATAGTAGATGATGATTATCAAGTTCCTGATTTAATGCCTGCAAATTCTGAAACTGCGGTCAAGAGCCTCCTTGACAGGCACCTCGGAGAAGAGTTGCAGAGAATGTCAGAACCGGTAGGAGATGCTATTAGCGTACATGAAAGAGAACGTCATTTTATTGATGAAAGGCGTACTCCAAGTTCTGACGAATTGATTAAAGTCAAAAACGATTTATCCACTCTTGATTTGCAAATTGATGAAAGATTTGATCAGGCCTATAACAAAGTCGCTGATGAAAAATCACAATTGATTACATTGCTAGATGAATTGCAGTATCTATCCGAATCAATGATCAATGCAGGTGCAAGAGACCTTATTCGGATGGTTGACAGATTATATGACATCGAAATGCAATTGCATCAACTCGACCCAGAACGTTGGCCTGTTCCATCAATGCCAGAAAATAAAAGGCCGGTGAGGCGGAAGATACCTGAACCTGAAGTTGAGGAAACATTCAACAGTCCACAGGCTGGAAACCGTTCTGTTGCAAGGATTAGGGCCGTGAGAATATTACAACCAACTACTGAACAGATTTTGGAGGAAGAGTAATTGTCACGCAGTGGCTGGCGAAAGGAAAATGCTTGGTGGCAGGATGGACTTCAATTCACTTGCATTGAAGGCTGTGGGAAATGTTGCAATGAACCTGGTGGCATCGTAAATCTCTCGATTGAAGATGCAAAAAGGTTGGCTCAATATTTTGAGATGACAACAAGTGATTGGTTAGAACGGGATTGTGTTCGTAAATTGGATGGGAAATGGGTCTTAAGAAGTAAAAAATCAGATGGCATCTGCATTTATCTCGATGAAGAGATGAGTTGTACAGTTTATTCAGCTAAACCAGACCAGTGTTCGGCATTCCCTTGGTGGGGTGAAAATTTACGTAGCGAAAGAACTTGGAAAAAGACTGCTCGTACCTGCCCGGGTTTAGAAATTCACGAAGCACCCATCATCCCTGGAGAAATTATTAGCAAATGGGTAGAAGCAGATAGGCACTCGGCCAAAGGTTTTCGACACTTAGCAGAATAAAAGTGATTTTCTGTTATGTAAGTAGTCTACACTTGGTTTATTTACCACATCATATTGAAATTGAATATATCAAATTCAACAAATATGCACCGTGCTTATACCAAAGAGGCAAGTCGGCGGGTGCGAGGCAAGGAATATGTCAGATGATAGAGATTCTAAGAAAGTGCTTTTGGAACTCACAGAAGAGCATCTTGATATCGGTATGCGGGGCATTCCAGTTGGCACCTGCAGAACAAGTTCAGTCAGTCCTGACGGAGGAGTTCATTACGTTGGCTACCCAATTGCAGCAGTAGCAGATAAGGCCCCTGAAGATATTGTCTTCCTGTTGTTTGAAAAAAGATTACCTACTGAGGAAGAATCAATCGCATTTCGAAAGAATTTGTTTTCGAGAGCAACAATTCCTGATGGCTTAGTAAAGATGCTTGAGAACCTTCCCCGTGATGGCCACCCCATGGATTGGTTATCAATAGGGATTCATGCACTTGGGATGTTGGGTAAAACTGAGGATTGGGAAGAAGATGCGCTCAACCTTATTGCCCAAATGCCTTACTTGATGGCTGCTATTTTCAGAATCCGAGGAGGGAGGAGTGGAAGTTTACCAGATGTCGATCCAAATATCGGAATGGTTGAGGCATTTGTTGCAATGCTTGAACCTAAACCTGAGCAAGTCGCAAACATGGTCAAAGTTTTACGAACATTTTTGGTATTACACATGGATCATGGGGGAGGAAATCTCTCAACTTTTACCGGTAAGGCGGTTGCCAGCGGTCATGCTGATCTTTATGCATCTATGGCAGCAGCAATGAATGCTCTTTCAGGACCACTCCACGGTAGAGCAAATCAATCATGTCTCGAATTCGTTCAGAGAATAGGTACCGACGACCCAATAAAAGTAGAAGAATTCGTCAGGTCCGAGCTAGCCGCTAAAAAACCAATCTATGGTTTCGGGCATGCTGTCTTGAGGGTCGAAGACCCAAGGGCAACCTTCCAATTTTCATTAGGTGAGAAAATTTGCCCAGATGATGAATACTTCAGTATCATCAGAACACTGCGTGAGGTCGCCCCAAGAGTGCTAGGGGAGAATCCAAGAATTAGCAATCCGAATGCAAATGTCGATATCGCTTCTGGTACATTGTTAAACCATGTCGGCTTCAAAAAGCCATCATACTATACCACCTTTTTCGGATGGGCAAGAGTGATTGGAATTGGGGCTCAAATTGTTGATGAACGAATCACCGCACGCAATGGGAAGGGTATTCCAATCTATCGACCAAAGTACATTGCAATAGATCAAGAATTAAAGTGATTTTTGCATTTCTGTGTAATGCTTAGATTCAGGCTTCTTCCGCCCCACCGCGCTTGATGGCATCTTCTTGCTTTGCCACTCTTGTTCCTTCTTCAACATCCACCCAGTGCATCATAGCAGTACCAACTAGAATCAAAAGAAGAATCGAAAATACAGCAACCCTGTCATCCATCGTTGTAGAAACAAGGAAGTAGACCCATGGGCCAATTACACTCGCTGCTTTGCCAATGAAGCCGAAGAACCCAAAGAATTCTGTGGCTCTAGTTTCAGGAACCATCATACCAAATATTGAGCGAGCCAAAGCTTGACTTCCACCCATAACAATTCCCACTCCCAATCCAAGGAAAAGCCATTGGCCATCAATTCCAAGGCTCAAAGGTTTCCAGACATTCTCTCTCATTGTTTCAGGCCAAGAATCCATTGTACCTTCACCAATTTGGCTTGGATGTTCTTTACCATAAACTCGCTTTGCTCCGACTCCATCAGAAGCAGGCCCATCGGCGATGAATAGCGTAAATTCATTATCTTCTATAGCCGTAGATAAAAGTAGGATTTCGGAGGCATTAATGTTAACTCCATTAGCAAGACCCCATGTAGAATTCCATTCCCTATGGACTCCATCATCTTCCAAGTCTAACTCAAAATCATCCATCACTGAAATAACATAAGTTTCACTACTTTCGACCCAATGTGCACGATAAATGAAATCATCTTCTCCATCGGGTTCCAGTGCACAAAAACCTGTGGCCATAGAAATAATCAAACACCAACCTAACAAACTGACAACTAAGGCTTTCTTGGTAGTGGTTTTTTCCGCCAAACGACTGAAGGCCATGGCGCTTGGAGCAGCAACAAATTGAATCATCAGTATGACTACCATATTGGTAATCATTGAAACGCCGAGTACATCTCCTCCAAATGCTCCAGCTATTGCAAGCACAGTTTGAATTCCATCATTGAACATCAAGAAGGCGATTAAGTAAATTACCAACATCTTAAATTTGGTCAATTCTCTAAGTGTCTTCTTCAGTTCCTTGAAAGCAATCTTTGTTAGAGCAGCAGCCCTCATGCCCGTAATTGCATCTTTAATGACAGGTTCAGGAACATGCCTGAAAGTGTATACTGAAAATCCCCACCACCATATTCCAACAGATGCTAAAGATAGCCTAATCATCAAATCAGAATTTCCAGTTGCCATCAACAGGCCAAGATGAACCGCAAGTAATAGACCGCCACCAATGTATCCATAGGCGAAACCACGACTGCTAATATCATCCATCAATTCTTCATCTCCCATATATGGGAGTAAAGCATTGTAAAACACATTGGCACCAGCAAAACCGGTATTTGCAATGAAGAAACATAGCAACAAGAATAACCAGTCATAACCTCCAAAAAAGGCCGAAAAGAACATCATTACCGTTGCACCTGCACCAACAATTGTATAGACTTTCAATAATTTCATCTTTATTTCCATTCGATCTGCGACAATCCCTAGAAGAGGTGATGATAATGCTACCAATAAGGTGGAAAAACCGACCACGAATGCCCACATCCCACTAGCAGAAAAGTTAGCAAAGAAAGAATCAGGATTGTTTTTTAGAAATGTATTAATCAATGCCATAGCATAGATAGGAAGGATTGCAACTGTTATGCTAGTTGAAAAGGCAGAATTAGCCCAATCATAGACACACCAACCCTTGATTTTTTGCTTCTGTTTATCAGGAAGCTCCTTCATCTTCTGCTTAATGCTGACTGGGGTAATTGTCTCAGCCATGCTCATCTCCAAGCCTTGATGAACACCTTCAACAAATGAGCCTTCTGCTCGTCGTCCGGCTTGAAGTTCAATAACAAGGCCTTACGTCAAACACCCGTTGATGGAATGACTTGGAGTCAGCCGATGGAAAATAGTGTTGCTTCTTTAGCCGAAGGCATAGAAAGATTCGATGGCGTTGAATTAGATCTCAGGTTAACCTGTGATGGAGAATTGGTTCTACATCATGATAGAACAATAGCAGTTCAAGATACCTTGCAATTCGTTGAAGATTGTACTTTAGATGATGTGACATCTCGTGGTTTTGACTCCTTTGATGATTTAATTTCCAATCGTCAGTTTCTCAAATCATGGACCGAAGAAGCAAAATTTGTTTGTCTTGAATTGAAAATCCCTCATCCTGCTTCAAAGGCAGGAGGGGGATGGATGAATGCAAAAAAGCGGGTGACTCATTTGCAGACTATGATGGGAAAAACAATAGAGAAAATTTCCAATGTCGAGATTGACCCCCAAAATACTGTTTTCTATTCATTTCATAGTAAGGTTAACCAAGTTAACAATAAAATCGGAGGAGATTGGAATGCCTCTTCCCTGAGGCCAGTTGTACCCCCATATGGCTCAGCATTTGTTCAAAAACTAATTTCATTACCTCAATTCATCTTTAATCCCTTATCGCGCCTAATTAGGCGTCAACAAAATTCAGGTTCCAATCTATTACCCATCGCCATAGAATATCTTGAAGGTTGGACTCGCCATCTCCCACTCGGTAGAGCAGGCTCACTACATGGAAAAGGACTTCAAAGGCTTAACAGATTAAGAAATGGGTTGCCTGTTGTCGTTTGGCAAGTTGAAGAACGGCATGAGGAAATCCTACTCAATGCTGGGATGAGCCCGCTAACAGATGATGCTGACCCTTCCTCAAAAATTAGGAAAGATGGAACAAAGAGGAAATTCAGGCCTGCAACAATGCCCAATTCCAAGACACCTTGGCATGAATTGAATGATTCCGAAAGAAAAGAACAGATCTCTGAATGGAGGAAAAAATGGAGTTGGCAAACCAGCCTTGAAGAATTATCTAACCAATCAAGCAGCACCAGCCTTCCTTGGCAATCCGCTAGAATGCTTGGCCACCGAGGTTGTGGCAAAAACTAAGTTTTTCAATCACTGAATAATTTGTCTATTAACAATGCTACTTCAAACAATAAAAGCATCGGTGCAGCCACCAAAATCATCGATAATGGATCTGGAGGGGAAAGCAATGCACCCATCACAATCGAGGCAAACCAAACATGCTTGCGATGGTTCCTGATAACCCTTGATTCAACTGCCCCTGAACGTATTGCAACTAAAGTAACAAGTGGGGTTTGAAAGGCAATAAGGCCAGCAAAACACAAATTGATAATGAAACCAATGAAGGCTGATAATCTCCAAGTTGTATCAAGTCCAGCAGCAGCAGCATCAGAGGCAAGGTACTCCAGTACCAAAGGAATGATGAAACTCAAAGTCCACCATTGAGAAAGGATTACTAAAAATAAGATTCCAGTCAAAATCAATAATACAGATGCACCCGGTTTAGGGATTTCCAAGCCTGCCTCGGCTATTCTTGCCTTCACTGCTGGATGGC
>JAOMAZ010000022.1 GCA_028344335.1 Deltaproteobacteria bacterium | reverse complement strand
GTTGCTATTTTTGGAGCAGGCTTAGTCAGCCAACGCGTTGCCCGCTCCTTTTTGGCAGATGGTTGCCGAGTCACGGTTATTGAATCAAACCTGACCAAGGCAAATACACTTTCAGGAACAAGTCTTGGTGGCAATAGCCTACTCGATATTATCAATGGCGATCATGATGATCCTGAATTACTCAAAGAAATCGAATTGGCCAGTCACGATATTGCTATTGCAGCCTTGGATAATGACCATGCGAGTATTGCAGCGGCCTTGATGGCGAGTGAATTAGGGGTTCCAAGAACAGGTTTAATTCTTTCAACTTCAGATATGGTTAGTGTTGTTAAGAGAATGGGAATTACCTTTGCTGTAGATCGAAAGAGAGTGTCAGTAGATTTAATTTTGGCAGCAATGCATGAGGAATTAACAGGTATTTTTGGAGTACTTTCTACAATACCAGAAATTGTAGGGATTTGTTTCCCAATCAGAGCCGGTTCAGATTATGTTGGTAAAACTCTCGATGATATTCCTCTTCCCTCGCACGCAGTTACTTGTTTCATGCAACGACCAGCTGATGATGGTAGAATGCTAACTCTAGGGCCAAGTGGACAAAAGGTGCTTCAAGCAGGAGATAGATTGGTTATTTTCCTTCCTCCAGATGAGGTAGAAGAATTGGAAAGAAGATTGGAGGGTTGAAATGCGTCGTGATGTGCTAGCACTCATCGTCGGTTGGACCTTGCTGGCCCTATGTCTACCTCTATTCATCGTCCTTCTTGCAACAATTTTTCTCGATGATTGGTTATTGGCTTTGAAAGCATTTTTGCCTTCGCTACTAATTTCTGGGGCTTGTGGTGGATTATTATTACGAGGTTGGGTTAGAAGTGATACTCCCGAACGACTTCGTGACAAGGAAGCATTTGCTGCAGTTGCATTATGTTGGCCTGCAGTTGTAGCAATAGGCGCCTTGCCATATTGGTTTTCAGATGTCTTTATTGGACCATTTACCACTGATGCTCAATTCATAGATATCATCAGGGGGGCAATCAATAGTTGGTTCGAATCAATGTCTGGCTTCACAACCACTGGCGCCACAGTAATCGACCCTTCAATGAGTCCTACCTGTATGGTTGCAGGGGGTGTACCTGATTGCATTAATGCCCAACCAAGAGGTTTGCTTCTTTGGCGTAGTTTAACTCAATGGCTTGGAGGAATGGGGATAATTATGCTTGGAATGCTCTTATTGGCTAGGATATTGGGAGGAGGAATGAGCCTTGCAAGGGCAGAATTGACTGGCCCTTCATTATCTCGCCTAAGGCCTCGCTTAAAGGAAACTGCGTTAGTATTGTGGGCAACATATGCTGGATTGACAATCCTTGAGATGGTTTTACTTTTTACGATAGGTGAGATGTCTATTTTTGATGCTCTTAACCACGGTCTAACTACCTTGCCATCTGGCGGTTTTTCAACTAGAGATGCCAGTATTTCCTATTATGACTCCTTGGCTGTGGAATCCATTATTATCGTATTTATGTTCCTCGCTGGAGTAAATTTCAGTTTGCTCTATTTCCTAACCCAAAGAAATTGGTCCAAGGTATTCGATGATGAGGAGTTCAAATGGTATGTAGTGATTATTTTCCTCTCAATGCTTGCTTGCGCACTTGTGCTTTCATTGAATGAGGGGATGAGCAACGCAAGAGCGGTTCGAGACTCTCTATTCCATGTTATTTCCATTGGAACTTCGACTGGCTATGCAGCTGCTGATTATGGTTCTTGGCCGGTTTTCACTCATATTCTGTTATTTTTCTTGATGGTTGTTGGGGCCTGTGCTGGATCAACTGCTGGTGGATTGAAGATTTTACGAATGAATCTTTCACTGAAGATTGCAGGGAGGGAATTGGAAAGGATAGCAACCCCGAAACAAGTCAAAAATGTCAGGATGAATGGACAGGTCATAGAGTCAGACAAATTAGCATTGATAATTGGAATGTTGATAGTGTGGGTGGGATTATTCATTTTTTCCACCCTCTTATTAGCGGTTTCAATGACCGGTAGTGACTTTGAGACAATAGTCTCAGTTGTTGCTGCTTCGCTTGGTAATACCGGCCCAGCTTTGGGGAACTATGGACCAACTCAAACTTGGGCTTCGATGTCTACAACCTCATTATTATGGACTTCTGTTCTAATGTGGTTTGGTCGACTTGAGTTGTTGACTGCTTTGATTTTGATACACCCACGTACTTGGCGAGGAGAAGAGAAATCTGAAGAGAAGTTGACTCGAAGAGCCATGAAAGCATTCAAAGAATTATTTCAGAAAGAGGACTAGAATAATTTCGTCTGTCCTGAATCTGGAAGCGGCAGTTCTTCTACCTCAGTTTCCTCTTCCACTTCCAGTAATTCGTTCAATTTCTCTTCACCCTTTGAGATAGAGGAATTATATTTTTCAACTAATGATTTGGTTGTATTGCGATTTGCCGCTAAACCACATACCAGTGCATGCTCATCTCCTGAAAAGCCAAGGGCTTGACTAATACTGAAATTATCATAACCATTATCGGAGTGTCCAGGTGCATGGATTGCAGAAAGGAATGGCAGCAATTCTCTTTGTGCTGCTTTATCAGATGAACCGCAGGTTTGGCTTAGAAGTTTGATAATATTAAGGTAGTGTAATAATTAAACTTAAAAATATATGAAGGCACTTCAATGAGGCACACCTAATGGTATTCGGATAACCCCCTTGCAATATGATAGTTGATTATTCGATAGGTAATTATGAGGGGGCGAAATCATAGAGGTTTATGGTACCACAACCAGGTGACTACAATTATTGCAATGATTGTGGAGAATGTTCAGAAGAAGAGATGGAAAAATATCCTCTTGAGATATGCGAGGTATGCGATAAACTCGTTTGTAGTAGATGTACACATTCTAATTGTGGGCCCCTTGAAATGTTTGAGTAGAAGTGATACTATGAACATTGAACGATTTATTTCAAATTCAGAGGGCGTCTTGTCATTTTCTCAAGAGCAGATTGAAGTTATCCTAGAAGAAACTGAAATTGATCAACTTAGGACTGAAATCGGAATACGACACGGTATATTCATCGAATTCGATGAAAATAGGGAAATATTACCGTTACGGAATAATGATGGAATCTGTCATAAATCATGTGATGATAAAGGAATTAGTAGATATTTGTACGCCAGATGTGAAGACTGGTCTAGAAAACAAAATCCGCCTAGGAAAATGTTTCATCCGGAAGCGTATGCTTGCATGATTTGGCTAGTACCTCAACACTCTTTACTGGAATCAAAGGAAACAATAGAAGCGTACATTTTTACTGCTAAAATAATGATTGATAATCATTACTCAGTGTTGAAGAGAGTTGAGGGTTATCAAAATTCATAATGGCCTCATGATGAAGGTTGTTTCAGAGGGCACTCCTTGAGTCAAACCACATTAAACAGTGGATTAAATATCTATTTCAAAGGATGAACACTTCAACAATTCTCAAACTTGATTTTCAGCCATTAATATTTCCAACCGCTTATTGGTTTCTGAAAGATAGTCTACTAAATTAGACTTCTCAAGATCTTCTGGCTGTGGAAATCGAATTGTCCAAAGTTTGAATGGAATTTCACCCTTATTAATTAGAGTGCTAATTTTTCCTACCAAGTTATAGGAAATAGGATTCATTTTCTCTTCTTCTTCATTTGAGGCGGGATGGACTAACGCCATTGCAGAGGGTGGAGGTCCCTTTGCAGCCCATGCAACAGCATAGAAAAATTGCTGATATTGATATCCTGAGCTTGGAATATCTTTCTTCTTCGCATACTTTGCATCAACTAGGAACACACCATTGTTGTCAGTGGAGGTTGGTTGTATGCACAAATCAATATTTTTTTGGCCTGAACCTTCCCATGGACCTTCAAGCGACTCTTGTGATTCAACTTGATAGTTGGAGTTATCCTCTAAACTCTTTTCGAGTAATAATTCCCACAATTTAGAGCTTGGTGCAGTAATATGCCACCATGGGCTATCTTTTTCGCTTTCTTCTTCTTTTTGTTTTTCTGATTCATTCCTAAGAATTTGCTCAGCCAATGGAATGATTTCTTCAAACTGTTTGAACATTCTAGGGAGGCGACGGCGGAGTATTCGGCATTCTCGTAGCGCAGATGCAAGTGGAAAAGAGGGTATTTCAATCAATTTCATTCGGAGATTTGCCCCTCTTCTACAAATTTGTTGAAATCTCTCATCCAAAAATTTGAATCCACTCGGAAGATGTGAGGACCTAATGACATCAAGAGTTGTCATCATCACTCGATAGAGTGGTGCTCGGACATCAAATGTCTCAAATTCACATTCAATTCGCGGTGAAGGGCGTGCCACCATCATCATCATCCCACGAGTGGTAATCTTCCCCCGTACCGCACCAACTTGTTCAACTACTGAGCGGTAAGTCCTACGCAATTCCCTTGTATTTGCTTCCAATTTTCCAACGAAGTTTTCATAGAGGAAAAGGGGAAGGCGGTTTGAACTAAATTCACTATCCACAAATAGTTCTTCTTTCTGATTTTCCCTATAGAATTCGCATAAATTGAATAGATTTGTTAGCACCTCTTCGGGTTTGAAATCAATCTCTAATACAGAATCTTCATCCGCTTCTGTTTTTCCATCTTGATTATCTTCTTCTAAAATATCTTGGTCATTATAATTTAGTTTGATACGCTCAATATTTTTCTCAACCTGACGGCGTTCATCCTCAGCAAATTCACAGTCATCAAAGTTAGCTTCTTCTTTTTGCCGAAGAATACGGACTGAGGCCTGTTCAAGTGGATATAATTCTGGACTATATTTCTGATACCAAAAGCGAGGAGTGACTCCGTATAATCGTAGACCATCGTCAAATTCAATACCAATCAATCCCAAGAAATCATGATTGGGCTCGATACTCTGCATTCTCTTCCCTCATTCTACTCAAACTTCGTGGGGAATCGCTTACCCGATTTATTCTTGAATTCGGGGCCCCGGAATGATAATGATCCGAAGACAATTCTTCCAGCCAGGGATGAAGTATCAGCCTTTTGATTCTGATTAAAGATTCCGTATTCGTCTTGAATAAGAGATATCGTCTTCTCCTTAATCCAATCTTTTCTCAAACCTTCGTCAGTGAGATACTTCTTAGCAAAACCTTTCGATGGTGGAATAATTGCCGAACCAGCCAAGATTTCAACTTCTTTATTCGGCCCAATATGACGAATATAAGCATATTCTGGAATGCCTTGCGGTCTCGACCCACCTCGATGAAGCTGAGTATGTCTAAAAATGGCATTATCTTTGTTAAATAACTCTTCAAGATTGGAATAGTTTTCAGAATCAATAATCTGAACTACAGTCACTGCCACATCAAGTGAATTATTGTTGACTATAGGTTCCTTTAGGCGGTGAAGACTCGCTCCTAAATCCTCCAATGGCTTCAGCTTGGTATTTATTTCATTGACTATCTCAAATTCAGTTTTATTCATACTTGTTAGTATGTCGGCAATTTGCGGAAGAATTGATAATTGTAGTATCTCTGAAACGGCCTCTTCATTGCTAAGAGATGCCACTTCATCTTCACCAACAAAAAAGTAAGAATGGCCCAACATTGCATCTGGTCCGATTTTCTTCTTCAGGATATTTTGGTTGATGTCTGCTAAAATATCAAACAGTTTTTCAAATAGCCCACCCTCATTAAATAACTTCCTTTTATTCCAAAATGTTTCAGGTTCACCAGATTCACTTGGTTGAAGTAATTTCTTCATTTCACTTTTTGCCGCAGGAATAAGTTTAGTCTCAATTCGATAATATGCGAATCTACGGCGTAATGCTGCATCCATGGAGAGAACAGAGCGATCGCTTGTGTTCATAGTTGCAAGGAAATACAAATTACTAGGCAGACGGAGGTACTTTGTAAGATTCGGCTCGGTGTGAACAGCGACTTCCCAAGTAGACTTATCAGTAGGCTTGTCTTTTAGAGCATCATCACCATCCGGTTCTGTGCGTTTTGTTGATTCTATGATTGTGAGGAGTTCACCCATTACCAGGGGAATATTGGCTCTGTTGATTTCATCAATAAATAGAATATATTTTTCACCATCTGTATCCTTCATCGCTTTGTTAGCAATTTTGGAAACAGTCCCTTCAAGATAATGAAATTGCAGTTCCCCGGCATTGTTCTGGGGGAAAATACCTCCTACGAACTCTTCGTAGGATTTTGCGGGATGGAACGTTGTCGTTTCAAGGGTGGCTCCCATTTTTTTTCTTATTTCATTGCGAATCCATGTCTTCCCAGTACCGGGAACTCCTTCAAGAATGACGTTTTTACGCAATTCAAGTAAGTCAACAATTTCAGAAATTTGATTATTCATTTTTTCTCCTAAATTGATAATATCTATCATTTCTTGTTTATTATCAAAGTGACCTGTGAGTGAAACTGCACTGCGCAAGTCATTTTTTCCTGGCCTCCCAGCTTGGAACGTTCTAAAGTTTTTATTTTTATTGCTCAGATCTCCGATGTCTATCCAATTTTTTCCTGAAGCTTGGAATATTCCTAATGATAACATTGGCAGAACATGAGTAATCCTAAGCAGGCGGTTTGTTCCGTTTTTCCGATGCATCACATTGACATAGCCGTGATATTTATTGTTGAAAAAAGACAGATTATCTATGAAATATTTTAGGTCATAAACATCTTCAGAATTTACACTTACAGTAATTGTTTGGTCAGTAATAGAGGCAGAAGTTACAGAAAAATATCTGTACCCACCTTCTCCTAATCCCCATTCACTTGAGGTATATATTTCTGTATGTTTGTTCTTTATTTTATCAGCAACAGCAACACAAAGGGCCCATATTTCCTTTGCAGCGTTCTCTGTACCCGGATAAACTTGATTCCCCTCTTTTTGTAATTTGTCAATAGCTACTTTCCTTAAACCACTAATTACAGAATCATCGTAAAGTGATTGCCATTGTTCTTTGGTAGTATAGGTGGTCATTCAGAAACCTCCTTTACAAGAATCATTCTACCGAGGCCTTTGCCAACTCCATCTTGAGCACTGTCCACCAATTCCAATCCTGTATTATTTTTTATAATAGTATTAATTTCGTTAATCAGTTCAAAATTTTGACTGATGAGTAATGTATCAATGATGTTAGGGAGTATGGAAAATTTCCATAACAATTTCCTTTTTGAATCTTCATCTGCAAATTTACTCATCTCAAACAAATAGGAATGTCCCATCATGGCATCAACTCCCATGTTTTCATTTAGACTTTCATTAAGTTGCTCAAAACAGGTTATATCGTCTTTAATTTTCCTTAAATTATCTTTTGAATCTGTTTTGAAGAGCTCTTCTTCGCCCATTGGGTGGAGTCTAATGAAATTGAATCTTCTTCGCAAGGCTGCATCAAGTGGGGTCACCGAACGATCGGAAGTGTTCATTGTTGCAACAATGTGCAATCTCTTAATTTGATTAGGTAATAGTGATAAGGTTTCATCACCATCATCATTTTTTAGTCCAACATTTGGAATGTGGAGGTCAGGTGGATTTTTATTGCCAATAAGGCTAATTAAATCACCAAACACTCTTGGTACATTTGCGCGATTCAATTCATCAATCCAAAGAAGGACCTTGCCCTTTTTTGCCTCATTCAAAATTTTCAATAGATGGCCTTTAGTTGGATTAAATACCAATTTGCCCGTAGTTTCATTTTCTCCAGGCCTAATTCCACCGACAAAAGTTGAATAATCTGATGATGGGTGAAACGTGAGGAAGGTCGCGTGACGGAAATTCTCTTTTATTGATTCATAGATGTGTGTTTTTCCAGTTCCAGGCACGCCTTCAAGAACCACTAATTTCCGCCTCATTATTATGCTCTTTATGTCTTTAATCTTGACTGAAGGTGATTTATTAGTAACGATAGATTTTGTTTCCGTCGATGACGATGAATCATCTCCCCAAATATCGGCTCCTTTGTCTTTCAACCAATCTTCATTTTCTTCTTTGTGAACGTATCTTATAGATGTGGCTTTTATTTTTGTTTCCAACCTATTGGATGTGAATTTCCCTTTCCATTCAGGAATATCAAGTGCTAAATGAACTGTATATTTCAATGGATAATATTTTATTGACTCGACTTTCTCTATTGTGATAGTTCTTTTGAGCAAAAATGTATTCCTTTTAGTGGGCCATTTCCCTTTAGTAAAATTACTATTCGAAAGTAGTTGGAATTGATCTCCATATAACTCTTTAACGATGGGGACATCTATTGCCCTTTTTCCCCGTAAATGTTCATCAAAAAAATCCATTGCTTTCCAGATTTTATTGACATCGTCGTCTGATAAATCAGGATAAGCACCCATAGAGACCATTGGAAACAAAGTTGCGTGTAATTGATTTATTCTAACCATTGCGGTCAAATTCTATGAAACTATACCACCTTTTGAACGGCAATACTACAAATTCAACCTGAACAGAAGGTATACGAGGAGCCTACTCATTGGTTACAGAGGGCTAAGCACTTGACTTACAGGGTATGTTCGGTGACTACCCCCTGATGGGAAACTAACGCGAAGGTGCGCATTATTCAGAGCTGTTTCCACTCAGCATCAAAACTGGCCCTTGTGAACATATTTCCACTACCACTTGGCCACTCGATCTGCTCACTACCGCCGGACTGTAAAGCCCCCATGATATGACTAGGTGGGGACTCAACTGGTACATCTTGGATTGTAGGCTCATCTAATCCTAAATCACCAAGGACATCACCCATGACAATGGGCTCAGGAGCCTCCGTTACCGGTTCTGAAGCGATCATAGTTGGAATCTCAGAGAATGAAGACCCTTGGGCATTGTCCAACATCGTCTCAGTTTGCCTTGAAATAATATCCTCTTCCATAGCATGCCATTTATCACCAGCATTACTCTTCTTGACTTGAGCAAATGCCATTATTATTAGCACCAAAACAAGAATTCCAATCCCTGCTGTCAATGGCACAATAACTTCCTTATCAAGTCCTGAAAGATATTCTGTACCAAGAATACCGTCTTCTTCCTTTGGATTTTCATCCTCAGGTTCTTCCGGCTTTTCTTGATTAAGGTCAAATGGATCCCATGTAGTTTCACAGATCTCTCTTGCGTCATCAAATTCATTTCTATCGATTATTCCATCATCATTCTTATCCAATTCCTCAAAAGTGAAATCATTCTTCCACTCAAACTCGTTAAATGAATCTTCATCCATATCATCCTTCCAATCTTCTGCTAAGGTTAATTCCGTTTTGCAAGAACAGGCGAAGAGCAGCAATTCATTGAATGATAGGTTTTCATCTCCATCTGTGTCAATATCATCAAATTCAATTTCCCCATCATCATTTTCTCTGCTGACATCTGATTTTTCTTGGTTTTGGCGTTGGCGTCCACCTGTGAACATGTCTTCTTCTTCCCAATCCCAATCAGGTTCATCAATCTCTTCACCTTGTATGCTGATGAACTCATCCTCGCTTAGTTGTCCATCTTCGTCAAGGTCAAAGAAGTCCATGACAAATACTGCTGTTGCTTTGCAGTCAGTTTGGGCTTCAGGTGGGATTTCAGGGATGTCGGGGTTATCCCAAGAATACCATTCTGCTCTAATAGTACTTCCATCGAAATCATTGGCTGCTAATACCCTGACATCATAGCGGCCTGCTACTGCTTCCTCTATCCATACTGATTCCCATGGTCCACGTCCTGTTGAATCCCAGGCATCATCTGTATTGCTAACGAATAGGTTTGGATTCCCGTTACCAAAGTTTAGTGATACTGAGAGTGAATCAGCATCTTCCTCCAAATTAAAGTAGAATAGGAGTTCATCTCCTTCTGAGGCTCTCAAATGGTTAATTGCTTCATTGTTGAATAATTGGATTGGTTTAATTTCTGGTTTATAGTCACTGCTTTCGGTGAATGAGGCTGTAATAGTCAAGTCTTCGAATAATGCATAACCAGTTACGAGAATGAAGTATTGTCCACTTGGTGGCATGTTGTTAGCCACAAATTCTGAGTTTCCGAAGTTTGATGAGCCAAGTTGATAATCTTCTCTGCTTGGAACCTCTCCATAGCTAACGTATAGGTCAGCATCGCCGTTTCCACCTTCGATTTGAACCTCTAATCGTTCTGTTCCCTGAGTTACGTTGATGTGGAAGTAGCGGTCTGATTCTTCATTACCACTGACTGGATAATATGGCACACCTGGTTGTAATTCGATTGAATTGAGTGGGTCTGCATTGGCTGGTGGATAGGTGAAGCGGGCTACAATATTCATGTCGCGGGTATTCTCAAATGCTTCAATGCCGATATACCATATGCCTTCTATTGGGTTGAGGAGGGTGACTCTCTCGTCATTATCTCCACCTGCTGAGGAACCATATCTTTCATCTCCTGAAATTAGCGACTTATCACTGTCACCTCCGTTCCCATTGCCACCGCCGAATTGCCTGCCATTTACTGAACCAATTTCATCCATATCATCAATCCAGAAATTACCACCTCCACCATTCCATTCTACTGGGTCAGCGTCGTAGGCAACATAGAGGTCTCCATCTCCCTCCCCGCCATAAGTGACGATTTCGATTTTGTCAATGGGTTCAGTGACATTGAGGTAATAATATGCTACATCATTCGAATCGATATCTTGATCAGGAACGGGGATCCCATTGTGAAGTTCAGTCATTTGCTCAAGTGCTGGAGGTTCTGGAACCTGATTCATCCATAGACTTAGACTATATTCTTGAAATTGGTTCTCGCCTTCTACTGAGACCCACCATACTCCAGCATCAGGCCATGCAAAGTTTCCATAGCCCCAGCCGATATCCCAATCTCCGCCACCTCTAATATTGTCCTTTGATGAGTAATCATTGACTTCTTCCGTAGGTATTGCGCCTTGACGGATGAACATACTGGCTTTTCCGTTCCAGCCCCAGAATTCCACATTCATAAATTGTACTCGCTCTGGAACATCGATCCAAAATAAGTGTCGGGTATTTTCTTTTCCAGATAAGGTGAAGTCGTCATTATTTGCTAATTGTTTTGCATTGACAAGTGGATTTCCATCGAGGTCGACCCAAATTGCCTTTTTGAGTTCTAATTTTGAATTGTTTACATCGTCAAATGAAAAATCACCACTGCCTTCATCGAAATCCAATTCAAGTTCAAGACCGCTATCGTTGAGCAAAATTCCGTTCGAGGCATTCTTTACTTCATCTGCAGTTAATACCCGGTTCCATACTCGCACATCATCTAGGACTCCAACGTAATTATTACAGTCGCATCCTGCTCCTTGGCGGGCAAGGTAGAATTCATCACAATCTTCTCCGCTTTGGTAACATTGGTTGCTACCAAAATCACCTGTTGGAATTACGGAATCATTAGCATCTATGGCTCCTGCATACTCGCCATCGACCCAAAATGAACCACCGACTCCATCCTCGATTGTTATTGCTAAGTGGGCCCATTCGTCGGTGAGGAATTCAACATCTTCAAGTGAGGGGTGATTGCGGATTGCATAATCATTAGCATAGTGTAAGATTCCGTCTTTGAGTTGCATTCCCCATCCGTAGTCTCCCTTCATCATAATGAAACGACTGCCTTCCAATTCGAAGGGCATAACTCTTGCTTCCAAGGTTAATTGGTTTGAGATGTTGATATTTTCAACATCTTCCATTATTGCCTGAGGTGCTAGTTGTTGTTCTTTCTTTGCAGGGAATAGGATTGCATTATCTGCTCCCTCGCCGATTTCAACTAGTCCATGTGCAACTTTATCTTCGGTTTGGTCAATCCATTGTCCAATTTGAATTTCTCCTGATACATCGGCTGAAATTACCATATAATCTTCGCCTTCTTCCATAGACGGCTCACCTTTTGCCCAGTTTCGGTACCATGCTGGTTGAGGTGAATCCCATTGCCAATATCCTTCTTTGTCAGCATCTGTCAGTCCACTCCAAATATCTCTGGGTGTCCCATTCCATGAAACAAAGGTGGAAACTATCCATTGATTTTCACTTGGGTCGTTGATGGAGACTAATGTCCCGCCGAGAGCTTCTGCAGTGGCCACTGATTCACTGTGATTTGCTTCTTCAAGAAGATAATAGGTGTGGCTGTTGGATGGATTTGTATATTCAGCAAGCACATTAAGAGTATTATTGGCGTTGTTTTCTCCAGACTCACCCCCTTCTTCTGCTCCCACTGTTATAGCAAAAGGAGCAAGTATCATCATCAAAATTAGAGTGATGGGTAAAATTCCGCCAAAGCGAGGGCTGATTTGCATGCTGTTGGCTGAAAACGCTCAATAAATAAGGTTCCGCATTAATGACATATGACCTTTGGTCATATTATCAGCGCATTTTTTTGCCGCCAATTCTGATACTTGTCTTCAGGGGTAGTTGATGTTCCCAAGCGAACTCCTTAACGATACGCCATCCCGACTCCTCTCCAACAAAGTCCGTGACATCTATGACCTTCTCTCTTGTATTGGCCTTGAAGGCAGCAACTGGTTCAGCATTTCTAAACACCAAATAGGCCGAACCAAAGCCGAATCTTTGGCGTAAAATATCGGAAAAATAAGGCGCTAAATGGTCGGAAGGAGGGAGAACGAAATCACGGATCGGTGCGATGTTCGATGATTCTTCCAATAAGCCCTTTCTTCCCCAGCAAACTTCGTGCAAATCATGAATTAAAAATCCCTTGATGAGAGTGCCATCTTCTTCAAACTCGGCTAAAATTGACTTCACTTCTTCAGGTTTGAAGGCTGTACCTGCTATTCGTTGCAGTTGTTTCAATGTCAAGACGGGGAATGCCTTGACTAATTTACGAAGATATTCCTTGCGTAAAACAGGTCTATCGGTGTTCGGTAATGGGTCAACTGTCTTGAATCCAGAACGATAATCTTGCACCAAATGTCCAGAACGAAGTAGAGGTTGAATCAACTTCCTGAATGCTGCTCTCTTCATCGCCGCTCTTTCCATGAATAATTTAGGGTCTGAATTATTCTCAAAGAAATCAAGTACGTCCCATAATTCATCATCCGGCTCCATTCCACGGATAGTTACTAATTCACGGAAATGATCCAAGGATGCCCATACTTGATGCCCTCTCAAGTTGATTCCCATATGTAGTTGATTTGCAGTGGCCATACTCTTGAGATTGACTCGATATAATTCACAACGCCCGCGCAAAGCAAAGTCATCCCTTGTTTCAGTCATGTGCTTGAGAGCCATCGTCTCATTTTCAAGTCTTGAATGCTGGTGTAAATAGTGCTGGTGGAAAAGTGCTCTCTCTGCTAATTCCCGAGGTTGGGGGTCGATGATACCCCCGCGAATCAGACGCTCTCCTGCCTTCTTGAAGCCTATTCCTTCTAAGACCTTCAGAGAGGTTTCATCGAGATCTGATACAGGTTCGCCGTTGAAAGCAGTCATTACAGCTACGTCGATTAATTGGTCAGACCAATTGTCTAGAAGCACTTCAAATGCTGTGCAAAACTCATCTAAGTATGCATATGGTACTTGCAAATCCTTAACTTCAAGATAATCATTAACCCTGTACATTAAAATTTTACCAACTGGATCAACTCCCTTGAATACCGGTAAATACCATCCACCCTTCAACTTAGAACGAACTTCCCAAATGAATCTCGAACAATATGGGTCGGATTGGGTAAGGATTCTCAAAGTACGGTCTTCTCTGCGCGGAGTTCTAAGGAATTCTGCTTCTTCTGGAGTACAATAGAAATCAGTCGGTTCGGGTTGTAATGCTACAACTCTAGTGATGCGCCCTTCTGCTTCGAGATTGCGCAGCGCCATCGACAAGATTTCTGCTGCTCTTGAAACATAGAAGCGTAAGGTGTGCAGTTTTACTGGACCCATTCGCCGGATTAATTCAAGTAGCGATTCTTCAAATTCCATTGGCTTTTCTACTACTCTGCGGAAATAAGTAACTCTGCGGCGGCGGCCTTCTTGGTCTTCGAATTGCTTGACCACGACCAACTGTCTCTCAAGATTTGAAAGGCTATTTTTGAGGTCTCTTTTAAGAGCCTTATATTCATCTCCTTTTGGATAATCTCGTAGTATTTCTTGCCTAGTAATAAGGTCTCCAGGTTGTATTTTATTGAGTAATTCCAGATCTAATTCATTAAGCCATGGTTCTGGCCTTAATCCAAGTAGCATTGGTAGATTTGCCAGTGTGGTATATCCTATTCTATTATGCAGTAGCCTGCCCATTATGACATCGGAATCCAACTGAAGGTCCTTCCAATCTGCAAATCTGAAATCTTTGACACGATAGAGTAATTCCTGCTGCTTCTGGAATAATATATGGTCATCAAATGAAGCGAATATGTCGTCATGAACCTTGAATGATTTCTTCAGAACTAAATTTTGTAAGGTGCGATATTCTACAACATCATCCTCTCCACCAGTGATTCGGTGTTCATCGACCTTGAGGATATATTCTGCCTCGGTAGTTTGTCTGAAAAAGCCCACAGAAATGACATTTCTAATCTCCAATTCATGGAGAATAGTCTCTATTTGTTTTTCAGGGAAAGGTAGCCTTCCAGTCATCATGTCTGATTCCAATGGCCCTTCACTACCTAGCATCTCAACGACCTTGACTCGCAATGCCTCGTGTGCATCCCCAATCGGTTGATCCTTCCATTTTGTAGGAGTTGTACCATCAAATTCTGTTGCCAACTTGAAAGTTAAACCACCTGCATATAGGTCGCGTAAGTCATCGATTTCACTGCCACCATTAGTGGCTAATACACCTAAAGTACCATGGATTTCCGCCATATATTCGCTGAACCATTTGCCGTCGACTTCGGAGTTACCTGTGCCATCAATCTTTGTAATTAGTCCGGTTTGGCACAATACCTCTACCCAACCTTTAATCTCCTCATTATCGATATCCTTTAATTTCTCCTTGTAAAGTGGGTTACTCATACTGCGTGAAAGTCCTCCTCCATGCTCCAGCAAATGAAGCAAACTCTTGGGGTCAGTTGGAATTGGAACTTTATCGAGATAGTAGCCATCTAATTCTTCCTTGGTTAATTCTGTAGCCAAAGAACGCCGTCCCAGAAGTCTCATCAGAATCTTCGGATCCATGTCGTTTATCAGATAAGCACGGGTCCTCATACTCATCAAATCTTCAAATGAAGACATGAATAGGCTCATTCCAATCTTTGAAGGAATAGATACCTTGGTATGGACTAGGCGGACATTTTCGTCCTTGGAACGCTGCAGAAATTCTTCCAATCCTTTAATATCGATATCTTGCCAAAAGATTTCGTTTTTCGCTTCTCTAATCAAAAGACTATCTTCCATAGTTCGATGCTTAACTAATAGTGCATCTGCTTTTTGTTGGAATTGTTGCGGACTAACTTCTTCGGCCCCGATTCTACGGGGAATTATCATAGAACGTCCAGCAACTTCTTTGAATCGCTTGGTGAATAATTGAGTTGTAATAATATAATGTTCGATAACCTCCATGTGACTTTGAGTTTGGAATAATTCGTATAGGTCCTGAGGGTCGATTTCATGGCTGGTTTTGAATAGAATCCCATTTTCATCAAAGGACAATTCGATGACATTGATTTCTTTTGATTGAGCCAAGCCTGCAAGGAAGTAACCTAATGCTTGATTGAAGCCTCGGCCACGGCAAGTTGTGAAAAGATAGGTTGGCAAGCCACCAATGATTTGCTCAACCAATAACCGGTTAGGGTCAGGAACTTGGAATGTATCAATAACATGTTCTCGTAAGTGACGGGCAATTGCAACAGACACTACTTCTGAAAGACCGTATACTTCGGTAAGAATTTTCTTTGGCTCTTCACCTCGTCTTAAACAAACTACGATATTCTCTATCAACTGTAATAGGTGCCCTGATAATTCAGGTGAACGAGAACGGGCCTCGCCACTCCACGAAGGCACGGTTGGCCGATGTCCAGTTACCGGATTGACATTGACTCTACTGCCTTGTATAGAATTAACACGGTATGTAGAGCCTCCAAGTAGTATGACATCTGAAGAGCGGAGGTTAGCAACGAAGGAGGAGGATAGTTGACCCAAAATACTGCCATCTTGATTGAAAACTAAGAAATTGTTATCGGGGGCGATTGTTCCTACATTTGTGTAGTAAATCATCCTTGAATAGCCCCGCTTTCCATAGAGATTTTCCTCCCAATCTATCCATACGCGGCGCTCCTCTTCCAACATATCTAGAACTTCGATGAAGTCATCATAAGGCAAAGTCCGGTATGACCATGTTCGTCTTACAATCTCGTAAATTTCATCGATATCGCGGTCTTCAATGATTACTTGGCCAATTGCGAATTGTGCTAAAACATCTAAGCAATTCTGAGGGAAATTCAACTTATCCATATCGCCTATTTGAATAGCCGCTTGTAGGGCTGCCATCTCAAGTAAGTCATCAACACTTTGAGGTAAAAGGCGAGCTCTTGGGATGCCCCCCACTTGGTGGCCAGCACGTCCAATCCGCTGAAGGGCTGTTGCGATACTACCGGGAGAGCCGATCTGAACAACCAAGTCAACACTGCCGATATCAATTCCCATTTCCAAGGAACTGGAAGTAACAACTGCCCTTAATTCGCCTTTCTTCAATTGGTTTTCTACTCCTAATCGAATCTGTTTATCCATTGAACCGTGATGTCCTGCAACTAAATCTCCCATTCCTAGGACCTTTAGGCGTTGCACTAATTCCTCGGTCATCTTTCTAGTATTTGCAAAGACGATAGTAGTATTATGAGCCTCTATTAAATCCTTGACTAATTCCACATTGTTGTCGAGAATATCTTTTATTGGTAAGTCGCTAAAGCGTTTTGAAGATATTAAAATATCTAAATCTAATTCCCTTGCTCCACTGACTTTGGCTATGTTAATCAGTGATTCTTCACCGTCAGTTTCTCCAGAAGAAACCAGGTATTCTGCCACCATCTCTAGTGGTTCCATCGTTGCAGAAATTCCAATTCTTTGAACAGGTGTCTTCAGTATTGTATCTAGATGAGAAACAGTCAATGCCAGATGAGTTCCGCGCTTTGTGGGTACAAGGCTGTGCATCTCGTCGATAATTAGCCATTCACAACTATCGACGATTGGTTGAAAGCGTTTGCTTGAAATTGCAATGGCCATACTTTCAGGGGTTGTTATCAGAATATGAGGAGGTTTGCGAAGCATTTTTTGGCGCTCGGATTGAGGGGTGTCTCCAGTTCGCAACCCCACTCTGATTTCTTGTGCATGACTTGGTAAATACTTGGCTTTGATTTCCTTTAATGGTTTAATCAAGTTCTTTTGAATATCATTTGCCAAGGCCTTGATTGGAGATATATAAAGACAGTAGACTTTCTCTTCTAATTCCTTGTTCAAAGCTTTTCGTACCAATTGGTCAATAATTGTCAAGAATGCCGTCAGGGTTTTCCCAGATCCAGTTGGAGAACAAAGGAGAAGGTGAGATTTTTCTATTATGGCTGGAATTGCCAACTTCTGAGGCTCGGTGAAATCAGGGAAGGTATCCTTGAACCAGTTTCTAACTGGAGGACTCAGGCACTCCAATAAATCCTCAGTGGAAGAGGGTTCATTCAGGTAGCGAATCACTGTAATGTAATATTCCCCCCTTGATGGTGATGGTCAGTCGGAACGATACTGTATATCAACAATTGCATTAGAAAGCCTGTTTTTGACAAAGTAAGTTTACTTCTTTGGCTTTGGCCAAGAAATTCCTTGCTTAGAAAATCTCTCAACTATTTCAGTCAGAGATTGTGAATTAGGGTTCATTAATGGAGAGGCTTTGGAATTGCTCGGTATCGAAACTTCGAATAGTGCTCCTGTTGGACATGAACCAATACAAGAAAGACAACCTACACAGTTTTTTTCGACGACAATTACGGGTCGCTTTTTATTTTCGCGAGTATTTTCTACCAACGGCAATAATGCCTCAAATGGGCAGAACGGAATGCACAAGTCACAACCAGTGCAATCTTCCTCTGTGATAGCCACCATCGCCTGTCCCATTACTTACCCCAAGCCTATCATTGTCATCAACTCTCTTGCTCATCGCGGTCATATTCATAGGCGGGCAGTTATACGCTCATTTCGGTATTCATGGATGATGGAGTAGGCGAGAGGCTTGAGCGTCTCAATTCCATGCTCAAAAGAAGAGGTATTATTCTCCCTGCTTTTGAGATCCATGGTGGTGCGGCTGGGCTTTACGATTTTGGACCGCTTGGGGGGAGATTACGAAATAGAGTTCAGCAAGTCTGGTTGGACCATTGGCTCTCTCAAGGTGATATAACCGAATTGAGTTGCCCTACAATAACCCCGTATTCTGTGCTTGAGGCAAGTGGACACGTCGGTGAATTCAGCGATTTCATGACTACTTGTGTTGCTTGTGAAGAAGCATTCAGAGCGGATACTCTACTAGAAGGAAATCACTCCAATCCAGACTCATTATCAAAAGATGAGTTAGCACATGAATTGGCAACACATTCCCCACCTTGTCCCAATTGTAGAGAGAGCGAATGGGGAGAGGTTAGTGCTCAAAATATAATGTTCAATACCCGCATAGGCTCAGGTAAAAGCGGAAGAGAAGGCTTCATTCGTCCTGAAACTGCACAGGGAATGTTCACTAATTTCCAATCTCTTTACCGACACTTCAGGCAACGCTTACCATTTGGAGCAGTTCAAGTTGGCAAAGGCTATCGCAATGAAATTAGCCCTCGGCAGGGTATGATTAGACTGCGAGAGTTCAACATGGCTGAATTAGAATATTTCATCGACCCTGAAATTGAGATAAAACATGATTTCACTGCCTGGAACGGTAAAGAAATGAGATTAGTTCCAGATGATGGCGAAGAAGTTTTGATGAGCATACCAGCTGCATTAGAGGCTGGAATAATTCGCCATGCCACTGTTGCATGGTATATGGCAAGGACTGCAGACTTATTGGAAAACCTTGGTATCGACCCTGAAAGATTACGCTTCCGGCAACATGAAGAGACAGAAATGGCCCATTATGCAAGCGACTGCTGGGATGCTGAAATTGACGCTTCATATGGCTGGGTGGAATGTGTAGGGATTGCTCATCGAGGTTGCTATGACTTGTCTGCCCATGAACAATATACTGGACAGCGATTAAAAGCATGGCGAGCATTGAGTACTCCAAAGGAAATCGATGTGGAAATAATAACTAGTAATGCCGCAGTGACTGGCCCAGCCTTCCGTACGCAAGCAGGGGCTGTCAAACAAGCCTTGGAGGCACTCAACACAATACCAAGTAAATTCCCGTTCACCCTCCAACTAGAGGATGGAAGTGAAGTCAAAATTGAAGAACAGCATGTCAAAACTGAGCGCCGATGTGAAACCATCAACGGTGAATGGTTCACTCCTCACGTGGTTGAACCTGCATTTGGAATTGACAGAATTATCTGGCATATTCTTGACCATGCTTGGACTGAAACCGAGAAAAATAATGAGCCATACTCATTACTGAAAATAAATCCAAATATCGCCCCACTAGATGTAGCAGTGATGCCATTATTTGAAAAAGATGGCATGGAAATAATAGCTGGAGAATTACATTCCAGCCTGTGTAATACTTCAGGAGTTCTCTCCTCTTATGATGCCTCAGGTAGTATCGGAAGACGCTATGCACGGGCCGATGAAGTCGGGATCCCTTGGGCAATTACAATCGACCACCAAAGCCTTGAGGACAGAACTGCAACTGTCAGAAATAGAGATACACAACTGCAAATTCGTGTAAAAATAGAGGAAATACCGAGTCTTATTCATTCATCCTCAATGATTAATTTATTCTAGGCTGCAACGTCACCTTCAAGGAGCCTCGGTAACAAGGCCCCATTATGGCACCGACTCAACCTGCTGACTGGTGCGAACGTTATCGCCCAGCAAGTGAGTCTCATCTGATTGGAAATAACAGTTCAAGGAGGAGGATCAAGGCTTGGTTGAAGGCTTGGGAACATGGGCGACCTTCTAAGCGCGGCATCCTGCTAGTTGGTCCACCCGGAATTGGAAAAACGACAATTGCCCGAGCAATCGCTATAGATAGAGGCTGGGATGTTATCGAATTGAACGCCAGTGATGCAAGAAATGCAGCCTCCATACGCAAAGCAGCAAGCGAAGGAGCAATGCATCAATCACTCTTTAATATCGGTAAGGACAAAGCAAAAACTTTGATTCTAGTAGATGAAGTTGACCATATCCAAGGTGGACTTGGGATCATGGGGGAAGAAAAAATCAGAAAGATGATTAGCGGTGATGATGGAAATACTGTCAGCACATCTTCAGGAGATAGAGGTGGTAAGGCTGAACTGATACGGATGCTTACAGATACAAAAAATCCAGTTATATTGGCCTGTAATGATGAAATGGGCCTTTGGGGTAGAGGTTCAAATTGGTCAGAAACTAGAACGAGATTTGAAAAGGTAGTTGAAGTCATCAAGATGACGAGAGTTAGAAAACAAGAGATGAGAGATATTGCTCGCCGTGTCTTACAAGCCGAAGGACTAACTATTGACCCAGAAGGAATGGATATTCTTGTTAGAAATAACCCAGGTGATTTGCGGGCTTTGATTAGAGATATTCAAGCCATTGCTGTGGGGGATGGCTCACATATTCACATCACTTCTGTAAAATCCCATATGGTAGATGGACAAAGAGACCAACAACTTGGTAGTTTTCCCGGTCTTGATAAATTATATGCTATGAGGGATGCCAAAACTGCAAGGGAAATGGCAGTTAACCTCGACCAATCTCCGGATGATTTGGTGAACTGGATCGCTTGGAATAACTCATCCTTATTCAATAACCCAACTGAAATATCGAGAGGAAGTAAGGCCTTAGCAGCGGCAGACCTTGCCTTGCTAGTTCGCTTCACAAATCGAGCCTATCGCAGTTGGTATTGGGGAGGCCAACTTGGAATATTGGCTGCGGTTTGTTCCCGTTCTACCACTTTGGAGAAACCGTTTATCTC
>JAOMAZ010000021.1 GCA_028344335.1 Deltaproteobacteria bacterium | reverse complement strand
GACCTCTTCGTTCACTCCTCTGCAATAGTAGAGGGTACTATCCGCGACGGAGATACAGTTGAGTTCGAGGTTGCAGAAGGCGACCGCGGACCAAACGCAATCAACGTCAAAAAGGTTGACGAGTGAAACCAAACATTTTCATTCCTACGGGAATGATGACATTAGTTTTCAATACTTTTTAGTTTACTTAGATTATAGGATATTCCTTAATCAACAAATAAACATTTTACCAATAGGGAATAAGTTTTCATGTATTTGTAATTTAGCCCCCCTGTGAACAGACACATCCTCGCATTCTTTTGCACACTTTTGATGGCCAGCCCAGGGTTGGTTGCTATCGGTTCTGCCACTGAAACTATTTCGGGGCGAGAGGTGATTGTACCCCAATTTGGTTCAGGTTTTGATGAGACCATAATAGCAGACTCAAGTGATGACTTAGATGTACCGCGGGATTTAGAATTTCACCCAGGAAGTAGCCGTAGTGATGAGTTATGGATTGTCAATCGTGCAACAGATAGTGTGACGATTATTCACGACACCGGTTTGCCCACACAATGGTCTGAGCATCGTGAAGACTCTAACAGAAACCACTTCATGGAAGAGGTAAGCGCCATTGCATTTGGGGCATATGACGATGAATTCGATGTACAATTCGCCACTGCTCAAGAATCACGCAACACTTTCGATGGTCAAGGTGAACCAAATAATTTCATGGGTCCAGCACTTTGGCCATCTTCCCTAAGCCATTTTGCAGTTGAAAATCAAGATGGTGGCCCTTTGTTAGGTAGCCACATAGATATGTTGCATGAATCACCATATGGAATGGGTATTGCTCATGATTCAGCAAATGCTTACTGGTACTACGATGGTTATTATGGAGACTTGGTCTATTATGACTTCCAAGCTGACCATGATACAGGAGAGGACGACCATTCCGATGGCATCGTACGAAGATATAGTGAGATTAGTTTGTCGCGCTCTGCAGGCACTCCAAGCCATATGGTGCTCGACAAAGATAGCGGGATTTTATACATCGCTGATAGCGGCGCCGGTAGAGTGCTTTGGGTAGATACAGATGATCCGACCACCACTTCAACCAACATCTATAATTCGAATACTAGAATGGAGCCATTACACGAATATAGCAGCATCACTGGAGTCTCATGGGGAATATTGGACAGTGGGATGAGCCGCCCAAGTGGTATTGCCCTTGATGGCGATACACTATTTGTTTCGACAAATGGTAATGGCCAAATTCGCGCTTATGATTTAGGGACTACACCGACGACTGCGACACTTTTGGAGACGGTTGATACTACGGCATCAAAAATAATGGGATTGGAAATAGGACCAGATGGGAAGCTATACTATGTAGATGGCGGAAATGATAGAGTCATCCGACTTGACACCTATCCAGATGCAGATGAAGATGGAATTAGGGACTCTCTTGACAATTGCCCCAACACCATAAATCCAGAGCAAGAAGATCATGATTTAGATTTAGATGGAGATTCTTGTGATGATGATGATGATAATGATGGAATCTTAGATGATTTAGATATGTGCAAATTAGGCTTAACAGGCTGGGCATCAGGAAGTGGTAATGACCATGACGGGGATGGTTGCCATGATACATCAGAGGATACAGATGATGATGGTGACAGTATTGAAGACTTCTTTGATGATTGTAAACTTGGTGAATTAAATTGGTTAAGTAGCTTAATAACAGACCATGATAGTGATGGCTGTCAAGACTCCTCCGAAGATATTGATGATGATGCAGACGGAATATGTGATACCGATGTTATTCAAACAGGATGCATAAAGGGGGCGCCTGAGTTAGATAGGTGCCCACTTGGAAGGATTGGTTTCATTTCTAATCAACATACAGATAAGGACCAAGATGGTTGTGAAGATGTTGCAGAAGACACCGATGATGATGACGATGGGCATGAAGATTTAGTAGATATCTGCCCAGCAACAAAAGGAACAGCAATTTATGGTCTCGGAGTTGGATGTCCAGACTTTGATGGCGATGGTTGGGCGGATTTAGAAGATCAGTTCATATCAGAGCCAACTCAGTGGAACGATACTGATAGAGATGGGTATGGTGATGAAGCAAATGGTGTTGAACCAGACGGCTGTCCATTAATTTATGGAAGTTCAATACATGACCGCTTAGGTTGTCCAGATGCAGATGAAGATGGATATTCAGACCCAAGTCAAAGCTGGAACACTTCACACGGCGCAGATGCCTTCCCAAGTGATTCAAGTCAATGGAATGATAGCGATTCGGATAGTTTTGGTGACAATCCTAATGGGTTTCAACCCGACGCTTGCCCAACAGAAGTTGGTATTTCAACTAAAGATAGATTTGGTTGCATAGATAGTGATGCAGATGGACATTCAGACCTCAACGATGCTTTCCCCATGGAAGTAACTCAATGGTTAGATGAAGATGGGGATGGTTATGGAAACAGTGTAAATGGAATTTACCCTGACTCCTGTCCAACCATTGCAGGAACATCAACTACAGATAGATACGGTTGTCCAGATTCTGATTCTGACACATGGTCAAATGATGGTGATGCGTTCCCTGATAATCCATTACTATGGGGCGATATGGACCGCGATGGTTATGCAGACCAAACGGGCACTGAATTAAGTGACGATTGCCCTGAAGAATGGGGTAACTCAACAGGTGACCGACTAGGTTGTGTGGATGATGATGGTGACGGAATTTCAAATGACAAGGATTTCTATCCTCAAGATGCAAGTAGGAGTGTTCAGGAATCAGAAGAATTCTCAATAATAACAACCACTATTGGTAGCATTATTATTGTAATAATTTCTTTATTGCTCGTCTTAGTAATACGTTCAAATAAAGCAGGCACCAAAAGCCCCACTCAGCCGCAGAGATCTGTTGCAATGCCAGATATGAATGCCCCACTCATTACCCCCCAACCCGTTCATGCCCCAATAACACCAGTTCAACAGGGGCCACCGGTTCCATACGAAGGACTGCCTCCAGGTTGGACAATGGAGCAATGGCAGCATTATGGCCAGTCTTGGTTAGAGCAAAACAGAAGAGTTTGAAACGTAATCATCATGTCCAAGAGGACCTTTTAGTTTTAATTAAAGGATACAAGAATTCACTTAGCAGCAGTATTTTCTTTCAGCCTTAACCAAGTTTCACTAAGGAAAATCAACAAGTAAAGACTACCTAACCATAAGGCTGGTTTAAGCACCATTTGTTCACCTCCAATATCACTCAACCCTTCAGCAAGTGCTCCATTATTTACCCAACCAATAACGACAAGCGTTGCCAAGAGGAGCAATGTACAGAAGTCTAGAACCCACCTAATTCCGGCCATTACTTGTTTACTACTGGCCTTCATCTCATTGAATTGCATACCTGTTAAGGTAGGAAATTAAACACAGGTTCTAACAGAAGTTTTTGATTGGGTTCTCTAAGTAAATTAAGGGTATTGAAAACTAATGCAATCATTCCCGTAGGAATAAAAGTGTTTGGTTTCACTCGTCAACCTTTTTGACGTTGATTGCGTTTGGTCCGCGGTCGCCTTCTGCAACCTCGAACTCAACTGTGTCTCCGTCGCGGATGGTTCCTTCTACCGCAGAAATGTGTACAAAGAGGTCTGAACCGCCCTCTTGCTCTATGAATCCGAATCCTTTTGTCTGGTTAAACCACTTGACAGTACCTTGTGCCATAAAACAAGCGCCGAGGTATCGAGTACTTCATACCCACCTATACCTATTGTGCTAAAAATCAATTTAAAATAGATGCAAATATACTTCATAATTCATTTGGAACGGGACTTTGATCCATGTGTAAAAAAGCAAAAACTGCCCACCAAGTGACAATATCCCATGAGTGGACAAGGTTTGCTTCTCCAGTAGCTGTTTCGGTGTCCATATAGCCTTCCATAGTCTCTAATTGGTCGCAAGTCTTGTGGTAGCAGGGGTAGCCATCAACAACTCCGTTCCAACCAAGTGTTGCAACTCCAATGTTTTGGAATGATTGATGATCGCTACGGGCCGTTGGAGATTCATAAATGGCAACAGTATCGTTGTACATATTACCCCAAAGAGGTGCCTCTCCTCCATTTTCCCATTCAATTCGGCCATTTTCTATCTGATGTGAAAGATTCAACGCGTCAGATCCGATCCATTCTGCAAGATGATACATTCCTGGTTGGTCAATTTCTTCTCCACTTCCATCAGGGCCAAGATAAACAGAAAGAGCGTAGTTTCCAGGGTAATTAATTCCGGCCATGTCTAAGTTAAGATAATTGGAAACCGTAATTCCTTGGGGGAGGGAGTCCGCAAATGCTGCCGAGCCCCACAACCCTTCTTCTTCAGAGGACCACAAACAGAAGACCATTGTTCTACGAGCATCAAATTGTGAAAGCGCTCCTGCAGTAGTCAAAACCATTGCTGAACCTGCTGTATTATCATAGGCTCCCGTTCTTGTTCCATATCCTGTTTGCTCAAGCCCAGGCAGTAGTGAAGTAGGGGTTGCATAAGGGGCGATGTCAAAATGGCCGCCAAATACAAGCCATTCATCAGGGAAAACTGTACCATCTTTGTAGCCGCAAATATTGACTGCCCAAAGTGTTCCCGCTTGGAATCGGTGAACTTCGGTACGTAATCCAAAATCACTTAAAACTCCTTCAAAATATATAATTGCGTCTTCATATGCTGGGTTTCCATTACCAATCCATCTATCGAGATATCCTTTTGCGCCATCAGCTAAATCTGTTGGATCTGGTGTTTCATCGGTGATGAATTCTACCCACTCATAGACGCTGCGTCCATCAATCCAACCATCACTAGCGTCGACCCCTTCTGCCATATTCAAATCAGAGCGTTGAGGCCGAATAGAGGTCAACCATCTCAGCGAAACTTCTCCACCATCATTTTCACTATGATTCAACCATGGCCAAATGCCACCCTCATCGCCATTCATTGCAACTTCTACAGCACTACCGTGTATCATATCTGCCGCCCATTCCATCCATGATTCATTGGCGGCGCGTGTTGGCCAATTGCTTCTACCTGATTCACCAACTAGAATAACAACCTCTGAATTTCTTGGAGGAAGTAACCACGAAACGCTAACTTCATCTCCAGCGGCGATGTCTAAAACCGTTCCATTCTGGGCCCTCAATGATCCTGGGTCTTGGATAAAATATGGAATGTAAACAGAAAGGTCTGATTTAGCACTAAGGTTGATTGTTGACCAAATTCCCCCACCTATATCGCCACTAATCAACAAATCAGTAGCTGAAACTCTAGGGGGTTCATCATCACTTCCAAAGCAGCCTGATAATGGTGTTAATACCATCAATGAAACCATCATCAATGCAGAAAGCCTTGTTGACATATGGGCGGCGACTAGCACAACGTTGTTGAAAGCACCGCTTTCACGCGACATTACATTGATTGGCAGAAGCCAAGACGATGTGCCATGTCCTCCACTACTTTGGGTCAGCGCAATAACGCAATTGTGCGAGGGGTGCCTGCTTCATACACAGAAGCCTTAGCTGTTCATTTTGGAGATGGTCCAACCGACCTTGCCTTAGCAAAACAACAACATGAAAGTTATACTGAAGCACTTCGCCAACAGGGTGTAAACGTTATTCAAATCCCAACAGATGATGCTTTTCCAGACTGTGTCTTTGTGGAGGACATGGCTGTTAGCCTCGGAGATAGATGTTTCATTCCATACCCTGGACACAAAACAAGGAGGGGGGAGCAACCAGCAATTATCAAAGAGTTAGACAAACATCTCGAACTTGTTCACATGACAAAAGAGGGGATGATGGACGGGGGTGATGTCCTTAGAATTGGAGATGTGTTATTCATTGGTAGGTCCAAGCGAACAAATGATGTTGGTATCGATCAATTTAGAAGGTTTGTAGAAGAAGATGGATTGGAATTACGCGTCATTGATGTTCCAGAACATATACTTCATTTGACCAGTATGTGCTCTTGCCCAAATGATGCAGTTCTACTATTGACTGATGGTACCATCTCTGCCCAAGCTTTTGGTGAAATTTCAGGAACCGAAGTCATCATCATACCTGCACAAGAAGTTAGAGGAGCAAATGTCATTGGTTTTGGAAATAAAATGATTGTAGCCCAAGGTTATCCAACAGTCACAAGGGAATTAGAATCTCGAGGATATGAACTACTTCACCTTGATACAACCCAGATTTCAGCCGCTGACGCAAGCCTAACTTGTTGTTCTGTTTTCTTTCGCTGAAAGTTTATTTCGCGGTGTTGAAATATGCGGGGCTGGTCGGCGGCTTGCTGAAGCAGAGGTTGCCCAGCTTGGTCAAAGGCGCTGGGATGAGGTCCCAGTACACACCGTTTCGCAGGTTCAAATCCTGCCCTCTGCATTAAATTCTAACATTATTTGTTATTTCCCTTTCTTCAAAGGGCTTTCAATGCGTCAAGGGCGACCTTCAAATTCTGACAATTTTTGATTCGAAATATAAATTATTTTATTTTGAGAATCTATAAATTCCTTTAGTGTAGAGAGAATTTCTGGTGGGAAGTCATCGGAATAAGATATTATTTCAGCATTGGACCAGGAAATGGATATTACATGTTTGCCAGAATACCATTCTATACAGTCACAGGAGTTTTCAATATATTCCTGTAGCATCTCCGAATGTTCGGGGTGGCTATCGTCTGCTAGAATTTTTTCATCGATAATACAATCTCCAAAATATTCAATAGACGGTCCGCAATCAAATCCCAAATCTAGTAAATAATCAGTGGCATCTATGCCAATAGAATCTTCAGGAGTCATACCCATAAACTAAAATTAATTTAGCACTATAAAAACCCAAGTAATGGGTTGTTGTTTTCGATTACAATTATTTTTGTGCCTCGTCGTATGACGAGTCTGTTTCATATGGGTACTCACTCATATTTTCAGCGCGAATCTTATCCTCTGAAAGCCCCCGTTGCAATCTATGCTCCGCGCTCGCGCCAGCCTTTCTTCAGCGCTGGTCTGCCTACTTTGTCTACAGGTTCTTCTCGTTGCAACAGCATTCGATGTGGAGGGGGAGGGTGAATATACGGTCAACGAAATAGATTTGACAGGGCACGTTCAGGCGAGGGTTGCAGGAGACCATTCAGTCGGCGGCTACCACATGGCAACCGGAGTTTGGTGGGAACCTCAGCAGCCATATTCAGTCACTTTGAACGATTGGGACGGTGATGGAGTCCTCAATTCAAATGATGACCATCCTATGGACCCAGCATTACCTACTGGCGATTTTCGCAGGGGTCTCTCTTGCTTGGACCTAACTATAAATTGTGTTTCAGACCCCACTCCCGCTCCTTTCAATTCCGCTGCCGCGAAGGTGTATGCTCAAGGCTCTGCAGCGATATCTACGGATTGGGCAGATGTCGATAACGATGGTGACCTGGACTTGGCAATAGGTAACAATGGCGCCAAGAACGCGGTTTATCTGAATCAAGGTAATGGATTGGAATCGACACCCTCTTGGAACAGTTCTGATTCATTGGTCTCGATCGACCTTGCATGGGGAGATTACGATTCGGACGGAGATGCAGACCTTGCGGTGGCCAATTACGAAGGGGCCATCCAGATATTCCAGAATCAAGGAGGAACACTTTCCACAACCGCGACATGGTCTCATCTCTATGGTGGTTCGACAACTACTTCCAGATTTACCAGTCTTGCTTGGGGCGACATCGATGGAGATAACGACCTCGACCTTGTTGCGGGAGTATTGTATGAAGGAGTGGTCATGTTCCGGAATTCTGGCTCATCCTTTGGCTCATCCACTTCTTGGCAAGGTGGCCATAATGCGAATGTGATGGATGTCAAACTTGCAGATGTTGATGGAGATAATGACCTCGACTTATTCGAAGCAGTCTCTGGAGGGCGTGTTTCTCTTTACTTGAATTCTGGAGCCACATTTTCTTCTTCGGTCGCTTGGCAGAGCCCTACTGATCTATCCACCAGTACCATCGCACTTGGAGACGTAGATGCTGATGGAGACATGGACCTTGTTGTTGGCAATCATGGTGGATTGAATCAATTATTCCTGAATGATGCTGGGACCTTATCCAATTCTGCGGATTGGTACAGTTCTGAATCTGATAATACGATGGATATCAGATTGGCTGATGTCGACATGGATGGAGACTTGGATATGTTGGAATCCAATACCGGTACTTACGATAATATTCGCATTTTCGATGGTTCTGGATTTGGCTCATCAATTGAATGGGCCACTCCAGATATTGGTGACTCTTCTGATTCAGCTTGGGGAGATGTTGACGGCGATGGAGACCTAGATTTCGCTACTGCCGACGGTAACGATGGACCGCTTATCTTCATCAACGGGGGTCAGATGTTGCAGTCTTCGGCCTCATGGAACGATGGTGCAACTGAGTACTCCTATTCGATGGACCTTGGTGATATGGATGGAGATGGAGATCTTGACATGTTGATTGGAAATTCAGGATCTGTAAGCAAAGTGTATGAATTCGATGATACGACTCAATCTTACTCATTATTCTGGTCTACATCTTCCAATTACTATTCGAATGCAATGCTATGGTTCGACTATGATTATGACGGAGACCCGGATGTTTTCATTGGAGATTATAATGGCCAGAATCTCGGATTTAGGAATGATTTGGAGACGGTGCCGGGAGGTGATATAGAAAGTCTTGATTCCAACACTTGGATTAGTTCCGATTCAGATGATACCACAGATTTAGCAGCGGGAGACATCAACGGAGATGGCAGAGCGGATCTGGTATCCGTCAATGATGGCAAGAATCGAATATACCCGTCGGCAACTCATGGGGGGGGCTATCGATTGGCCACTTCCGCATCTTGGAGCAGTAGTGATAGCAAGAGCTCCATGTGTGCAGAATTAGCAGATTTCAATGGTGATGGAAATCTCGACATGTTCGTCGGTAATTATGGCGAAGTCGACCAGATATTCTTCAACACTGGCTCTACTTTGAGTACCACTGCAGGCTGGAGCAGTTTAGCATCAATGAATGCGCAGGGTTGCGACGTTGGAGATGTGGACGGGGACGGAGATGTTGACATCGTTGTCGCAAATGAGAACCAGCCCAATCAATTGTACTTGAATCCAGGAACTGGCAATTTCGCCACCAGTCAATCATGGCAGGCCCCCAACAGTATCGACACGGTGAGTATTGGGTTGTGGGATGTTGACAATGATGGTGACCTCGATATGGTCGAGGGCAATTATCAGTCGAACAATTACATTCGTTTGAATGAAGCAGGGACGTTCAGCAACATCATCTGGACCAGCCCCGATATTCTTGATACATGGGTGCTCAGAATGGGAGACATCAATGATGATGGAGCAATAGATTTGGCAGTTGCCAATGAACAGCAGACCAATCAGGTATTCTTTGGAGCATTTGACCAGGATGGAGATTGGGTTAGTGAACCAAGTGATGAGGTACCAAGTGACCCTACTCAGGTGAGTGACCAAGATGAGGATGGTTTCGGAGACCTCATTCAAGGAAGATTACCTGATGGCTGTATTGGATATTGGGGCGACTCCTGGAGGGATAGGTTCGGCTGTCCAGACTTGGATGGTGACGGCGAGTCAGACCTAAATGACGCCTTTTTCCAAAATGCAACTCAATGGAATGACAGTGATGGTGATGGTTTTGGTGATAATTGGGGTAATGTGAGTTGGATCTCAAGGTCGTCTTCTTGGCCAGGTGAATTCGTTGAGGATGCATTTTTGCAGGACCCATCTCCTTTGGATTTTGACAATGACGGTTTCGAAGATTTTTCTTTACAAGGAGAGGGAGCTGGTGGTAATTTCGATGATTGCCCATTACAATTCGGCACCTCGTGGCTTGACTCATTCGGATGTCTTGATGGCGATGGAGATGGGACTAGTGATTCGGCAGACGATTTTCCCAGTGATTCAACACAGGTGGAAGACAGCGATGGAGACGGGTGGGGGGACAATCCAAACGGTTTCAATCCAGATAGATATCCGAGCGATTCAACTCAACATTCTGATACCGATGGGGATGGCTATGGAGATAATGAATCTGGAAACAATCCTGACATGTTTCCCTTCGAAAGCACCCAATGGTCGGACGGGGATGGCGATGGATATGGTGATAATACAAAGGGGAGCCAACCGGATTCCTGCAGAGAAGTCTTTGGAAACAGTAGCATAGATAAGTATGGTTGTATTGATTCTGATGGTGATGGTTGGGCAGATGAAATGGATTTTGCTGATTTCGACCCAACACAATGGAGCGATGCCGACGGTGATGGAGTGGCTGATGAGGTAGATGATGAATGTCCGCTCACTTGGGGAGACAGCGTCAATGACAGAACGGGTTGTCTCGACACAGATGGCGACGGTTGGTCAGACCCCACCCCCCAATGGCCCGCAAGCCCTCTGGGTTACGCAGATAGTCATCCTGATGACGCCACCCAGTGGCAAGATGCAGATGGTGACGGTTTCGGAGACAGTGAATCAGGAGTTCAGGGAGACGATTGTCGTTCCGTGGCAGGAACCAGCACGATGAAAGTCGCCGATACAACTTTGGAAGATTGGTTTGGTTGCGAGGATTTGGACAATGATGGTTTGGAGGATGATAGTGATGAGTGTCCCCTAACTGCTGGAACCTCGAGCATTGACCGTTTTGGATGTCTGGACAGTGATTCAGACGGATTGAGTGACCTTGCGGACGATTGTTTCACTCAAAATGGCAACTCTCAGTATGACTTGGTCGGTTGTCCAGATATGGACGGGGATGGCATTTCTGACCTCAATGACCCTTCACCCAAGGATGGGCTTGGAACAGAACTTGATTGGGATGCAGATGGCTATCCAAATCCACTTGACCCCTCAAATATCACTTTAGGTGAGGATGCCTTTCCTCTGGATGCTAGTCAGTGGTCGGACCGTGATGGGGATGGTATGGGGGACAACCCCAACGGAACTAATCCTGATCTCTTCCCAGATGACCATGATAATGATGGAGTGAACGATGAAGATGATTCGTTTCCGAATGACCCATTGGAGTCTCAGGATACTGATGGCGATGGAATCGGTGACAATGAGGACTTGGATGCGGATGGTGACGGTTACCTAGATTCAGACGAATTACGGCAAGGCACTGACCCATTCAGTTCATCTTCGCATCCAATAGACAGTTTCGAAGTGGTTGTTCCTGGCACTAATATTGGCCTTGGTGCATGGGATTTGATGGGAATACTAGGTGGCCTGCCAGTATTCATATGGGTAGCAGTCGGACTTTCCACCCGTGGAACGAGGACGCAGAAATTCGAGGCGGCTATGTTCTCAGCCCAATCTGAAGAGGAGTTAGCAATCATCTCGGACGAATATGAGCGTGCATTGATGTGGAGAATGATCGGCCCCCATCAGGCTCTGCGTCTAGAGCGAATACGTTCCAATCTTGAAGTACAGTTCAACACCATGATGGATATCAATGAATATGACGGAGCCCCATTAATGCAAGGAGATGGTCAAGCACCCCCTTCGGATATGCAAGGGCGAGTCTCAACGGATGGATATGAGTGGTTGAAACATAATGGCCATGATTGGTATCGTAAGCCGGGTGCTAGTATCGAATGGGTCAAATGGCGTTGACAATACAAACGGCAACCCTCTATATTTATCCAATGAGTTGTTTTAGAAAATGACATGGCACCAAATACGGACATCTGCTCTAAGTGTGGGAGTTCAGATTTAAAACCCCCCAGACATGTAAGGACAAGAGGAGTTACGGCATCGGTGAATGCAGAGTTGAACGTCATTACTTGCAATAAATGTAGATTTGCAGAATTTTACGAATTAACTGAAGAAGAACTTGTTCCTTACAAGAAACAAGTCACTAAAATCTTTATTTTTGCTATGGTCCTTCCAATTGTGATTGGAATCGCTGTTCCAATTTGGTTAATTTGGGGATGAATTGGATGGGTATATCCGAACCCCCTTTGCATTTTATTTCCCGATAAAAAGGGATTCAGTGGGTCGATACAGACGCTGCCCCCTAGGTTATACAATATGAGTCTATTAGATAATGAAATATATCCCTTATTTTCAGGTGTGGCCATGACAGAACCAACTTTCAGTCCAGATGGCCAATGGATGTGGGATGGTAATGGTTGGATTCCAGCCCCACCCCCATCAAATGTTTTACCACAATCCTCGATAAATCCACAAGAGGTTACTTCAGTTGCAAATCAAACAGGGGTAGATCCAAATCAATTGACTCAGGCAGCACCATATTTTGATCAAAATCAAGATGGGGTATTGCAACAATCAGAATTGCAACAAGCTGCAATGGCAATATCACAATCCCCCACTGCACCTGTACCCGTGCAAACCCCACAACAGCCTGCAATGCAACAACCCGCAATGCAACAACCCGCAATGCAACAACCCGCACTGCAACAACCCGCAATACAACAACCCGCAATGCAACAACCCGCAATGCAACAACCCGCAATGCAACAACCTTCACTAAATCAACAATCTCAAAGTAAGTTAGATTCAATCCTGTCGTTCATACCTGGTTCAAATCCAAAAACAAAGAAAAAAATCGTAGCATCTGGTATTGCAGCAATTGTTTTAGTGACGGTAATCATTACTTGGGTTAATGCACAGCAATTAGCGGAAGATGAATCTATTGGATTGCACACAATAAGTGTAGATTATACTTCAAATGATTTGGATTCCAATGCGGTCGGGGCATCTGATGGAGCATGGGATATACTTGGAGCATTTAGTCACGCGGTCGCTTCTTCTGGCATTGATTGGTCAACCTTTGAGGTTGGCATTTACGTGGATGGAGATACTTATGATTGTGCTACTGAAAAAGATGAATATGCTGATCAGAATGCTGCAAAGTGCAAAATCAGTTGGTTGTCAACAATACCATCGTATAGCCCTTATGACCCATATTATGATGGTGGAACAATAGATATTACTGAATCTTCTGCTGTAGCATCGAGATGTGATGGCGACCCATTTTGTGGTGATACAATTTATCTGAGGGAAAATGGCTATGATATCATCAATTCAGAAAACTATGAAATGAAATCAATCATGTTGAACATCGCATATTCTGGAGGCCCATCTGTTGAAGATGCAAATAACATCATGTCATACAATATTGGTATTCTAGATCATGATGGAGATGGTGTAGATGATTATACTGACGATTGTGATAATACTCCTTCAGACGATGATGTTGATGGCGTAGGTTGCACACTTGTTCCTGATGCAGATAATGACGGTGTTAATGATGATCAAGATTTGTTGCCAAATGGTAATGCAGGGTTGAAAATTTACATTTCACAACTTGCTGCAGTGGATATGGAATCCTATGAAGGTGATCAAAGATGGCCATGCGCATGGGATGATGGGGATGGGCTAGAGTTCGATAGTGTACCCTATTCTTGGTTGGAAGATGGAGAGGAAGAATGTAATGACGGTTCGGATGAAAATAATCCAGCAAACAAATATCCTGATTGGGCATATCGCTTGAGAGTAGATTGGAATTGTGATGAGATCTACGATGAAATAATTGATATGAGAAACAACAGTGCGTACTTTCCCAATTTACAAGGAATGAATATAACATTAAATTCTGCTACGAATAATAACCATGTTCTATCCAAGGATATTGCAGAAAATCTCGAAAAAGTTTGCATAACCGTTGCAGTTTATGATTATGATATTGTTGCACAAACCTATGGAAAATATGATGTCTACTCAGATACAGGTGATACATTTACCTTGAATGTAACACTTATTCAGGCTAAATCCTCAGGTGAATTCAGTTACTCACAAAATGGAAATAATGACGATGATGCATCTTACGATGTTCCAGATGCTGGTGTAACAGTAAGGTTCCTGATTTATGATGTTACAGACTGAACCAATAACTGGTTGAAATTGGTGATGAACAAAAGAGTTCACCGTATTTCAAGTTATAACTACTGCATAATCATAGTTAATTAATCACCCTTCACTCAGTGGTACGTGGACGGGGAAATCGGACAGGTTGTTGGCAAAGGAGTGGGGGGCGACTCTTGGCTCATCCAACCGCGGCATGGCGAGAAGTTTACAATTACTTTTGAGAATAGTATTACTTGGAATAACCCAAATATCACCATAGATGAATCTCCAAGAGAATTGGTATTAATCCACCGAACCAGTAACATAAGAATCACTGTGATAAACCGCATAGATGTCTGTACTCGCTGTGAAAAAGAATTTGCTCGCAATAACACAATATATTCCCATTATTTTTGCCCCGGAACAAGTGTTTCTGGGCCAAGAAGTATTAGAAACCCTTCTGTTTCGAATACCACTACAATCCCTTGTAATAATTCATCTCCGACAATTTGCTCCGATTGCAAGCGTTGTGAAAGCTGCGCTAAATTACAGAAAGAACGTGAAGAGAAAAGCAAAAATTTTGTCCAAGATGACGACGCGCTTGATCGAGCCATGTATGATTGATGAATTTTTGTTTGGGTGAATCAAAGGGCGTATCTCAAATCTCCTCAAAGATAGGGTCAACTTATTCGTTTGGAATAATCAACTCAGCCAATTGAATCAGTAGTTTGACATTTTGAACCAAAACCTCTGATTTACGAATGAAACCATGCATACCAATGCAGTTGACTGAATCATCAGAAACTACCACCTTCTTCAGGACATTATTTACCTCTAAGAGTTTAGATTGAATATTGGGTGTGAGAAGTTCCTTTACATTATTGAGTCGCTGGGGAAACCTCACATCATAATTCATGACTGTCGCATATCCTCCCTGATTATTCGGTTTTGTATACGCCCAAACCGAACAACTCAGTTGTTTTCCAATTACCCCACTCATTCTATATTTGCCAAACATTCGCGTAACTGGAGTAAAATCGAGACCCAATTCTGTTGCAGCTTGTTTCCAAGCAGCATTTGTTTTCGTCCGACGTATCTTTGCAAGATAAAGGATGTAGAAAATGCTCAATCCACTTAATAATATAACTCCAACAATTGTTGCATACCAAACCTCGTCTCCCATCTAATTCATCTGATTATTAACAACTCATTCCAACTTATCACTGTTTGGGCTTCGTATTTTTTAATCAAAAAGTAGGTGCTTTGCAATTAGGTTAAGGTTCTTATTTATTTTTTTCAATTCTTCTAAAACTTCTTCCATCGTATTTTCTCCAGTTAAACCGATGGGGTTGTCGGGAGCCTTGTTCTGACCTGAATGAGAAGTTTCTGCAGGAGCAGCAGATTGAGCAATAGCGAGGGGTTCTGCACATATTGGGCACACTGCACTGGATGAAGGGATGTTTTCTGCGCATATTGGACATGATACACTATCCTCGACACTCCCCCCTATGCTTTTTTGGGTGGAATTATTAATGGATTTAAGATCTGTTTGTAAATCATTAAGCGCATCTAAAACACAACTTTTATCGACATCTCCTCCATCAAAATCGATGGCTTGATTTAGTCTTAATTTCATTTTATCTGTAATTGTTACTCCAGCGCCAGTGTTTGTAAATGTATTACTTGCATCAATATTTGTATTTACTGATTCATCTTTTACAATATTAACTGCTGCATTCGCTTGTTCTATACTCATGCCACAAGATTGTATCAATTTACTCATAGTGTTTTGAATTGTTGTGTTAATAACTTGGTTTGAATCTATTTGGGTGTTTGTATTAACATTTGATGACATCTCCATAGAGTTATCAGTAACATTAGTATTGGTTGTTTCATTCGTTGTAACTGTATTTGTTACAGATGATTGGTTGGATTCCTGATTAGAGATGTTAGTGCTTGTTGATGTATTACCAAAGAGACCCATGTATATGCGTGCAGGCACTTTGTTTATCAGAGTTTACACGTGTTTTCGCCAATTTCTGAATTCATAATTCTACTACAATAATAAAAAATGCCCCTACTAATGTTAGACAAGAGCAAAGCTCTTGAAGCCGAAGAGGAATGATTCCTCGGTGCAGATACTTTTCAACCTTCGATGACTGGGGTTTTGGTATGATCACATGGGTCAGATAAGATGTGCTTGGCCCAAATGTATCCGCTCTTCGGCTTGGCTTCGATAGTCTTCTCCTTCGATTCCATTTTCTCATTTGTTAGTTACACCCCCTAGATAATAAATGTCATGGTTCTATTTCAGCACTGGACCCACAGTCAACAGATTCAACAGTAGATAATGCTTGAGAGTGGTTAATGGTGTCCTCTCGCAAGTTCCATACGGTGTTTTTTACACTGCTAATGGTGGGCGCTAGTTTGTCAGGATGTTTTGGAAACGAGGAGGGGGGGATTGATGATTTTTCGTCTTCGGTCGTGTTAACTCCAACCACTTTAATTGGAGGGGTGTTGCAAGTTGTTTCTTTTTCCTCCTCTGAAGATGTGAGTGTTTTCGTTCCTTATTTATTCAAACAGGTTGATACTGGTTTATTCCAAAATGGAACTGTAATCAATATTGAGCGTGGAGAGAGTATTGAATTAGAAATTTTAGTTCCACCACGAACTGATACTCTTTACTTATTGGTAGGAGAATATGGTAGAGATAACTTCCCACTTAGAATGGCGAATGAGTCGTGGACAGATTGGTATCTTCGCGGCGGTCATGAAAACCCCCAGAATACAAGTATCACTGCTGGAGAACCTGAATTTGAAGGTGGACACGCTTGGCTATTACATGTTAATGAAAGTGGAAATTCTGTTGATGTAAAGCGAGTAGAAATACTTCGTCCGATGGCTAGCGGAATTTCTGTTGAGGATGGTGGTGAACATGGCACTGGTCTAGTAAGTGGATTGACAACTTGGAATTGGTTGAATAGGATAACGGATAGCACGTTTAGTCCAACTTCACCAGATGGTGCAGAAGGATATCTTGACCGTTGGGCTGGACAAGGAAATCTTGCTTACGAGGATGCGGGGCGCTTCATTCGTGATGAATTGACCTCCTATGATTTGGATGTGAAAATAAACAGATATTCATTCACTGATATTAATGGACAAACAAATCCTGAAGCCTACAATATTTGTGGGTTTAAAGAAGGCACAACTTATCCCGATGAATGGTTAGTATTTGGCGCCCACTTCGACATTGCACCAATAATTCTCCCGACCGCCCCTGATGCCGGCACACCTCGTGGATATGGTACCTTTACTGGTGCTTACGATAATACCGCAGGGAGTAGTATGGTCTTGACTGTAGCTGCTGCAATGTCAAAATTAGATACTCGGCGGACTATGGTGTTCTGCTTTTGGTCTGGAGAGGAGGGTGGAAAACGTGGCTCTGATTACTGGACTGAACATTTCGTTAAGGAGGAAAATCCGCAAGTTACAGTTACCAATTATGTAAATCTCGACATGGCTGGAGTAAATTGGCCAGGAAATATGACTCCATCAGATAGGGTTGGCCCAGATGGGGGGGGTTCATATCCTTCAGCAAAGGATCAATGGCCATTAAGAGTATACATAGGCCCTGATGAATCTGAGGATGAAATCAATCAGCCTGGAATGGTTTGGCTGTCGGCTTGGATAGGTGCTGATGCAATTAATATAAGCCAAGAAATGGCCATCTTAAATGGAAATCTGATGCAAGCATGGGAGGATTCTGGGCGAAAAGGGGTTGTCATCAATGAAGCAACAACTGCCCGTAGCGACCATGCTTCATTCCAAGATAATCTAGGCACGATAACCGCTGGATTTGGAGGGCTTGTTGATGGATATGATTGTTATCACCAAACTTGTGATACCCTTGAAGAAATGGAATATTGGATGGAAAACGATGATGCTTCTGGGCGTAAAAACCTTGTTGATAGTCTCGATATTATCACTTGGTGGGCTACTTACATGTTCTTACATTTAGATGCTGAGCCTGTACTTAATGCCTATTCATAACAGCAGGTTATCACTAATTAGATGTGAAAGAGTGAATACCCAACTCATGATATCTATTTTATCAAGATACCATAACAATCCTATAATAATGAATATTGAGATGAGAGTATAAAATGCCCCTTCAGACCATTCTTTAACTTTCAAACCGTCAAGTGGACCAAATGGTAACATATTGAACAAACCAAGAACTAGGTTTGCTATTAACCAATATCTAACCGCGAATAAAACCATAGCAGGAATTGACAAGCCTTGTTCAGAAATAATTGCTGCACTACTGATTCCGACAATTGATAGTAATATTGCCCCAAGTGGTATGCCAATCAAAAATAATCCTAAATTAACCAATGGCCCAGCTGCTGCAATATGGCCATTCTGCTTTCGGTTTACTCTACCTGCAACCATGACCGCCCCTGGGGCCATGAATAAAAATCCCAAAACAAATGCAATCATTACTCCAAATTTCAAACCTTGCGGGTCAGCCCTAAACTCTGCCCAGCACCCATAATGTTTAGCAACTAATTTATGTCCAATTTCATGAAATAAAAAGGCAGGTCCGACTGCCACTAGCATAATTGGCATCATGATTAAAACTGTAACTACCCAAGGAATAAGGCCTACTGCAAGCATACCCATCATACCTCTTGCAGTCATAAAACCAAGAGCAAGTGTAAATGCCCCTGTTGCTAATAAAAGATGTCTTTTCTCTTCTTTACTAAAATGCCAAATCTTTCCTTTATGGTGATGCACCGGTTGTGAATGTGCCATTCCCCATAGGCTTTGTAAAACTTGAGAAAGGTCAGGTGCCCGAACTTGTTGTTGAGAGTTTTCTTGGATTAATCTAACTCTATCAAAGGGGTCGTCCTCAAGACGGCTGGCGCGTGGGTCCCTTGGCATCAACCCCTTCCTGATAGGCGACTTTGATGAACACTCCTACCAAACAAGCAGTGGTTTGATGCCATATTAGTGGATGGGCGGAGTGATTCACATGTCGATGCCGCGCCAAGCGATGCGAAAAATGGGTTTACAATCCTGTTGTCTTCTATGTGATGCTCCAGATATCGCTGGTACCTCTCGTTGTAATTCTTGTATTGAATCGCACGTTGTTTTTAGGAAAAAATTAGATGAATTACCACCTGAAAATGAAGTTGGTCAATTGGCTCGTGAATTATTGCAAATGCTTTCTTCACCTCAACGTTGGGATAATGATGAAGTCCATGGCCCAGCACTAAAGCATATTCAGTTTCTTTCAGGCACTTTGGCAGAACCCAAACCTAAGCCTACTTCAGAACAAATAACTGCTGTTTTTACAAAGCAGGCGGCAAAACCGAAAAAATCTCTAATTTCAGATTTCGCCAACCAAAATAAGTGGAAAGAAAACCCCCCTACTCTCGAAGAAGTTAACGAATTGGAAGACTCATTGTCGTTCGATGAATCTATTCACCCAGGCCAAAGAACCAACCCGAGTCGGGAAATAACAAAGGTTGACCGGTCCGATAGAGTGGGGGAAGACCATTCTATTGTCGATAGGGTTGCTGCTGCTCAAGATCCTAAGGTTGATGTTGAATCAAGAAAGAGGGCTCGAGAAGAGTGGGGCGCTGCTGTTGACAATATTGAGAAAATAATTGATGATGAAAAAATAGATGATGATTTAGATATTTGATTATAATTCATCCCCTAGACCATCAAGGGTGTAACTGATTCTCTGGGTTCCTTTTCCTTTGGATTTTTTACCTAAAATTCTGATGTGACCAATTTCAGATAAATTACGAACGTGGGTCCCTGCACATGGGCAAAGGTCGAGCCCGTCTCCTATTTTTACAACTCGTAATTCGTTCACCGATGCTGGTAATAAGTCCATGTTGGTTCTTTCTGGTGGCATTAATTTGTTGATTTCTTTTCTTGTCATCACACAACACTCGACACCAAGAGATGAATCTATGATTTGATTGACTTGACTTACCACTCTTTGGAGCATCTCGTCTTCGAATCTAATGGGGTTGAAATCAATCCTGCTTCTATCGTGGTGGATTTGGTTTCCTACTGTTCTTGTTCCATGAAACATCTCATAAACTATTCCTGAAACAAGATGTTGGGCGGTATGCATTCTCATATGAGCGTGTCTTCGCTGCCAATCAATATTGCCATTGACCTCACTTCCCTTTTGGAGATTTTTTGTATTCTCAAGAAGATGTGTGATTTCATCTCGCCCCCTCACCTCAATAATTTCTGATTCTCCTCCATCCCAAGTTAGAGTGCCGAGGTCCCAATTCTGCCCACCACCGAGTGGATAAAAGAGGGTTCTATCCAAAACGAGATTCTCTTCTTTAATGCTTGACACTGTTGCTTTAAAATTAGTCTGATAACATGCTTCGATGGAGTCCATCCATAATTTTTCTGTTGCCATGAGGCGGCCATGGGGTGCTTACTCAAAGGTTCTCTCTTGCATATTCAATAGCATTTTTGAAAATCGCCATTCCTTCCCCTTGCCAAGCATCACGTTCTGCTTCTCGCTCCCTGGCACTTCTATTCGGTTCGTTAGAGGTCGTTCCATCTTCAATAATGTGCGAAAAAGGAGATGATAAAGAGGATAATGTGGGTTTTCCATTTCTCCTAAAATGGGGGTGTAGCCAACCTGCGTATGCCGCTTCAGGGTGTGGCATCAATCCAAATATCAAACCGGTTGGGTCACAAATTCCTGCAATGTTTCTGATACTACCGTTTGGACAAAGGGGGAATTGAATAGGTTCGTCTGTGATTCCTTCTCCGCTTTTTGTTGAAGGATCTACATACCTACAAACCAATTGTCCTGTAGCATCCATCTCATCAAGGATTTTCATTTCTGGAACTACGAATTTACCCTCTCCATGCCTAACTGGGACTTCCATTCTAATAATTCCTTTAGTCCAAATGCAATTACTGTTTTGATCGAAATCCAAAGTTACCCATCTGTCCTCGTATCTCCCAGTATTATTGAGGGTTAGTGATGCCCGTTGTATGAAGTCAGGCTCTTCCGTACCAGGTAAAAGGCCAGTCTTGACAAGAACCTGGAAACCATTGCAGATGCCGATAATTGGTTTCCCTGCTTTAACAAAATTGGACAATTGTTCTCTAAGATTGAATCTCATTCGGTTTCCGAGTAATCTACCACTGCCAAGGTGATCTCCGAAAGAAAATCCCCCCGGTACGGCAAGAATGTGGAATGTTTCGAGGTCGACACTACCGTCAACTAAACTATTGACATGGATTCTCTCTGAAGAGCCCCCTGCTAAATCAAAGACTGCGGCGGTTTCATGGTCACAATTTATTCCAAAACCAAAAAGTACTGCAACTTTCGGGGTATGAGGCATTAGAAATCTCCTCCTTTGAAGGTTGATTGCCAAGTTTCAACCATTTCATCTAAATTTAATTTTAATATTTTCTTTGAACCATCTTTAATTTCAAGATGGTTTTTGTTAATTGATTCTCCAATTTTTATAAAATTATTTTCAGACATTGAGTTTTCAAATGCTTCTGTGTTTTCTGGTTTGATAGCAACAACTATTCTTGCGAGGCTTTCACCGTAAAGACGAGCAAAAAGAGTAGAGTTGGAAATTTTGGAAATGTTGACTGATGCTCCTTGTCTTCCTCCAATACACATTTCCGCTAAGGTTACTGCAAGTCCTCCATCGCTACAATCATGAGCACTTGCAACTAAATCCGAATGGATTGCTGCACTCAATGCAGTGTACATTTTGAGGTTTGTTTCAATATCATGTAAACGTGGCACTTCCCCCCCAACTCCCTTTGTCAAGCCGTTTTCCTGAAGCATAAAAGAAATTTCATTAGCTCCTAATTCTTCTCTAGTTTCTCCAAGGAGGTAGATATGATGGCCGCTCCCTAGTAAATCGCTTGTAGTGGATTTTCTAACATCAGGATGGTCTCCCAGCAAAGTGAAAAGCATCGTCGGAGGAATACTAATTTTATCTGGTCCTTTTCCATAATCATTCTTCATTGAGTCTTTTCCACTGATACAAGGTACCTTGTAGCCTCTACATGCTCTTTCTAATTCCCGATTGGCCCTAACTAATTGGGCAAGCTTGAATCTACCATCTGGGGTTTTTTCACTCAATATTGGATCTGGCCAACAGAAATTATCACATCCAGCCATCTTTGCAGGGTCAACTCCACTGCAAATAGCATTCCTTACTGCTTCATCAACCGCTGCTGCTGCCATTGCTCCGGCGTCGATATCTGAATATCTGGGAACAAGTCCACATGAAACAACAAAACCATGGGGGTCGCCATACAAAGGTGCAAGTACTCCGGAATCTCCAGGCCCATCGCACTCTTTCCCAACGAATGGTTTGACAACTGTTTGACAGATAACTTCGTGGTCATATTGACGAACGAGGGTTTCCTTTGAGGCAACATTCGGCCTTGCCAATAATTGCAAAAGTAGTTCAGAATGGTCCACTACTGAAGGGGGTATGAATTTCTCAAGCTTTGGCTTTTCCCACTCACTTTCAAGTTCTAGTTGAGGCACCCCCTCATGCAAGAAAGTTAGTGGAAGGAGAGCTACTGTGCTCTCTCCATGTTTGACATGAAACAAGCCTGTTGTAGTAAAGCGGGCTACGATGCTGTGCTCTACCTCATGTAAATCTGCAAGTGCTTCAAAAGCATGCTGATCATCAGGATGAACTGAAACCGTCATCCTTTCTTGAGATTCTGAAATTAAGATCTCCCAAGAAGAAAGTCCGCTTTGTTTGAGGGGGACTGCCCCCAAGTCGATTTCGCAACCATTAGTATACTCTGCCATTTCACCAATGCTGCTTGAAAGCCCTCCTGCTCCATTGTCTGTT
>JAOMAZ010000020.1 GCA_028344335.1 Deltaproteobacteria bacterium | reverse complement strand
CACGGAGAGGGCCTTCTCAGCGTGGCTCATCTGGACGAGTTTTCAAACCACGGAAACCTAAAAATGAACCTCGACACAATAGTAATCGAAAGAATCCAAGTAATCCCTTTGATAGGGACGATTGAGGAAGGAAAGATCCATGGCTGACGATATCGAACGTGCTGATGAGCATTATCTCGATGCCATCGAAGCCTCAGAAGAAATGGATGTCGAAGGAGCACTTTCCAGCGCCCGCTTGGCTGTTAAATCCAATCCCAAACATTCAGAAGCATGGTGGCTTATTTCAAAATTGGAATTACCTGTTAAGGCTGCTCCAAATTTGAAACAGGTCGCACGAAGCCTTGCAGCCTGCAAGAAAGTTATAGCCCTCGATCCTGAAAATGAACAGGCTTGGAGACAAGGTGCGAGGCTTCACGAAGAGATTGGGCTCTACGAAGATGCACTTGAATGGTGGAATCAACGCCGGATAATAAATCCTGAAGACACTGAAGCGGTTATCGAACAAACTGCTTTGATGGTCGACTTGGGATTTTATGATGAAGCGATGGGCTTACTCCAAGTTATCTTCGATAATGATTTGGACCTATTACCACATCAAATGTCCAGACTTTCAAGACTCCACCAAATGGTCCAAAAAGCAGCAACTCAAGGTCGATTGACTCCATTCAAACCATGGGAAAAGAAACATCCAGGATGGACTGAAATTAAAGCCCGCTCCAACAAAGGTCCAGTTTCAGAAACTTACCTTTTCTTACTACTCGTAGTACCTTTCCTTGTCATCGAAGTATGGCTTTCTCGTGGATTAAACCAAGCAGGTTGGCAGGGCTTTTGTTTCTCAAGTAGCCTCATATTCTTGACAGTAATTCTTGGAATTAGATTTACTAAATCGCTTTTCCATAAGGTCAACAGACCTTCCTTCAATGTTATCAGAGCGATGGATGTTGAGACCACTTCAGGTTGTAAGGTCATTCCAGAAGACCTTAGAATTAGCAGACTATACATGTCAATTTTAGGAAGAAGGCCAAAAGCCTACCAAGAAAGATTACTTGCAATCATCGAAAAAGGTGATGATTTACCGAAAAATTGGAAACCAAAAATACCTGATTTCGACTTAGCATTACCAAGCGAAGAAGAGTGATTTACCTTTCTAAAAAACTGTTAATGTTCTTCCAATCTTACTGTCTACTAAACTTTCAACCCTAAATCGGGCGGTGGTTTTGTACACTCTTGCTAGAGCCCAGCTTGCTGCTGGAAATGTCCCGCATATTGAGCGGCATAAGCCCTCGCAGTTTCCTCAGGATAGCCTTGTGCGATGAGTTGCTGCACATAGGCTTCCATTGGATCCATTACTGCTGCCATCTGATGTCCACCGGCTGCTGCACTGAAGTCTCCATCCTCACCATCCTTCTTACCAAGAACCATCAGTGATAGGATGATAATGATGACTAGACCAAGTCCGCCACCTGCTACTAGAATCAGATTATCCTCTAGGAAACCACTCTCTTGCTTGGAAGAGGTGTCGTCAGAAACCTTCTGAACGGTTTCCTCGCCATTTTCTCCGACGATGACTTCCCAACCTTCTGGTGCTTCGCACTTCTTTGTTGATGGGTTCCATATCCATTCTGCTCCTTCAGAGACTGCTTCATCAGGTAGGGATTGTCCATTGCAAGCTGCCAAATTAATGGTTATGTACTTGTAAATAACCCAGCCAGTTTCACCATCTCCTTCAGTGACCACGAGGAAGATTGTCAACTTTTCACTCTTGTTAGTATAATGGTCCTCTATCTTCAAACCTAAGGTGAATTCTGAACCCACACATTGTTGCGTGGTTGGAGCGTTGCTTGCAGGTCCGTAATCCTCTATTGAATCTGGGTCGCACAAGCGGTCTGTTTGGTTGTAAGTAAATACTGGGAATGACTGCATTCCATAGCGAACTAGTTTGGAAGCATTGAATGCATTATGGTCGAATGCGATTTGAACACGTACGTCCCCACGCTCAGCTCCGCTCAATACATTTCCATCTATGAATACCCAATCATCGACAACTCTTGAGTTGTTCAGTGAGGAATCTAGGGACACCGATGGTGCATCGTCTCCAAATCCTTCTGGAACCACGATGAAGAACATACGGAATTTGTCAGAATTCTTATTTGCATTATCATAAACTACCAACTCCATTCTAATTGAGTTCTCCTGAGCACCAGTAGAATCGACGGTGACATTCTGGAAGCGGTAGGAGAATTCGCTACTTGCTGCTGCAGGAATAGTGAATGTATGTCCATCTAGACTTGCTGCATTCTCGTAGGGGTAGTCGAAGTAAACGGTCCATTCATAAGTAAGAATACCATTTCCATCTATTGCATCAAGGTCGAATGACTCCGATGCGTTGAAGGAGACTGTTAAATCTCCGGTTTCTGCTAGTTGAACCTCGTAGACATTCCAATCCTTGTCCTGAACCTGCTTGGTCTTGCGGAAGTTGATATTATCATTTGTTGCTTGGTCATCTATGATGGTTGCATTAGCCTCTGGACGGTGTTCATCTGCTCGAGTATCATCAGTCATGACAATTAGTGAAGCGATTCTTGCATGTCCTTCATCATCATGAAGATACATTGTTAGGACCCAGGTTTCCATCTGAACACAACCAGTGCTGCTTGACCCACCAACCTTACAGAATGATGCACTTGGTGATTCTTCTGAAGTATACGAGATTGAACCCTCATAGGATTCTGAGTTTACCCATGGGTTGGTTGGTCCATCTAGTTCCCAATCTGCATTGATTGGTATTGAAACTCCATCAGCGGAATAACCGAACTCAAGTTGGGAATTACTCTTCATGTAGTGGTATCCATATTGCCCAGTGGATGGGTCAATGGAAGGAACTTCGCCATTGATAGTAATATCAATTCCATTGCTGACCGCCCCAAAGTTGCTTGGGTAGGGGCTAACCTTGTAGGACAGTAAGTTAGCGCGTAGCGGCATCGAAACACTATCCCAGCCATCGCTGTATAATTCAACATCCATGGTGGTGATGATTAATCCACCTTGTTGGTAGGAACAAACTGCCAGCAGACTTGCTGTAGGATCATCAGTGTGTTGAATGATGCTCTGGAATTGACCTCCAGTTTCCATTCTTCCTCCACAAACCAATGGAACGCTTGTTGCAGCAACTGTGTTAGTGTTGATTACTGCAGTAGCAACAATTTGGCTTTGCTCACCGAAAGCCTGTAAATTATCAGTCTCAACATTACCAAGTAGAGGGTGGTATGGGTCAGCAATATTCACCTGACTGAAGGTCACTTGATTGCCTTGGGTATTCTTGTCCAAAACATCAACTGCAAATGGTAGGCGTCCATTCTGAGAAACATAGTAGTTGTGATATGGTCCTAAGTGCATCTGAACTGTTCCACCCGCTGCCATGAAGTTTTCAAGGGTTAATTTGTTCATACTGGTTCCTAAGCGCTCATAATATCCCTTACCGCCTTGGCTGGTATCCTTTGCTGCAAGGTTTGATTGCCAAGGTAGTAGTACCTTGTCGTAATGAGTTAACCAACTGCTTGTTAGGTAATCATTCCAATCATTCATTGAGAATTGAGTATAAGTCATGCCCATTCCATCTAAATCTTCCTTAACCTTTTCGAGGCGACCAAGGTCTGTTGCATCAGAAAGGATTGCAACATCAATGTCTTCCTTCATTGTTGTTTGGAAATAACGAACATTTCCAGATGGGTTTCCATTGGCTAATTCAGCTCTGAAACTAACGTTATAGGTGTGCCCATCTTCCCAATCATTCCAAGGGGTATAACTGACATTTACTCTTTCATGAGGTTGTAATGGGACGGACTGGCCATTATTTGCAGCTACGGATGTCTTCAATACCTGGCCAGAACTCGTATCTACGATTTCCATGAAGAAATTGTAATCACCTGCTAATACTCCATTCACAGCAGAATGCCTGAATTGGTGAGTACTTGCACTATCCATTGGCATAACACAAGTATATGTTGCGTCATTTAAACAAGTCAATGCGTTTGGCTTTCCAATAGTAATGTCTACGCTTTCAACACTGAAAATGACTCTTTCGATATTGTTAGCGATTGATAATTCATCAGCCATATACCACATTTCTGAGGAGGAGGTATTATCGAAGATGGATTCCACCTCTAACATGTACACTCCTTGCTCGAAGTCATGTGTTCCAACTGTGATGACTTGAGTCTCCTCTGCATCCAATCCAGTGATTGCCTGATTGTATACTGCATCTTCAGTGAAGGTGAACTCCTTTATCGTGATATTATCAAATGCAACCCCTCTTAATCCGTCATTGCGCCCATTATGTCCATCATCATCGCTATTGAAGGAGAACTTCAAGTCAACCATGCTACCAGCAAGGGACATACATTCTGGTCCCCACTCTGAAGATGCACCAGTTGTATTCTGAATATAGATATGAGTCAAATCTATTGAACGAGACTTAACAAGTCCGTCGGTGTTAAAGAAAACATTGTAATTTCCATCTGTACCACCTTCACTACTTGCATCTCCGATATAAGTAATCTCAGTTCTATCGAAATCACTGGTTTCATTATCATCAATGAAACCATCACCATTGGTATCTTCATTACATGTACCATCTTGGTTGTAGTCATTCCACATTCCTACCATTAAACCATTATAGGTGCTACCATCTTTTTCCCAATCCATCTGAATAGCAGCATAATCATTGACGCTGTAGTAATCACCTGACTGACTAATGTAGAAAAATGTCTCCGCAAAATAATCGAAGTTGAGCGAAACGAAATCACCAGTCATAGATGTTAAGTCAATATCCGGAATAGTAAATGATTCGTTCCAAACCTCATCATATCCATCAGTTACGGTACTGGTTGGATGTCCAAACCAATAGGCATTGCTTCCGAATAATACTTCTTGAGCACCTGTATCATCAACTGATGTTCCTTGTCCATTACCGTCATCGGTATAGCGGGAACCTGATGAACCACCGTCGAAATTTTCTGAACACTGGGCTGCAGGAGTATCACAATTAACCCAATTCGGTTCAGCACTCATCACTGTAGCCTTGACGTCAAAGTCAACTACAGTATTTCCATAATGTGCGAATTTCACGTCAATATCCATTTCTGCTTCAGGGAATAATTCCCCAGGTTCAAATTCTGTGAATTCGACAACTGCTGGGTCATATACATTCAAAGTTTGAAGGTAGAAGACTAATTCGTTATTGATGTCCTGCGTATCCTGATTGAAGTCAACACTTGCACTGATACGATATATCGTATCATTAGTGAAATCTGCCTGCATGGTTTCGACATGAGTTTCTCCAGGTGCCAAGTTGCTTAAGGTGATCTGATTGGATACGGTTTGTGGATTTGCCTTGAAGGCTGTTGTCTGCTTCCAAATGGAGATATTATCTACTGCAAATCCATCTCTACCACTCCAGCGGCTTTCGTTTTCATTGGAAATACTACCATCGAATCCAGTGCGGAAGCGGAATCGGATATCCACTGTTTCTCCGGCCCAGTTAGATAGGTCAAAGGCTCCTGAATCACCTTCGTCTTCGGTGAAGTTTTGCCAGCCGTAGAAAGTTCCAGAGGATGCGATTCCATAGTATAGATTACTCTCTGCATATGCTCCGCCTCCATTATACTGGTACATCTTGTACAAGCGCTCGTTATCATATCCACCCCACATGCTCTTACCTGAGGCACAAGCACCGTCTAGGATTGCAGAAGTAGGGCAAGCGATTGTGCTCCAACCACGTTCTCCTCTGACATCGATAATTGCAAGGTCATCCCAAATATCTCCAACTTGGAATCCATTTGTAGTACTCTGACCAAGGGCATCGAATGAGAGGTGATTGAAAATCTCAGCAGACATCCAAGCACGGTCTGAGTTGCTTAGGTCAACGTCGTTGAGAACCATCGACATATCCCAGTTTCGATGATAGCCACTCCAAGTTCCACCGCTACTATTTTCACGGGTTGTTCCGGCCCACATGAAATCGTCCTGCTTGAGGTCGTTGGCAGTAAATTCAGGTGCGTTGTTTCCTGTACCAATATTTGTTGAATGGTTAGTCTCCAAATGCCAGAAGTTGGTTTCACCTCGGTATTCCTCAAAGGTCCATCCACAGCCTCCGCTGCATCCAGTGGTATCCTCATTGCCATCGAAGTCATTTGAGTAAACACTATCGTTGGTACTTGCTGCTTCATCGATTTCCTTCAGTTGGACTTCAATGTCGGCATTTCCGTTGAGAATATCCATTCCCGTATTAGTGATTGTGACATTAATGTCGCGAGTTCCTTCACCAACGATTCCGTAATATCGGTCGGTTGGAGATACCTCAATTTCTGAAACTGCTAAGTCGCTATTATCCATCTCGATGACACTGATTGTGTCATACTGGCCATCCCAGCCCATATTGTCGATCCAATTGCCGAAGTCATAGCCAGTTTGTCCAACTACAATATCCAGTGAACTGGATGCGCCTCCTGCCATTTGACCTACTGCAACTGCGGATGGTCTTCGCCCCATCTGATAGGAAAGAGGGTTCAAATGTCCTCCATTTCCATCTGACAGAGTGACTTGAGTAGTAGATGAAGGTGGGAGGTAATAGTTCTCTTCTGTCTGGCCCGTACTATCTGTTGAATTAATTTGTTCAGCAATCGTTGGATTAATGAAATCTGGCTCAAAGTCACCATTCAAATCTGTTACAAAACTGCTCCAAGCAATATATGGTCCAAAGTATGCAATCTGAGAATTGCCCCATGTTCCAGAGGTGGAACTAGTCTTGTAGGACATATTTTCTACATTTCCATCGGTGATGGCTAAAACATCGATTACTCCATCGTCATTCATATCACCGATTGAAGGTCCACCCCAACCTACACCCATCTGAACGGTGTGTGGAGTTGCAGTAGCGATATCAGTAGGGAAAGCTTTGGTCAGACAATTGTATTCTACAACGGTAACGTTGTCATCATGTCCTTGAGTAGTGTATTGCCCAGTTGTATAATCGGCACCTCGAAGTCTGACGGTCCAAGCATCCTTATCCATACAAGTTTGACCTACGCCCTGAGTTTCTCCCCAATCACCAAGCATGATTTCATTATACCTTGCAGTAGTTGATGGGCCAAGGCTAGTTATCTTTGCTTGAGTTGAGCCACTGATTGGACCTTGGTATGTGATCATTCTTTGTGAAGTGATATCAGCCATGAGGTCAATTACTACGACTTCATCGTTTCCATCACCATCTAAATCATCTGCTGCGATATCCCATACCCAAAAGTGAGAATATCTCTGTCCGATTGTAAATCCATCATCACTACAGCCATTGTTATTGAGGAAAGTGATGTTTCCTGGCTCTCCAGCGGGAGCGCCGTCAGAATCTGTCTTGAAAGGGTTGTTTCTTTGGTAAATTACTATGTCATCTCCTGCATTTCCATCGAATTCTCCGACTTCAATGCTTACTACATTTGCAAAGTCATCCCATTCTGCATCGACACGGTCGGTCTCACCGGAGACCCAAATATCGGTGCGCTTTGAGAGGTCCCCTGTACCATCGTTCCAGTGGACACTGATGGTGTGTGTACCTTGTGTAGCAACTGCTACATCATTATCACCATCGCAATCGAAATCACCAAGAGAGACTTCTACGGGGTCACGGTTTGTTGCATAAGTTCGAGAAACTGAAGCGCTCGTGAAGGTTGCAGCGCTTAGTAACGAAAGTAGCATGATTGCTACCAACGAAACACTTCGCAGACGGGTACGTAGGAGTTTATTGTTCATCAACATCATCTTCACTAACAGTTGCGACTCCCACTTTCTATTAAACCCCTTTGCGCACACGAGCCTTTGAGATGCAATTAAATAGGGCGCAGTAGTACGTTTAAGAGATAATGTTGCGAGATTACAGGAATGATACTTATCTCGCTTATATGATGGTTTTTGATTTACTTTCCAACCATTTTGGGCTGGGTCCATAACCAATTTTTTGACCGCCGTGAATCTTCACCAACTTACCATGTCGGAACATTACATCAAGCCACACTTCCAATTCAAGGTCGGTTTTCCTCAATCGGCCTTGAGATGCTTTCTCAATTCCTTCTATGGATAAGCCAGTAACTCCAAAATCCCTAACCGCAACACGCATGATTTCTTTCAACCAAGCCTCAGCCATTGGGTCAGAAGAAAGCGGATCTCGGACCGGTTCAGGGGGCTCTTCCAATTCTTCTAAAGCTTCTGCGATTTCCAAAGGGTCTGGTCGTTGTGGGGCTTCTATCCCCATTTTTATCAACCTTTCATGTAAGTTCAAGGAACCAACTTTCCTATGTACAACTGGAATTCTTGATGGGTCAGGAGGGGGTCCCATATCCCTTGGAGGGGCTGCAATAACTTCTCCTTTGGAGTTCAACCGAGGCATCCCTCCTCCTATATTCATGGAGTTACTAGATTGGGACATTGACCAACCGACCCCTTCGAGTCCAAGCAATATAACCTGTTGTTCGACCCAACGAGCATCTCCTTCAATTATGACTTCTAAGTCCTCTTCTCCACGAAAGCGGAAACGTACGGGACCCTTGAGTCGCTTCGTCATCAACCGTGGCTGCTGGGTGGGGGGTCAAGAACCTCTCGTCTCAGTCATGAGTGGCGAGCCCACGAACCATCTGGTTGTGACCACCACCAATCTCCTTCGCCATCTTGGTACCATTGGCCTTCCTCAGTACTACTATATTCTCCTCCACCGGGTAAACTCTGCCAATCTTTTACCCATTGTGCTTTTGCAGGTGATTGTGTAGACATGGTTGGAGTTTCGTCCACTTCAAGCATGATTTTTGCAATATCTTGGTCGATTGGTTCAGGAACCCCCGTTGGCTCTTCCATTCCCCATAGGTAAACTTCCTCAGTTTCTTCTTCTTCTCCACGTCGTGATTTGAGCAATAGACTAATTGCAATAAGAGCGAGAATAGATATCCCCCCAACCCAAAGTGTAGTGCTGGTAGAATTAGATTTAGATTCAGAAATATCGGTTTTTGTTTCTTCAGGGTCATCTTCTTCCTTTGGTTGTTCTTCATCAACCTTCTCAACTGGACGCGATAAGATGAATGTATCCTGTGATAAAACCACCCATTCTCCTCTGATATCTAAGGCTTCTATTAGGAGGTTCAAATTGTGCTCACCTTCTGATTCTTCTGACAAGTTGCAGACAGTAATACTAATTTCTCCGCCTGATTGTAATTCAAATTCATCAATACATTGAACTCCAGGGGCAGGAGAAAGAAGGCGCACTCTTATTGAAGACTGCCAACTTCCTTGGTTTGAAATATCACATGAAACTGCCTGAATTGTTCCATTTGCATCTTCATTAGATGATGAGCAAGAGGAAGAGGCGTACAATGTCAAAGTAGCCAATGTATCGACCGAAGACACATTCGTCGAGCATCGGTTTTCAGTATCACAACTGCTAATCGAAAGATTATGTTGACCCAATAACCAGACTCGCATATCTAAAGTCAAAGTCCATTCATTTTCACTCCATTGTAAATCAACATCTAGATCTTTATCATCCATCATCAATGAAATTGTAGTAGGTTGATCACTTTCATTTACCAAGGTTCCAGACCAAGTCAGGTTCCAGCCTTGCCATTGGGTATCATTAAAGCGAACCGAAGGAGCATCAGGAGGTGGATGAATGAGCAAAGTCAAGTCGGGGTCTGCAGTGAATTCTTCGGCATTATTTCCATCTTCATCGGTTATTGCAGCATCGAGATAATAAGTTCCAGGTTGCATCAAAGTTAAGTCAAGGTCGGCATATCCAACGCCTTGGGAATCAATAGTTAGAATCAAAGTTCGGTAATGTGAGCCATCTTCAAAACTAACGAAAACAGAGCCAATTACCGATTCATCTAATTCAGCCGACCATTCAACTATTGTTCGATAGGTAGACTCGGATTCATCAAGCCAATCGCTAGAAACATCGGTTATCTTTGGCTTCTGAAGGTCAACAATATTGATACTTGCATCGTCTCCTTCATACATTCCATTTCCGTCTTCTTCATCCCTCAAGTCATCTGAACAGAGGACTTCCACACTCCATTCTCCCATGTTAACCCTTCCAGTTTGCCAAGAGTTTTGATAGGATGCAGAGGATTCATTCCAAGTTAGTGGAATCGAAATTGTATTTTGGGAAGAAGACAATTGAATGGAGGTATTCAAGTCCGTTCGGTCATTGACAACCTCCACATCGAAAATAATGCTCTGATTGTGCCACCACCTTGAGTCAAGTGGGTGATTATCTAAGAAACCATTTTCGCTACTCAACATTAGGCTATCAACAATAGGTAAAACTGGAACAACTTGGATGTCTGATGCAGCCCCATAAAAGACGCTATTGCCTAAATTATCGGTCATTCTCAGAGACAGGAACCTAGTGTGGTCTTGGTCAACATTCCAATCAGAGGTTGTGAAAGAAGAAAAGTGAATATTTCTAGTGTGATCATAAGACATTGAAAGGGGTGCTTGTGATGGTATCCAATTGTTGATGAGAAGGTTCTCAAATTCAGAAATAAATTGATCTGCGATATTATTATGTCCGGTATCATTCGGATGTCCATCCATAGCATTCCACTCTGGATGAGCAGCATTGGTATCGATAAAGGGGATTAGTGTGATATTACTCAGATTCGCTGCGATTGCAGCCATGGCGTCATTCTTCTCATTCAATCCATGTGCTTCAGAAGCAGAATAACAACCACCGGGACCACTGCCATTTCCACAGACATATTGAGGATCGATACGTAAATCGAAGAACAAGGTGTGAGCGCCTGTATCCTCAATCTGTTCGAGTAGTGGAACATAATCACTCCACCATTGAGAGACCGGAGTATTGGCATAATCACCGAATGGGAGGAAGGTGACCACCTCTGGTTGAGCCGCTATAATCTGAGCCATCTTGGCCTGATAATCTGTGACTCTGGCCCCACCCTGTCCAAGGTTGGTGATCGATAATTGTGTGTTGTTCTCCTGCAACCAATCCTCTAGTAATGGAACATATGCAGTATTCTGGGAATCACTGGCTCCCGCTCCAGCGGTGGTTGATGAGCCAAGAGTGACAACTGAGGTCAGATTAGCAGCAACTGGATTCTCCAAAACCCAAGCATCAACCTGCATATTACTCTCCGCTAACCAATCTTGAATCGCTATGTCAACGGCAGCACCTTGACGAGTTTGAGAACTACGAATTCCCGATACCTCGAACCACGCATCTTTCAGAACTGGTGCAATATCATCGATCCAATCAATATCCAAATTATCTAAAGTCAAAATTGCAGAGTCATCCTCACCATCGGCCTGAACTTCTATTGAAAATCCATGAATTCTTGTTAGGGTTGCATTATACCAATCCCCACAAACTGAAATAATGTGAGTATCCATTGCATCAGCAATATCAACAGTGAAATTTATTGACCACGGGATTGACAGCCATTTCATGCTTGAATTATGACTAGAGGGGCTGTTGAAAGTCAAAGTAATAAGCCCATAATCAGTACCATTTCGGGTTGTAGAAATGGATGTGGGCCAATTGGCATTCAACAAGGATTGAGGCATTTTGAGGTCCAGTCCCTGGGGTGGGAAATCATTTTCTGAAATATTTACTAACTCTTGACCACCCAATGAAATACTCAAATTATCAGAGGAAGAGGAAGTAAATGATTCAATGAAATACCATCCATCTCCGGCAGCCATGCCATTGATTGGAACTTCCTGCGTTATGGAATTAAGATTTGAAGTATTATAGGAATTGTTGGTGAAGGTAGCGCCAATGTTGGCGGTTATCGGCCCGAAGACATTTGTCCCCTCAAGGCTAACTTGGAGATTAGAAATCGGTTGCCAGTTTCTTGAAAAAAGATGTACATATGAAACATAAGGTGTACTGGTATTATCTTCAGTCGATAGTATCAATTTGAATTGATAAGCGACCAAACGAGGGCCTGCTGTACCATTGATGTCACCCTCAACCCAATCAGACCAAGTCTGGTTATCAAGGCTCCAACGAGATTCAAATTCTATATTGGTGTCAGCAGGAATGGAATATGAGAAATTAACGTATGCATCCTCAATTGCAATATCATTTGTATAGAGTAGTCCGCTTGTCCAAGTTCCATAGGCTAAGAAATCCGGTCCAGAATATCCTACAAATCCCTGTACTGAAAGTAAACCTACGCCTCCATTTCCTCCGGAATTACCTGCTGCGCCTGTGCCATATGCTTGACCACCAGAGCCACCGTTTCCACCTGCTGTTGTGATTACACCATTGCTACTATAGCCACCTGTTGAATTGATGATGCGGATATATCCGCCACTGCCACCTCCTCCACCATGCCCACCGTCATACATGAATAGACAAGGTGTACCTTGTGCACACTGTCCATTAGCACCATTGCCACCATTACCACCATCTACTGATATTTGGCCAGTCGTTCCAACCGCGATTATATTGGCTTGAAGTAGGATACTACCTCCACTTCCTCCGCCAGCACCGCTGCCTCCCGCACCTGAACCTCCTGGTGGTGCTGCTCCAACATCTCCGTCTTCACCTTCGGCTTTGATACTGCCATTGATGTAAATACTTGAAGCAAAGAGATTGAGGATGCCACCTCCTTTTCCACCCGTGGAAAGTAAGTTTCCTGAAGAGGAGGAGATATTGCCTCCGGCTGAGCCTGCTTCGCTACCATTTCCATAGGAAGAGCCACCATTTGAGGAACTTCCACTTGAAGGTGCACCGCCATCGCCGCCACTTGAATTGTGTCCGCCGCCCCCTGCCCCAGATGATCTTCCATTACTCGCTTGTTGTTGACTTCCTCCAACCCCAGTACCGCTCCACCATGATGCTGATGCATCGATGTAAGTACTAACTTCGACAACGATTCGGTTTGCATTTATTGTCAGGCTACCATTTACAATGATACTTCCGCAGGAAACGATTCCACAACCCATGTAGAGAACATCATAACTATGATTTCCACTCATGTATGTCTGGTTGAGAATGGTCAAATTACTTGCTCCGGGGCTTGGAGAATAAGAGTTGCTTGCATTATTGACCAACTGAATACCACTGCTGCCAACTGTAGTATTTTCAAATATACCCCCGCCTGCGGTATTTCGAAGGTCTATGGTTGAGTTTCTCCATGGCTTTGTTGGGCTAAATGAAAAGTCAACTGAGGCATTATCTGCCCGACTTCCTGTGAGATGTTGGAAGGTGGTCGAATCACCTTGAACTGGAAGAAGAGAACTCTGGTTTGAGCCACCGATGAAGTTCCATACTGCCTCGTTTGTGACCTTTTCATCTGAAAGAGAAATACTCGATAACCAAGGGGAGAGCAGGAGAATTATCCCCAAAACCAATGCATCTCGCTGTTTCATGGACGTAAGGCTAACAAGATTTCTCTATGAGTATTGCCTATGACCGTCTCACTCTGCCAATTTACGGACCACTGTGTGAAGAATACCACCATTGCGATAATATTCAACATCGACTGGAGTATCAAGACGGACTGTTGTCTCAAATTCAATACAGCTACCATCTGCTTTTCTTGCTGAAACTTTCAAGGTCTGCAATGGCTGCACATCATCACTAATTGGGATATCAAAAGTCTCTGTGCCATCCAAGCCAATACTATCTGCATCCTCTCCTTCTTTGAAGCAGAGTGGTAAGACTCCCATTCCAACTAAATTGGAACGATGGATTCTCTCAAATGAAGTACAAATTACTGCTTTAACTCCGAGGAGAAGGGTCCCTTTTGCAGCCCAGTCCCTACTGCTTCCTGTGCCGTACTGTGAGCCTGCTAGGACTACTAATGGAGTGTCTTCTTTGGCAAATAACATTGCTGCATCATAGACGGGTAGAACATCTCCAGTGGGGAAGTGAATTGTCATTCCTCCTTCTGTTTCTGGTGCTAATTGATTGCGGATTCGGACATTTGCAAAAGTACCTCTCATCATCACTTCATGGTTGCCTCGACGGCTGCCAAAGGAATTGAAATCCTTTCTTTCAACTCCGTGACTCTGAAGGTATTGACCGGCTGGACCAGAGGCGGGGAAAGCACCTGCTGGAGAGATGTGATCGGTAGTAGTAGAGTCACCTAATTTTAAGAGGCAACGAGCCCCTGAAATTGCTTCAATGGTCTCAACTTCTGGCTTGATTCCTTCGAAGAAAGTAGGTAAGCGGATGTAAGTTGAATCCTCTTCCCAGTCATATAGGTCGCTGGCTTCCGCAGGGATTGCGTCCCACCGAGGCTCTTCCATCACATCTCCATATTTATTCCTAAACATTTCCGGAGTTATCGAGGAGGCAATGACTTGTTTCAATTCCTCTTCACTTGGCCAAATATCTGAGAGGAATACATCTTTGCCATCGTTATCCTGTCCCAATGCATTCTTTGTCAAATCAATATCTAATGTACCAGCCAAGGCGTAGGCGACTACCAAGGGTGGGCTTGCCAAATATGATGCCTTCACTTTTTGGTGGACTCGTCCTTCAAAATTTCGATTTCCAGATATGACGCTGCCAGCGATGATGTTGCCTTCATCGATGGCGCTTTCGATGTCCTCGTCGAGTGGGCCCGAGTTTCCAATGCAGGTTGTACAACCGTAGCCAACATTGTTGAATCCAAGTGCTGAGAGGTCTTCTGAAAGGCCTGATGCATCATAATATTCAGTAACAACTCGTGAACCAGGGGCTAAGGAAGTCTTCACCCAAGGCTTGACCGATAAACCAAATTCACGAGCTTTTCTCGCTACCAAACCTGCTGCCAACATAACACCAGGATTGCTGGTATTAGTACAGGAAGTTATGGCTGCAATAACCACATCACCATGTCTTAAACAGTAATCCTTGCCACCAACTTCCTGCTTCTTTGATATTTCTGAATCTTCTACGCCGTGTCCTGAGTGCCCTACATCAGCGAATAAACTGTCATGAAAGTGGTCGAACATGTGATCTAGACTCACTCTGTCTTGAGGTCTTTTAGGACCTGCTAAAGATGGCACAACTGTTGAGAGGTCGAGTTCTAAAATCGAAGTGAATTTAGGTTCCTTATCTTCAGCAGAGTACCATAGATTATTGGCCTTGCAATAAGCCTCGACATTAGCCACATCACTTTCATCACGGCCGGTCAGACGCATATATTCCAAAGTCGTTTCGTCGACTGGGAAAAATCCACATGTAGCGCCATATTCAGGAGCCATGTTTGCTATTGTTGCGCGGTCAGGCAAAGAGAGGGCTTGCATTCCAGGACCAAAGAATTCCACGAAACTTCCAACTACACCATGTCCCCTTAGAATTTCTACAATCTGTAGAGTCATATCAGTAGCAGTTACTCCTGCCTTCAAACTTCCAGTTAGACGGAAACCTACTACATCTGGGGCGAGCATGTAGATGGGTTGTCCTAGCATGACGGCTTCAGCCTCAATTCCACCAACACCCCAACCAAGAACTCCCAAACCATTTATCATAGTTGTATGACTGTCGGTTCCAACTAGAGAATCAGGCAACCAAATGCCGTTTTCTTGACGAGCAACACTGGCTATCCATTCAAGATTGACTTGGTGGACAATACCTCTTCCAGGTGGCACGGCGCGGAAATCTGCAAGGCTTTGTTGTCCCCACTTGAGGAATTTATAACGTTCCATATTGCGCTCATATTCTATCTCCATGTTGCGTTCTTGTGCATCTGGAAAAAGTCCTGAATAATCCACTTGGACCGAATGGTCGATGACCAAATCAACAGGTACCTGTGGGTTTACTTTGGTTGGATCGCCACCTAACTGAACCATCGCTTCTCGAAGCGCCGCCATATCTACAACAGCTGGGACGCCGGTAAAGTCCTGAAGTATGACTCTTGAGGGCATAAAGGGTATTTCTCCACGCTCCCCTTGTGGCTTCCATGAGGCAATATTTTGCACATCTTCTTGAGTTATTAAGAAGTCATCACAATTACGCATCGCACCTTCAAGAAGGATTCGAATGCTAAATGGTAGGGCGCAAACATCTACGCCACTTTCAGATAGCGGAATCAACATACCTTCAGACCCGTCAGCCAATGAGAACTCCTTGCGTAAGCCTTCCATATTGACGGCGACTAGTACATCCCGCATCAAGATGACGCAAGCAAACTATGGTCTGCCTTACCAGAACATCAGGTAATCGAGAAGACCTTTCTTTTCTTCAGAAGAAATTTCAATATTTTTAATGAGCATTTCATTTAATGGCATATCGTTTGAACCAGTTTGTACTTGACCCATGGCATCGATGATGTCCATTCCATCTATGACTTGACCGAATACGGTGTGAACTCCATCAAGGTGGGAAGGTGGCACTTGACTGCCATCTTTGTCAACGATGTAAAATTGACTACCCCCTGTATTAGCGGCGCTAGTCTTTGCCATTGCTAATGAGCCTGGTTGGTGGGGAATACCATTATTGGCTTCATCAGGAATTGTCCAAACTGATTGTTCACAAGAAGTCGAAACTTGACCATTGCAATAACCTTGGAATTCATAGGCATATCCTCCAGAACCATCCTTCCCTTCTATGTCTCCGGTTTGTAGCATGAATCCATCAATAATACGGTGCCAACGAACGTCATCGTAATTCCCAGCACGGGCATGGCCAAGCCAATTCTCAACATGGATTGGAGCGGCATCAACATACAATTCAATGGTAATTGAATCATCATGCTGAGCACCGTTACCATCGGTCCACTGCACATTCATTACAGCAGTATAATCGAAAGCAGGTGAATTGTCTGAAGAGGCCTCATCTGAAATTAATTTAACACCCGCAAGTATTGTCATCATTAAGAGTGGAATTGCAACAATACCGAATAGAGTTGGCGTACCATCGTCGATTATTTTTGGAATTGTCCTCTCACGAACACCTTCTACTAACATCTCATTTTTCAGTCCTTCAAGTCCAATCCTTGCATCTTTGAATTTCGGGTCCATCTTCAGAGCCCGTTTGTAATGCTTGACTGCCTCTCTGTAAGCTTTCTTTTGCCCTAATTCTTCAGACAATCCTTTCTTGCAATCTCCGGCTAATTTCCAAGTCATCGCATTGTCTCCAGATTCATCCAACACTCTCAAATCGAGGAGTGCTTCATCGAATTGACTCTTCTTGATTTTTTTCTCAACAGAGTCCCAACCCTTGGTTAGGTCATCACTTGCCATGAACCCGCCGACCAACCACCCCGTCTTGAACACACCGTATTATCAGACTGCCCACTACCAATATGTTGAATAGTCGCATGGAGCCCCCAAAGCGGCAAGAGAAGGGGTCGAATCTGTTATTCACACCTACGGTGTACAGCACATTCAATTTCAAACTCAGAGAGGAACCAGCATGGACAACATAATCAACGACTTCACGCTTAACATCGCAACAGCAAATGGCACTGGCTCGCAAAGTGCCAACCTCATTCTTCTGCAAACCATCTCTGACATGGGTGTTAATGTCAGCGGAAAGAATCTTTTTCCCTCTAATATTTCCGGCCTACCAACTTGGTATATCATTCGTGCTTCAGATGCTGGGTATCAAGCACCAGGGAATCGAACCCATATTCAGGTATTGATGAACAAAGCAACATGGGAGGCCGACATCGAAGCATGTGAACCTGGAACTGTCATCATCTACAATACAGATGTTAAACTTCCAGTTGAGAGAGATGATTGTCTAGTCTTACCTGTACCTATGACCAAGATGGCTCGAGGCATCCATCCTAAGTTGGCAAGAATGATTGCCAATATCATCTATGTTGGAGTTCTAGCCCATTTGTTAAACCTCGATGATGATGCAATTCTATCAGCATTAAACAAACAATTCAAGGGCAAACAAAAGGCCATAGAATTAAATTCAACAGCTTTAGCATTGGGAAGAGATTTTGCAGCCGAAAACTTCGGTGAAGAGCGAGGCCCATATCGGGTTGAAGCCCGAGAGATTGAGGAGGGTTCTTTCATGATTGAAGGAAACGAAGCCATTGCATTAGGTGCAATATACGGTGGAATAACAACTCTAGCATGGTACCCAATCACTCCATCTTCATCAGTAGCAGAAGGCATAATCGATTGGTTGCCAAAACTTCGCCATGATGAAGATGGAAAGACAACTTGTGCAGTCATCCAAGCTGAAGATGAATTGTCTGCTGTTGGAATGATTATCGGAACAGGTTTTGCTGGTGGGCGTGGAATGACGGCCACTAGTGGCCCTGGAATCTCATTGATGTCCGAATTCATCGGTTTAGCCTACTTCGCAGAAATTCCTTGTGTAGTTTGGGATGTTAATCGCACTGGTCCTTCCACTGGACTACCTACTAGAACCCAACAAGGCGACCTTTCAATGCTTTACGAAGCCAGTCACGGTGATACTCAATTCCCTGTCCTAATCCCTGGAAATATGGAAGAATGTTTCGAATTTAGTTGGCGGGCCTTCGATATTGCAGAACGATTACAAACTTTGGTCTTCGGGTTCTCAGACCTCGACTTAGGGATGAACAAATGGAAATGCAGCGGTTTTACCTACCCCGATACTCCAATGGATAGAGGAAAAGTATTGCACACACAAAAAGAAATAGACGCCATCGAAAACCACGGAAGATACCGTGATGTCGACGGAGATGGAATCTGCTACCGAACATTACCAGGCTCCGGAATAGATCCGATACTCTACCGAGGAACTGGTAAGGATGAAGATGGAACCTACTCCGAAAAGCCCGAAATCTACCATGCAAATATGGAACGTCTAAAGCGAAAGATAGACAACTCCAGAACATGGCTACCACAGCCAATTCTAAGAGAGGAAGTAGAACTGGAAATCGGGATTATTTACTACGGAAGTATGGAAAATATGATTCAAGAAATCGACGATATTCTAGAATCTACCGGTATGAAAGTATCACAATGCAGAATACGCTCTCTTCCCCTTTCGCCGATTGCTGAAAAGTTTGTTCGTGACCATGAAACAACAATTATTTTAGAAGTAAATCGTGATGGTCAAATGTATGGAATCCTACGCAAGGAATTGCCGATTGAATTGGTTCCAAGAGTTCACAGTTGTGCTTTTTCAGATGGAATGCCCCCAAGGGCAATAATCTATGCTAAGAAAATAATGGATGTCTTAAGAAAAGTTGGTGCTACAACGGAGGTGCTCGCATGACCATAAAACTGAATGTCATTAACTTACCAAAAGACGATTACAAGGGAGGGCCATCCTCTCTTTGCCCTGGTTGTGGTCACGACCAAATTTCCAATGTTATCGTTACTTCAGCATGGGAAAATGGTTTGGACCCAAAGAGAATTGTCAAGATGAGTGGTATCGGTTGTTCCTCCAAAACACCAGCATATTTCCTCTCTCAATCACATGGGTTCAATACTGTACACGGAAGAATGCCAAGTGTAACAACAGGTGCTGCGATGAATAACAAAGATATGACGTTCTTAGCAGTTAGTGGAGATGGAGATAGCGCTAGTATTGGCATTGGGCAATTGATTCATGCCATTCGTCGCAACCTCGACATGGTTTATATCCTAGAAAATAATGGAGTTTACGGTTTAACCAAAGGCCAGTATTCAGCCACTGCGGATATAGGTTCAAAGAAGAAAAAAGGAACTACTAATGAAACTCAGCCGATCGACCTCTGCGCACTTGCTGTCAACCTCGGTTGTACCTTTGTAGCCCGCTCATTCTCTGGAGCCAAGAAGCAACTAACCTCCTTGATGAAGGCTGCAATTAGCCATAAAGGGTTTTCTTTAATCGACATCATCTCACCTTGTGTGACCTTCAACAATAACGATGAGTCGATGCGCTCATATGGATACGTCAAAGAACATGATGTCGAATTGCACGCAGTAGATTACATACCAAGTTTCAGCCCAATGGAAGAAGTGGAAATTCCCGCAGGTGCTTATCGCGACATCGAATTGCACGATGGCTCAATGGTTCGATTGGAAACAATCAGTGAAGAACATGACCCATTCAACGCGGTGGCTGCTCTTGCTGCCATGCATAATGCTGAAAGAGAAAAGAAACACGTAACTGGGCTTCTATACTTCGACCCAGGAAAACCAAGTGCGGCTGAAGATCAAAATTTGGTTGACACCCCCCTTTCTCAACTCAAAGAAGAGCAAATGCGCCCATCCAAAGAAAGTTTAGATGAGATTTTGGCTGGCTTCCGCGGCCTGTGAAATAAACTCCAAAGACCTGTTTTCAGGGGTTTGCCTTTTCATATAGCGAGGCTGCCAATCGATTATGGTAGTCAATGCGATCATCGCTTGGCTGATACCAGCCATTCCCGTAGCAGCCCTTTGGTGGCACTTCAATAAAAGCGAAGAAAGGTTGATTGACAAAGAGTGGCTAATAGTCATTTTTTGCTTGTTATTGCTTGGAACATGGTTCATTCCTTTTGGGCCGATAATTCCGCTGCTTTTCATGATGGGAGTATTAGGTTGGGGTAAATTATATTCTGGTTCAAAAAAACATCGAAGCATATTTGTTGCCGTATCTATTGTTGGAATCTTATTGACTGGGTTTGTTCCAACATCAATACCCGTAGGTCCTCAGTCGTGGGGAGAGCCATTGTCCAAAGAAAATCTAAATACCGCAATTTATCCTGCTACTGAACAATATGTTTGGTTATTAGGCGAACCAGAATTAGCAGCGGTATCAATCACTACTGGGCGAACTCCTTGGGCTCTAAATCCAGTCTTAGGAGAAATTGGTATTCTGGGATTAATCAGCATTACAGGTGCGGATAAAGCACGCATGCAAAGTAGTATTGAAGCCTTGAATGAAGGCTCCTCGCGGGTCAACATCGACCCTGAATTATTTGAGTTAGTTGACATTGATAGTGAATCAACCCATCATTATAAACGAGGAGATATTGACAAAGTCATGCATGTTAAACGTCAGCAAATAGTCATGGATATCGACCTGCCTTTGATAACTCTGAAAGCTGATGTTCTAACAGTTATCCAAGCAGAATGGGGTGGAGAAGCAACAGTCTTGACGATAGTTAGACCTAGTTTTGGAGAAAGTAATGATGTATGGGCTGAGGATGTTGTTATCGAGTGGTTAGAAAGTCTTGAATAATATTTTTCGGGCGCCCTAAAAATTACTGCCTAGTTTTTTTATAAAATACTCCTAATAGATAGCAGTTGCCTGTTTAAAACTAGTTTAGGGCAACCTAAAGATTATAGGTAACATGCCTCCCGCCCGTCTCCACAGGAGTGCGATACACATGATGGTAAGACCAATAATGATTAAAACAATATTTTTGGCTTTGCTGATATCCATGTCCAGTCTTGCTGGATGCTTAGGTTCAGTTCTTCCACCTGGTAAAGACAATTCGGATACAAGAGATTCCCTCGTTATCGCTTACGAAGTCAAAGACGATTATGAAAGTCCAGATGAAAACCCACAAGTTCTTTCAGATTTCCTATCAGCAGAACTTGATATGGACGTTACACTTTACCCAATAATCTCTGAAGGAGCAATAATCGAAGCACTTCGCTTTGGTCATGCCGATATCGCCTTCATGGACGGTGCAGCAGCTTGGATGGGGTGGCAACAATACGACCTTGGTGTATTAGCCGCAGACCAGAAGGACGATGGACGCACCTACTACGAAGCCCATGCTTGGGTACTAAACGACAGTGAGATGGCAGAAGCCTACTTCGATGGTGATGATAACACCGATCCATTTGCACTTCTTCAGGGTAAAACTTCCTGCCATACAGGCTGGCTCAAATCCGCTGGAATGCTACTTCCAATGGGATACTTAATTGGCAATAACTATGCAACTGTACAAGGGAATCCGGATGATATCGCATCTCTACGCGACACCATAACTAGTTTCTTCAATGAGAATGCAAGTATCCCTGAAACCGGTACACCCTACTACGGCTATGGTGGTGCAGTAAAGTGTTTATCAGATGGGACTGGGGATGTTGCTTTCGCCAAAGATAGCACTGTCGCAAAATATTGTGAAAATGAAAATGCAAGCGATAACGAAGACTGGTGCCTTGGAATGGAGCGCTACGTCAAGTTGCCAGTCTTCGGAAAAGCGCCAAGCCACCCAATCATGTACAATCCTTCGAAATTAGACAATACAAAAGCAGCCAAAATTACTGCGGCCCTATTATCTCTGAATGATAGTCCAGAAGGGAAAGAAATCCTAAGCAACGTTCTCAACACTCCCGGTCTTGTTGAAACAAATGCTGAAGACCACCTTGGATCATATGGCGGACTTGTGCAAAATGTCCCTGGAATCTCGACCTACTTCAACGACAAGTATGGGATTGAGAATTAGGATGAGGCAATAATGCCCAAAGAATTGGCTAAATTAGACCACCTTGCGGTTGGTTATGATAAACCATTAATCGGCGATGTATCGACTAGTATTAATAGCGGAGAAATAATCGCAATTCTAGGACCTTCTGGAATTGGAAAAACCACTCTGATAAGGACTATTGCTGGGCTGATTGCTCCACTTGAAGGAAGTGTTGAGAGACTAGTTCCAAAGCGCGGCGGTCTTGGATATATTCCGCAAAGGTTGGGCTTAGTCCGGCATATGTCTGTCAAAGCAAATGTAGAATTAGGGGCGAGATGTAGAACTTCAATTTGGCATCCTGCCATTGCTCCGCTTCCTAGACAACTACGAAAAGATGTTGAGGAAGCAATCGAGAAGTTGGGAATCCTTGAACACCTTAATGACCCAGTTAGGATTCTAAGCGGAGGGCAACAACGTAGAGTTGCAACGGCGAGAGCCTTGGCTCAAAAACCACAAATTATTCTTGCCGATGAATTTCTGGGGGAACTCGACGATGATAATGTTGAAATCGTCCTGCGCATTGTCAAACAAATGGTTAGAAAGCAAGGCTGCGCCTTGGTTATGGTTGAACATCATGAAGAAATAGCACGCTCGATTGCAGATAGAATTTGGTTAATAGAAGATGGAAAACTGAAGGAGGTTGATCCGTGAGGCGCCATCACTTCATCATCGCAATTCTTGCCTTGGTACTGCTGGCTTGGATGACTTTTCTCGATGTAGTAGGGGATGATTGGGGTCGCTTAGATGGAAGTCTCGACAACTTAGTTATCTTCTTCAGTGAGTCGATTTGGCCACTTGATTGGTCAGTTCTTGATGCCAGTCCACCTTGTGAGGGGGCAGAAGGTTTCTTTTGTTCACCGGCCTATACTGGGATCATTGAAACATTGAAAATGGCCTTTGTTGCAACGATTCTTGGTTTTGTCATCGCGCTGCCGCTCGCCACTCTTGCTGCCTCCAATCTTTCCCCGACTTGGGTATCAATTCCAGTTCGCATCTTCCTCTCAGCGATGCGCAGTCTTCCAAGTATCATTTGGGCTATATTCCTACTTATTTTCATCGGTATCGGCCCAGTTGCCGGCATATTCGCTATGGCACTTTACACCATAGGGTACCTTGGAAAACTGCAGTATGAATCTATCGAAGGAGTGCAAAATGCACCGTTAGAAGCGGCCAGAGCGATGGGTCTGAAGCGAAGTGAAACTTCCCTCCACGTAGCGATACCTGAGGCTGCCAATCATCTCATCAGCCAATTATTATTCATGTTCGAATATAATGTACGCCATGGTACAGTTCTCGGTATTGTAGGGGCCGGAGGAATTGGTTATCATATCAACAATCAATTGAAATTCCTCGCTTATGATAAGGCTGCAGCATTACTTATCGTGGTCTTCATCGTTGTCGTAGCAATAGACATGCTATCGATGTACATCCGTTCATTCGTCACCGAAGAAGGCGACGTCAAGCGTCCTAGTTGGGGAACAGTATTCCTTCCAGCAGGGATAGCAGCCCGCTATCATCACAAAAAGAGCACTCAAGATGAAGAAGAATGACGGCGCTTGGCCACTCCTCTATACACTGCATTACGCAGCGGAAGGGGAATCATCCAAGCAAAGGGGTACAATATCCTCCAATGCCAACTCATGTACAATAAGCAACGAATAACCGCAGCAGAATGGGTAAAGGGCTGGCCTTTCCTGAATAATTGGACAGAGTCAACATCTAATCTATCTGGGGAGTTATCTAATTCCTCAATCCGTATGGGGTATTTCAGACGCTTCGAAAAAAACCGCATCCACTTTGAACAGAGCAAACAATCTCCATCATAGAGAAGGATGTCATTCGGCTGCGACACGAATCGCTCCACCCTTGTAAGAGACTTGGATGCGCTTTGGTACCTTTTTAGTCAAGGCAGAAAGGGCCTCATAAATATCATCAGGTTTAACCTTGAAGGCTTTTGCAGCCTTGGCAGTCGACCAAGGAACGTTCTCAAAATCAGATTGACGTATCCACTCAAAAAGGCGAGCTTCAAGGTCTGATAAATCATCGGCCATGTAGCCTGCGAAGCATTAGGGGTTGAATAGAATACCCCTCAAGAGAGGGAAACGATTCTGCGTGCACAATCTTCAGCAGTCAAATGACCATCTAATAGAGTGTTAACTGACTTGATGAATGGAACCTCAATCCCATCCTTCTCTGCCCGCTCACCAAACATCCTCGCAGCACGCACACCCTCAGCAACCATCACCATCTCATCCAGTGCCTCTTCCAGCGATAGCCCAGAACCTAATTTCTCTCCCATCCGACGATTACGTCCAACTGGAGAAGTAGAAGTCACAAACAAATCCCCCATCCCTGCCGGACCAAAGGCAGTCTCAGCACGTGCACCAAGGAGAGGTAACAAAAGACAGCCTTCACGGAAACCAGCAGTAAAGATTGCAGCCTTTAGATTATCACCGCCCAAACTACCAATCTGACTCAAACCATCAACCAAACCACAAGCAAGAGCGACTACATTTTTGAAAGCCCCCCATAATTCAGCTCCAACCGGATCATTTGCAGCATGAAGAACCAAATTCTCAGTAGAGAGCGTACCGACCAATCTCTCAGCAATCGAGCGGTCATGCGAAGCAACCAATGCAGTAGTCAGAACACCACTAGCAACTTCAGGAGCGATTGTTGGCCCAGTCATTACAGCGATAGGATTGATCATATCTGCAGCCTTTAACATCTCATCGATGGCTTGGGAAATCAATCTCTCTCCTGGCGCCAAACCCTTAGCTAAATCCAACAATACGTGCCCAGGGCGCAAATGAGGTAAGATATCCTTGACAACATCAAGGATTACCCCTGAGGGTAAAGCAAGAACAACAATCTCACTGGAATCCAAGGCTTCCTCAACTCTCATTGTAACATCAAGTCCGGTCAATTCAACATCATCAAGGTATTTGCGGTTTACACCATCCATCATTACCGATTCATAGACTTCTTGCTCAACTGTCCAGCCAAAGACGTGGTGGTCATCTTCCAACCACATACGTGCTAGAGCGGTTCCCCAATTGCCCAATCCCAACACCGCTATGTTCGCCATGAGGTCTAATCGCGTTGCCAATCACATATGTGGTTTCCCACAATAAAAAACAAAAAAAGGGCAGTTACTCTGCCTCGTCCGTACTACCAGTCCAGTGTTTTGCAAACAACAAAGCTCCAATTAAGGAACCGAAAACAGCCAATAGCATAGAAGTTCTGTGGTCAACCAATAACCACTCCCAACCGTTGGCCATAGAAAGTGAGTAGAAAGCAAGACCAATAGCTGGTCCAAATATTGCAGAACTGGAAAGTGTTACTCCAATCAAACCAGTTGCAGTTCCTGGCTCATCACATGATTCAGATACTCCTCGTAATGTGCCAATATACAACAAACCAAAACCCATCCCAAGCGGTGCTTGCCAAATCAACATTACATACAATGGTGCAATATCAAACATCTCACCGATTGGTCGAGTAGTCAAGAATCCCAAGAATGTGAAAACACTGAGCCAATAGCCAATACGAATCGACTTACTTGGATGCCAACGTTTTGCAATCGTCATGCCAACTGTAAACTGGACGATTCCATTGATTGCTTGGACTACTCCAATTACCGTGTTCAAAGCCAATACATCATGACCTACTGCAAGTCCTGCTAACAGAATTCCCCACACTGCCCACAAGGTATGAGCGCCGGATTGACGAGCGAAGAATGGGATGTAATACCATTTCAAATCAGTATAAACTTTCAGTGGTGAACGAGCTTTTGAACCAGGTGCTGCAGCAGCAGGTTGAGATTGAAAACACAACAACGAAAGGGCAATCACATTCAATACTGCAGCAGCAATGAACATCCATTCAAGCGAATATAAGTCGACCACAGCACCAGCGCTAAGAGCACCCGCTGCCCAACCCAGTTGACCTGAAGCAGCCAAGCCACTAACCTGCTGATTATCACGACGCAACCATGCGACAAGTGCAGGCATCGTAGCGCCATGGCCAATCCCTCCCAACAAACGAGTGAAACCAATGCCAAGAACTGAAGTAACCGAAGCTTGCATGGCAATAGCCACAGCAGCAAGTAGCAGGCCACCTACAGCAATCCACTTTGGCTGATACAAATCAACCAGACGTCCTGAAATAAGCGAGGTGATTGCCAAGCACAAAGAGTGGAATATCGCCATGGCAAAAATAAATGAAGTTGAATAGCCCAATTCTGCCATCCAAAGGCTTGCCCAAATCCAACTTGAGAACCAAGCCGCAGCATCGAGAAAGCGAGCGAAGCGACGCAACATCGGCCAATGGCAGAAGCGATGCACTCATGACCCCTTGCTATCTGGGCGAGGCTACGCGGGGATTGCCAAGCTTGGTCAAAGGCGCTGGGTTTAGGTCCCAGTACATACTGTTTCGCAGGTTCGAATCCTGCTCCCCGCATCTCAAACCGGCCTAAACCTCTGTGATACCATCCTGAAAGGCGTGGGAACCGTGGTTTTGAAAGAGCACTTTGTGGCGTAGTTTCGGGCCGAGTTGGTTCAAACAAATATACCATGACTTTGCCAATGGTATTGGTTGCCATGGGTTCATTTGGCTATGGATGCTATATTTTTGCATCAGGAATAATGGTATGAAAACCACACTCCACCAATCGCGCATCTAACAAGGGGATGCAACTGTTTTTGAATTCTTGAACAAATACTCGTTCAGATTTGTATGCCTTCACGTCCACGAGTTGCTACAACAGCAGCTGCAAGCGACGCTGTGAAAACCAGAACAAAACCGAAGCCAGGCACGGAACCTGTATCTGCATCTGCTTCCTTAGTATCAGCATCCTCTTTCTCAGTGTCAGCATCCTCTTTCTCAGTGTCAGCATCCTCTTTCTCAGTGTCAGCATCCTCTTTCTCAGTGTC
>JAOMAZ010000002.1 GCA_028344335.1 Deltaproteobacteria bacterium | reverse complement strand
GAATTTTGATTCTGCTGAGACTTGGTTTGTCAGCCCAGAAGGTGGTTTGCCTCTGGCTTGGTTAGAAAATGATGGCAATGCATTAGCCGATGTTGCCATTTCAGTTAGTGGACTTCCAGCTGGTTGGAATGTGGCTGGAAGTAATCATTTGATGTTAGCAGCAGGAGAATCCAAAGGACTTGGAATTGATTTGAAGCCTTCCTCAAATTGGGATGGTAGTAGTTTCTTAGCCAAGGTTTCCATTCTCTCTGATTCAGGAATCAGTTTGGAAAAAGATATCCGAGTACAAGCCGCAAATACTTCTTGGCAGAGTAGTCCTTACATCAATGGAGTCTCCAGCGACCAAACTGCGCTTCGGTTTTATGGCAATGTTAGTTCACTCTCTATTTCTCAAACAGGCATTACTGTCACTAAAGATGGAAGTGTATGGTGGTTGACAATTCCTTCGGCTTCAACAGACCTAACTGCGAGTGTCGTCAATTCGGATTCATCTGAAGAGTTGCCCCTGCATATTGAGTCCATTCCCCTAAATAATCGGGGAGTCTCATGTGTGATTATTTCTTCAGTTGCTGCTACACTCGGGAAACCAACCCATAATGGCAGTGCTACTTTAGCCAGTTGTACTATTCAGAATGGTAGTTCAAGTATGAGTGCTACAATTATTTTATCTACAAAATCAGGGGAAATAATTCACTCATCAACTTTCAACGCACCTATTGATGATTCGTTGATCATTAATATCACTTCATCAAATTGGGAAGCGATTCCAGGTAAGCACAATTTACAGATTAAACTGGTAGATTCACACGGTAGAACTCTATCAAGTGATGAGGAAGGAATTTCGATCAGTGCAAGTGGCTGGAATATTGGGGTTTCTTACCTAAATGAATTGGATTCGGGGGACCTTAGAATTGGCTTATCTAGAAGCAATGAACAAGTGTTGGAGAATATTGATTGCTGGTTGCAATTAAACACCTCAGGATGGAGTGGAATCTGGTCCATAGATTTAGTTTCATCAGACCACGTTCCGATACTCGACCTAGATAGACCTCCTGTCAGTGATGGTGAAAAGGTAATTGCGACATTATTCTGTGATGCTCCTTATGATGTAGATGATGATGCCTCAGATGATTCTGCATTCATCGTTTTATCAAAAATGGAAACTACTGAAATTGTTGAGTCTGGAATAATTTGGAGTAGCGGCATCGCCATCTTAGTGTTGGTTGGTCTTTGGTGGGCAGGGCTGCTTCTGCCTTCAGCCTCAAAAATTAGTTCCGATGAGGATGGAGGAAAATCAATCCAAGAAAAGAAAACCCCGACTATTGAGATACCTAGCCCAATTAATAGCGAAAATATCGACCAAGGATTGTATCTTGAATCAGAAGACAAAGTATCTGTATTACCAAGCACTGATGTGGAAGAACAAAATGAGGGAGAAGAGATCCAAGAAGAGATTGTGGAAGAATCTCCACAATTAGGTACGGATATTAGAGACCGCATTAAGCAATTACGTGCCTCTGCAAGAGAGGAAGTTGCAAAGGACAATGATGGTGATATTGAGCAGAGAATAGAAGACATGTTTTCACGCAGAGGCATAGATTGAGAACTTGATCAAATATCTCGGGGTTTTGAAATGGCAAGTGGCAATACTCAGGCATTCTATACTTTCGATGCAATCGAAAGTGATATCTTTTCGCAATTAATTTCATCCCTTCAAAGTGATGATGATAACTCATTCAGGGATTTAATCAGAAAAAATAATGAAGTTTCAAAGCGTTTAGCTTCTGAAGGCCAGAAAGATATTTCATCTCGAAGCGACTTATCTTGGGATAATGCAACTTTACTCTGGGTCTTGTCTAGTATTAGGAAGGACGACGGAAGCATGGAATCCCTTGACAAAGGCCGAGCGCGAGAGAAGTTGGGCAGATATCCAAGTTCTGATGGCTCTCCGCTGACCTACTTAGAGGACTACTTAGTTCAGGAAGACGGCTCTGAAATCCTCACTCTTTTGAGTAAATTGCAAGGATGTCTTAGCGAAGAACAACTCGGACATTCCCGTTTCGGAAGGGGCTTTGGTGGCTTGGAATTAAGAGGTTGGCTATCTGCAGATGAAGTATCAATTCTCCGCCAAGAATTACAAAAATCACCTTGGGGGGTTTCTTCTCATGAATTATATGACGGAGGTGTCATGGAGGTTGTCAAGCACCTGATGATGATCTTGCGTAGTGCTCACTCAAGAGGTTGGGGGATTGTCTTTCGCAGACATGGTTGAGAGGATTTTAGAATTCCTCGCCGGTCAACCTTTCGAACATCGAGGCGTACAAATCAGCAGTTCTATCAATCATAGATTGAGGCAATGCGGGGATTGGAGGTTCTTCGCCTCCTTCATTTCGAGCCTTGGATAATTGAGTATGGTGGCCACTTCCTAAGTAATGACTCCTGACAAATTCTTTTGATAATTGAACTATTTCGCCGTTATCATGTTCTTTTTTATCCCACCAACGGTCTTCATCAAGGGTGCCAAAACTATCTACGAGCACAGGGATTCTGTTAGGGCCTAAGGCAAATTCCTTCTTTCCATCAACATGAATCAAACCTCTTTTTCCCGCTTCTCTTTCGATTAATTGATCTATTTTTAGAACGATTTCTTTTATCGCTTCAAATTCTTCAAGACTCAAGTTAGAAATTTGAAGGGCCTCTTCAGTTGTTAGCAAGCGGTCAAAGACTTCGAATTTAGTTGAAACCTCTAGATAGGGCACTGGAAGTTTCACTCCCTCTTCTAGAACTGTGCCAGCCTCAAAGCCAAACTCTTCGGCTCCAACTTCACCACGGGCATACCTTCTCCAGCCTCCACCTGCAAGGTAATGTCGGCAGATTACTTCCAATGGAACAAATACATTTTCCATGTCTGAAGGTATTGCTCCGGCTTCACGAATGACATCGAAGCGTCGTGCTAAGACCCTATCTGGTGCATTCATCTCGATTAGATGAGTCTCGCATATTCCTTCATCTTCTACCATTTTCAGCCAATGACAAGAAGCACGATTTAGACTCTCACCTTTTCGTGGAATTAGGCTTGGGATAATCTGATCAAATACCGAAATTTGGTCGGTATACCTAAATTCAATGACATTTGAATCGTCAGTAGACCAAACTTGCTTGACTTTTCCAGAGTAGAGTAGTTCTCCCATTGGGTAATTGCTTACGCGAGCCGTCTTTCAACATTGGCGTCAAACTCATTCCTTATTCCTTGAATTTGGAATGGCTCTAAACACTCTTTGGATAGTCTGTACCTTAAATTAAACCAAGTGCATCTTCAATTCTATTCAATTCCGGACCAGTTGTTTCCTTAGCGGTGAATACACCTGAATCTGAACATGCCATTCCAGAACCTATGAATGGAGAACCTCTAGCAACAGTTCCAACCATGGGTGGAACATCCATTACTTGTTGAATTATTTCAATTTCTTCGCTTCGAACGTCAGGGTGAAGAAGAATTCCTTTGCTATTTGCAGCAGCAAGGCTCCCAACAATTGATTGCCCTGCAACAGTAGTACAGCCGATATCGACTTGCATGACTTCACCAAGAATTGCCAATCCCTCATCTGGCAAATCAGTACTGGCAATAACACCATGATCAGTACAGACTAGAAGATTACCTGCAGTATTAATTCCGCTTTCCATAACTACAACGTCGCCATAGGATGTCAACTCGTCAATATCTCTTTCAGTGGCTAAATCCGCCACTGCTATACCTTTTGAATTACCTGCAAGAAGGCTACCAATTAATCTTGAACCTCCGATTAAAATTCCCTTTGTTTCAAGTTCAAGAGTTGATTCTATTGTTTCAACAACATCTTGCTCCAATTCGAGAGGGTGAAAAACAGTATTCCCAACTACAGCTAAGAATACGCCAATTTGGTCAGAGCCAAATACATCCCCTGTGACTATGCCCATAGCGACCCTCAGGCTTCTGCGGAAGCATACCCTTCTTGATGATATGGGAACAAATCCCAAGGGATATTATATCAATAATTTAGTTATTCCCAGTAACTTGTTGCACTGGAACTGGGAAAAAATACGGGGATAATCCAGTGAAAGAAGAGGGGCACAGTGACTGCCGTTCCCGTGGGCTCTCGCACCACAGTAAAAGGACAGACGCAGGAGGTCTTGACTTCCGGGTTCGGAATGGGACCGGGTAAACACCTCCGCTATGACCGTGCACCCATCTTCTCTCGAATCGGATACGCGACGCGTGTCGCATGTTTGAGTAAATCAAGAGGTAAGTCCTGTTAGACGAAGGATGCTCGTTTCCGGAACGAAGTGAAAAAAAAGATGCTCGGGCGATTAGTACTGCTGGACTGAACACGTCGGCGAACCTTCGTGCGTACATCCGCAGTCTATCAAACTCGTCTTTTACGAGTGCCCTGAGATGTCTAGTCTTTGGGGTGGCTTCGAGCTTAGATGCTTTCAGCTCTTATCCATTAGGGCGTAGCTACCCAGCATTGCCTTGTCAGACAACTGGTAGACCAGTGGCCCCGAGTCCTCGTTCCTCTCGTACTGAAGGACCCCTTCCATCAGACATCTTACACGCTTCTACCGCCAAGCAACAAACCTGTCTCACGACGGTCTAAACCCATCTCACGATCCCTTTTAATGGGCGAACAACCCCACCCTTGGGTCCTGCTGCAGACCCAGGATAGGAAGAGACGACATCGAAGTAGCAAGCCACCAGGTCGATGTGAGCTCTTGCTGGTGACAACTCAATTATCCCCAAGGTAACTTTTCTGTTATCTACCGCCCCCAGAAATGAGGCTGGTAGGTTCGTTAGGCCCTGCTTTCACATCGTCGATCCTTATTGTGCGGATCCACGTCAAGCCAGCTTTTCCCCTTACAGTCAACGGTGGAGTGCTGAACCACCTGAGCTGGCCTTTGGGCACGCTTGTTATCATTTCGAGCGCGTGGCGCCCCACCCAAACTGCCCACCTATCGGTGTCCTCTAAAAGAGTAAGCGTAGTTACCTTCCAAGGGTGGTGTCTCTATGAGTGACTACTCCAAGGACTGACGTCCCTGGGATCAAAGTCTCCCACCTACTCAGTACATGGAAAGCGACTACGCAACGACAGGCTGCAGTAAAGCTCTATGGGGTCTTCGCTTGCGGGTAGAAGGTACTGGACTGTGCGCCAGTAAAGTCAATTTCGCCGGACGTATCGCGGGGACAGTGGAGCCCTCGTTGGACCATTCATGCAAGTCGCCAATTAAGCGACAAGGTATTACGCTACCTTAAGAGGGTCATAGTTACCCCCGCTGTTTACTGGTCCTTCGTCAGGTTGAACCCCGATTTCAGATACCAGCACTGAGCAGGATTCAGCGACTATACTCATCCTTTCGAACTGGCAGTCGCCTATGTTTTTATTAAACAGTCGGAGCTCCCTGGTCACTGCGACCAGCTCATCTCTGAGCTGGCACCCCTTCTCCCGAAGTTACGGGGCGATTTTGCCGAGTTCCCTCGCGATACTTGAAGCCGAGACGCCTTAGGCTACTCACCCAGGGGCACCTGTGTCAGTTCTCGGTACGGTCACCTCATACGGCTTTTCACGGAACCTAGGCCTCAACTGCTTTGATCTCACGACTTCTCCTCCTTCTCACCATGACGGTCCTCCGGAAGATTATGGACGCTTCGCGCACCTGACATATGATGCGGCAGTCTAGCCCAAGCTGTTACCTTATGTTGTATGAGGGGCTTACGATTATTAACGCAATTCCCTTTCGATCATCTCGGTTAAGAATGACCTTAGGACCGGCTAACCCTCGGCTGATAAACAGTGCCGAGGAACCCTGGCCCCTTCGGCGGTGCGGATTCTCACCACACTGTGCTGCTACTATTCCCAGGACTCTCATTAGTACTCGGTCCACGAGATCTCAAAACCTCGCTTCCACCCAAGCACTACGCCGCGTTACCACATCGCCTTTCGGCGGTCTAAAGTATCGGTACCCGATTTAAGTCCCGTCCATTTTCCCGGCCCGCAAGCTAGACCAGTGATCTGTTACGAACTCTTTCAAGGATGGCTGCCTCTAAGCCCACCTTCTGGTTGTTTTCGACCACGGACACGGTTTGTCTGTGACACTTAATCGGAATTTTGGGACCTTAACTTTAGGCTGGTTTGTTCACCTTGCGACATGGTAGCTTACCCACCATGACTCACTGCCCGTTTCTTTGACGACTGCACCTTCGGAGTTTGGCAGCATGCCGAGGAATCGCTCCCCCTAAACACACAATCAGTGCTCTACAGCGCAGTCTATCTCCACGGACGTCTACCTACGAGTAGTTTCACGCGGAACCTGCTATTGCCTATCTCGATTGGACTTTCACCCCTATACCCAGCTCGTCCGAGCGATTTGCAGATCAGCAACGGTTCGATCCTCCACCCAGTTTTCACCGGGCTTCAATCTGGCCAGGCATAGATCGACAGGCTTCAGGTCCTCCACCATTGACTCCAAGCGAGCACACTTCGTCCCTCACAGTAAACTGCTGCGGACTTGTCGGTTTCCCTACGGCTTCGTGGATCAACCACTTAACCTCGCCAATGATCAAGACTCCCTGGGGCATTTTTCGAAACGCAAGACAGGACGCTGCTCATATCTTCGCTTTCACGCCCTGTCAGCCTGTGCCCATCTGGTTTCAGGTTCTTTTCACATCCCGCTAAGGATTCTTTTCAGCTTTCACTCACGTTACTCGTCTACTATCGGTCTCGAGCTGTATGTAGGATTGGAAGTTTCTGCCTCCCTTATTCATGCGCGATATCCAACGCACACTACTCCGGCCTCACTACGTGGCCATATCAACTACAGATACGGGACTCTCACCCTCTATGGATGCGTCATTCCAGACGACTTCTCCTTCGTTGACTTAGGCAAAAAGTGGGCCAAACACCACATGTCTCAAATGTTTCCATAAGAGATTCGGTTTGTCCTATTCCGTTTTCGGTCGCCCCTACTCACGGAATCTCTTTTGATTTCTTTTCCTCCCCCTACTGAGATGCTTCAGTTCGGGGGGTTCCCTATCGCATAAGCGATTGAACCCTGAGGTTCAGGAAGTCCCATTCAGCGATCCACGGATCCAAGGCACTCATGCACCTCCCCGTGGCTTTTCGCAGCTTGTCACGACCTTCGTCGGCACTCGAGCCGAGCCATCCCCCAGATGGGTTGTAGCATCGTGGTACTTCTTTCCGTACCACGAGCACCCTTCGGTATCCAGGCTTACCTCTTGTCGGCCTCCTCAGAAGCCCGCCTCCCCGTGGGACAGACCTCCTCAGCCGCTTCCCCAGTCATGGCTTTGCATGACCGAGTGCACTCAGAACAGCCGCCCGACTGACCCTCCCTATATCAAAGCATCGGATTGGGTCATTCATCAAGAACGTTGTACTGCTAGACAATATAGGGATTGATTTTGGCGTTTTAACCTTCCCTAAGAGAGAGGAATAGGGTCGCCGAATATATTGGAATGGTAAAATAGGACGCCGTAGCACACTTTGATGATAAAAATAATGCGTTTCTCATGGGATTTTTTTTATTCAATTCTACAGAGAGAATAAAAATGGAGTTTTTTCAATTCTCAGGAAAGTTAATGATGGCCAAATAGGAATGAAATTCATAGTACTATTACGAATGATTATCTGAACATGATTGTGAAATTAAGTGGGAGAAATGCGGGAGAGGTTTGCCTTCAGAATTTGATTATCTGGTTCAATAGAAAGTGCCGATGATAAATCGTTTTTCGCGGCATCAAAATCCCCTAATCCTATATGGGCTGCGGAGCGTGCATTGAGGATTGCAACTTTCGGACTATGTGGCCTATTGAGGACCACATCTAAGATTGAAACTGCCTTTTCGTGTCGCCCGCTGGAGACCAATGCAACACCTAAGTTGTACAATATCAAGGCTTCTTCAGGATTACTTTTTGCCGATTGGCGCAAAGCCATAATTGCTGCTTCATATTGGCTATCTACAACAGATTCATCAACACCTATTTCTTCATCTAGGCCCATGGCATGTTGTAGTAATGCCAGCCCGTAATTATTTAGAATCGAGGAACTATCTGGGTCCTTCGCTGCCATCGAACGAAAACTCCTAGCGGCTTGTTCCCAATTGCCTGCCCCTAAAGCACTAAATCCACTTTCGAGAAGCATATTCATCTCTGAATCTCCCTTTGTGTCAATTTCTAAAGCTTGAGCAGGAAATAACTCAGGTTCTGAAGATACGTGTTCTGGTGCGAAAATGACATCACCTACTGGTTCCTCTTCTGCCATATCATCAAGATTTACTTGTACCTCTGAAGTTAATTCCTCACTCTCAAAATCATGGAAGACAACTTGTTCTGGCTCAGCATATAATTGCTCCATATCGACCTCAGCTGCATGAATCTGAAAATGTCCTTCATCTGAATCTGAATGAGTAATTGAAGAGGTTGTGGGTGCTAAATCTAGGGTGGTCTCATTGGCTTCGCTAATTTGTTCTGAGGTTTCATCAACTTGGATCGCAATGGCTTGCAGTTTCATTGGTTTTGGGGTATTTTCGGTACTTTTCTCTGGTAATCCAGGAGACGGAAGTGGTACAGTTTCCAATTCATCAACAGCAGTTCCAGGCAAGGGCACAGGTTCTCTGTGAACTACTTTAATTTCATTAATTGAAGGTCCTGTGGAGGTTGCTTCGAATTTGATTTCAGCGGGTTCTTCTGAAATATTTGCGGTCTGATTTCGAGCAGGTGGTTCTGCATGAGAGTGGGGTAGTTCTTGATGAAGTTTTTCAGTCATTTGGTCCTGATTTTGTTCAATATCATCTTGGCTTTTGCCTACTGCCCAAAGTTCACCTCCAACATCAGTCCATTGCTCAGATTCCCCGGTTTCAGTTTGAGAATTATCAGATTGCTGTTGCAATAATTCAACATCTTGGGTGGCGGATATTGCGCTTTCAATGGTTGGAGTTTCTTCTTTTTCAGGATTTGATTCTGTAGATGGTAAACCGGCAGTTCTACTTCCAACTCCAAAAGGTAAACTCGAAACCTCTTCGCTTGCGCCCCCACCAATTGTGAAAGGTAAAGATGTACCAGTTGGCTCTTCTGCTTCAATTTCTTCCGTTAAGCCCTCATCGCCTACGACGTTAATCATTGCTGTGTTAAGTTCGCTCATCCCAGGGATTCCACCACGTTGTTCGATGACTTCTTTGCCGTTTCCTTTAATATCGAGTTCTTGATTACCAAGGCTTCCACAACTTGGACAAGCGGCCCCTCCTAAGAATAGCAAACCACAAACTGAACATTCATGCATACCTAACGTGCTTAACCAACGGACAGCCTGTATTGATGCTATCGCTATTTTGTCAACAAATGCGTTTGCTTCATTGTGCCTAAAGGCTCACTCCGATTCCCTAACCAATTCATCGGGGAACCATCTGTCATTGCCTGGTTTTAACTCCCACCAAATGTCTAGCCCCATCACAATAATTGTAGCGATGAGTACTTTCCAAATTGCTATTCCCCAGACATACACCAACATGCAATACAATGTTACTATAGCAGTAGTGAGTATCATTACTGGGAAACCAGTCTTGAAAAATTCATTGAAAGAAATCTTGTAACCCTCTTCTTCAGCCATGCCTGCTGTGACAACATTGGCTGATGCGCCAATAAGAGTTCCATTCCCTCCTAAGCAGGCTCCGAATGCTAAGGCCCAAATGAGGGGTTGAAGTTCTAATCCTAATTCTCCACCATTAGCGATTGGTTGTGCCATCACAAGGACAACTGGTACCATGGTAGCTGTATATGGAATATTATCAATGAAGGCCGAAGCGATAGCACTAACCCATAGAAGCAAGAGAATAGCTACAGTTAACTGAGTCCCTGGATCTTCAAATTGAGAGATCGTGAAAACTACTTGTTCACCTATCCATTTTATGACGCCCATCAAATCAAGGGAATGGACGAGAACGAATAGACCTGCGAAGAAAAGAAGTGTACTCCATTCAACCTTTTCTAGCGCTTCTTCTAATTCATGTGGTGTAGTAACCAAGAGGGTAAGGACTGCCCCAATCAAAGCCACCCAAGCCACCGGAACATGCAACAAAGGATGTAAGAAAAATCCCAAGATAACGAGGAATAATACAAAACCAGCACGCTTTAACAAGCTAGCATCTTTGATTCCATACTTCTCTTCTAACTCCTCAACATCTCTATATCGGTGAGTGGAGAATACATCGCGGTGCATCCATTTTAGAAACATAAATGTTGGAATTACCGTCATTAAAACCCCAGGTGCAAGATTGATTATGAAATCGTTGAAAGAAATCGCTTGTGAGGCTAAAGCGTCATATTCTCCACCACTAAGGGCTGTTTCTGACATGCCATTTCCAATGATGATATTGGGTGGGTCTCCAATCATTGTTGCAGCACCACCGATATTTGAAAACATAACTTCTGCTATCAAAAGAGGTACAGGGGGCAAGTCTAGAACCTTTGCCAATTGAATGGTTACTGGAGTTAGCAAAAGCATAGTAGTAACATTGTCCAAAAATGCTGATAATACTGCAGTTACAATACAAAGGATGACCACTAAGCTCCAAACCGAACCGCCACTCTTTTTGTAGGCACGAACCGCAAACCATTCGAAAACCCCAGTATGTGAAAGCACTCCAACCATGACCATCATTCCTAATAAAAGGCCGATGGTATCCCAATCAATCATATTTGCAGTTTGGCCAAGTGTTAAACTTCCTTCCATGTAATAAACCAATGCACCTACTGCCACTAAGCCGCCAACAGCAGCGGCTAAAGTACGGTGCATCAGCTCAAAAATAATTAGCATGTATACGGAGAGAAGGATTAGCGCTCCAACAAGAACTGCTTGGTCCTCCAATCCTTCTCTGATGACTACATTAAAACCACCAGAACCCCCACTAGCACTAGCCCGCATTGTCCAAGTAATAGCCAATGTTGCCAATGTCAAAATGAAAAGCATTAGTCGGTGTCTGGCCTGACTGCCGAGTCGTTTAACGGACAACTCTCGGGTTAGCATGGCGCCTCGACAAGAAGTCTCCTTGAAGACATTATCATCAGAGAGGTAGAAAATCTAAACATTTATTCAGGTCCGATAAAACACCGCTACATTCCCTCTCGCGAGTACAAGAGTAGCATTTAGTTCACTACAAATATAATCCCAAATTTCTTGTTTACCGCTTTTTTCGGTCGATCCTCGGTTTAATTTTACTTTGACAATTTGTTTAGATTTTAATTGGTCGTCCAATTCCTTAATTAGATTATCCGCAACACCTGAACGGCCGATTCTAACAGAAATTGAAAAATCTCGAGATGTTGCCATCTTGGCAACCCAATTTGGTATTCCACTCATGCCTTTGCCTCCAACACAAAGCGCTTTATTCTCCCACATTGGCAACAGGTGATGATTCTTCTTCCATTTCTAATCCTTACTTTTGACTGAGGTAATAGATGGATTTTACAACTTCTACATATTTCATTTTTAATCAAGGGATGAAGGCCAATTCGATGGCGCTTACCAATATTCCACATTTGTTTTGTTGCGATATTTTGTAAACTGAGTGAAGTTGTTCTTTTGTTTGTTATTATTTCAAATAAATATTTTCTGGAGGCAATGGCATTTACTCTTCGATTGTTCTTCATTTTATTAGAACGCCTTGATGAATGTCTTCTATTTGACAAATCATTCACCTCTTAATTCACTCAATACCTTCAACAATGATTCTCCAACTGACTCGATATTCCTATCTCCATCAACCGCTTGAAAAAGACCACGTTGAGAATACCAATCTGCTAACGGTCTTGTTTGTGAATGATATGCTTCGAGTCTTGAAGTAACAGTTTCCTCATTATCATCAGCCCTTCTCTTCATTCCATGGTGGGAGCAGTTATCGCAGATATCTTCTGAAGATGTTGGATTGAAAGAATCATGGTAAACTGTACCACATTGAGGACAAGAATACCTACCGCAAATTCGCTCGATAATTCGCTCATCTGGAACTTCAATTGATAGTACGACCTCTACTTCCTCTATTTCCATCAATGCCTCAGCCTGAGCAACTGTGCGTGGAAATCCATCTAACAATACTCCATTTGAAGCATCATTTTCTTGAAGTCTGTTCTCTATCAAGCCGATAATAATTGAATCTGGCACGAGTTTTCCTGCTTCCATGAATGACTTTGCTTCCAATCCAAGGCTGCTTCCTTGGCCCAAAGCGGCCCGTAACATATCTCCCGTTGAAACCTGAGGTAAACCTGTTTCTGCCATAATAATAGCAGCCTGTGTACCCTTACCTGCACCAGGTGGTCCGAACAAAACAATACTTGCCATGAAGCGGCGACAAAGGACCCCATGATGAACGATTCGCATTCAGTGTAACTAATATTGATTGGACAATTGCCTTCAGGGTTGCTTTTTCAACCACTCTTCTCCATAATGCTGCCATTGTTGCATCGTCCATCCAGCAGGTAGTCCACCGGCTGGAACAGGAGGCCCTGTGAAAGATTCAGCTGCTGGTGCAGTCGCAGGTTTTGCAATTGGCACTTGAGCAGGTTGTGGAGGGGGAGACTTCAGCAAAGGAGGGAGCCCTTGAGGGAGTATCGAAGCAGAACCAAGTAATGGTGGTAATCGTTTGCTTGCCGAAGGCGCAGGCCCTGGAGGAGGGAGTATAGATACTGATTGGGCTAATGCAGCTGCGACTTCTTCTGAACTAACAGAACCTGAGGCAATTTCATTGGTTTTATGACCAATATCTGTAGCATCTTCTCGACGCTGAGCAAAATCAGTCTGTGATGAATGTGAACCTGGTGCGACCAGCATCTCTCCCTCATCCATTTCTCGATTGACCTTTCTTAATCGTACTCCTACTATAGACACTAAAAGAAGGATTACTCCAACGATAATTCCTGTTGTTTGGGTAGTAAGGCCCGCAAATAATCCACTTGATTCAACTATTCTTGCAGCACTTACATCAAATTCAATGGGATCAACTGAACCGATATGATATTGATTTTGGCTTGATTGAACAAATACAAAGAGGGTGCAAATTCCCTTTCCTGCATCTTTTTGTGGGGTGATAGTGCATATAAATTCAGTAGAACCCTTTGCTTCTAGGTTTATTCCTGATTCTAAATCACAAGATAATTCCCATCCTTCTTCATCTTCCCCTTCTGAATTCCGAAGTGATACTAATGGAGTCCAAGTGCCAGGGGTATTTCCAATATTAGTTATCTTGAATTCTAATTCGTTAACTGTTCCAACTTTGCTCTCCAGTAAATTAAACTCTTCTTCACCCAAGAATTCTAGATCTAAATATGCCGAATTTGTTTCGCTCATTGAAACCACTACAACTTCCGAAACTGATTGATTGGAATGATTAGCGATGACCCTGAGTTGAAGGAGGAAATTTTCGCCAACTTGAGAGCCTTCACTGCGTTTTGCTAGGAACATTACAGTTGCTTGTTGATAAGGTGAAAGCGAAGCAGGAGGTGCGGCAAATCCCATCACCCAATTCTCATCAGGACCCTCTGCAACTGACCAAATCAAGTCAAGTTGGGCATTTCCAGTATTATTGATAAAACAATTCAGGGTAGAACTATCTCCTACAGTCACCTGCATTCCAAGCCCTCCAGTTGTGCTATTATAATTTGAATTACAAGAAAAATCAATTCCTACATCTTTTCTCACAAGTAATGTGGTCGAATTTTTAGCACCAAGGTTGGAGTTACCACCTTTCAACCAAGTGGTTATATCTATCGAATTTGACTTACCTTCATTAGCAGTCTTTGGAACAACAGCCTGAATTTCAACACTTGTTTCAGTTCCTGCAGCGACATTAATGTCCAATTGGGTACTTGCTTCTTCCTCTTCATGAATTAATTGTAGTGGCCAAGTATTGTCTTCTGCATCAAGAGAAATACTCAATTCTAAATCCATATTTCCTGTATTTTCTATCATTAAAGTGTGATTATATTGCTCTGAAGCCGACACCGATATCGTAGGAGCCATCGCGGCAGGCCCTACATTCTCACCTGAAGGATTGATTAATTGTACCGAAAAGGTATCTAGAGCATCAACACTAATATCAACCTGCAAAGAATAATTCAATGATTCGTCATCAAGACTGGTTATCCAACAATTGACGACATCGCTACTTCCAGCAACTGGGCTTCCAGCAACTGCATTTGGAACTCTAACTTTAACTCTCATGGGTAAGCCTTCAAGCAATCCCAATGGTTCAAATATTTGGGAAGATGATGTACCACTTCCTAGTTCGATTTGCCATCTGTTTTCAGATTGACATTCAACTTTGTAAGTGGCAGGATTATTCCCCATATTTCTTACTGATACAGAAAAGTCAGCAACTTCACCTGGTTTAGCACTTAATCCAGATGTTCCAGCAATCACAACGTCAACATCATCCACTTCGTTAACCACGAATGTTATTCGTAATTTATGTTTGACAAGTGGCTGTAATTGATAACGAGCCTCCAAATCTATCACATATGTGCCAGCATAGGCATACCTTGGAATATCTCCATTGGGGTCTGCATCTTCATCTAATAATGTTAAGGTGAAATACTGTTCATCACCAATATCTCCAGCAGGCGCCATACTCAACGGACTGCTAACATTGATCGACTTAGTCCAAGAATCTGGAGGGGTTTGGAAGACTCCCTCTCGTTGAGGATTGAGCATTCGTACAGAGCCACTTGTCAAGGTTACTGATTCACTTCCAGTTCCTTCATGACGAAGAATCATATTGATTTCAATTTGTGAATCTGTGTTTGCTTCAAAAGATTTCATCACAGCAGCAGAATTCTGCTCTGGAGTTGTTGGTTCACTCCCATCATCTAGGAGTGGAATTAGCCTTACACCTAATGCACTAACGTTGATGGTTATTTGTTTAACATTATTATCATAACCGGAATTTCCATCATTTAATTCAGCAATTTGGTCATCAACATCAATAGTTAACCGAAGAATATGAGCACCAGTTGTGCTGAAAGCATGGGTAATCGATGCTGATTCTATTTGCCCTCCAGCGGTGCCACTTCGGACCATTTCCGAAAGTGTTGTTCCAGTTGTTGTATCGACCAATGTAACCTTGTAACTTCCAGTCACTAATGGTGCTTGATTAGTCCATGCAACGCTGATGGAAATCAATTCATTAACCAAAGGTTCGGTGGAACTTGGACGAATACTTTCATCGAAAACAGTCAAGTCAGAAGCAGGATCATGATCCCCATCAGCAACAACTACCAATGCAAAGGATTGCTCTGAGCCTGCTCTATTTGCAACCTGAATACTCCATGTGCCACTTTGAGGGGCGGCTCCAGGAGCTAATTCGATTCGTTCAACAACATTCGTGGAATCAACTATACCAGTAGTAGCCGAAAGCCCATTTGAGAAATCATTTCCAAACCAAATCGTGCCATCAGGTGCTGTTAATATCAAATCCAAGTCATTGACTAGTCTTGACTCTGATTGGAGTGCTGAAGCAGAGCCTGCTACATCGGTCCAAACCAGAGTGATTGAAATTCCATGGGCTGCATTAAAGTCAAAACCATAAATGAAACCAAAACCGGGCGAAAGTGAAATATTTGTGTCATAAAAGGATGCTAAAGCAGTGCTTCCATCTTTTGGTGAAAAACTGTTAGAAAGATCGATTTGACCCCAGCCTTCCTGAGCATTTGGAATGTTTTGAACACCTAAATCACGAGCCCCATTAATCAAAGTAGCTCGAACTAAATCCGCACTTGGAGCATTAACATTGGCTTCTTCTCTAAGAAATTCTCTTGTCAATAAAACCGAAGCAGCAGCAACTGCAGTGGCATGGCTACTGCCATTAGATGACCTGTAAAGTGAATCGCCATTAGAGTGTATACCACTTCCACAATCAACCCCGAGTGGAGATAATGCTTGTTCTGACATTGTGCTACAAATTTCAATCCCTGGAGCAACTAAGTCTGGTTTAATTCTCCCATCTGCACTGAAGCCATTGGCACTTTGATTCCAAACTTCACCGGCTGATAATGAGTTAGGTCGTTCTGAAGTTGCAGCACCAATGGATAGAACATTCTTGGCGGTTGAAGGGGCAGCAACCCCGACATTTGATTCACCTGCTGCAAATAATACCGTGAAATCATCATAGTCATTAGCGAAGTGATCAACACTTCGAGAATCACTGGTATATTCACCTTGAGCTCCAGGGGCTCCCCAACTATTGGAACCTGTTCTGGCCCCAGCGGTGTAAAAATCTCTTAGCATATCATATAATGAGCCTTGACGTCCAAAGAAACCGGTGTTGTCATGCTCCAATGCTTGAAAGTGCATCGATGAACCAGATGCCAATCCCTTGGCCTCAGAATCACTAATTCCATCACCGATTATGGTTCCCACAACATGAGTTCCATGGCCAGTATTTTTGTCTAAGGAAGAGCTGTCTAACCCATATTGAGTCTTAATTGAAAGAATCTTCTGATTCAAGTCGGGATGAGAGGAATCGATTCCAGTATCCGATACACCGATCACTTCTCCCGATCCATCAAGGTTCATGTTCAGTGTACCAAGTACCTCGTCTAATTCCACCGTCTGTGCAGCATAGGAATTTAGGGGAGCAGATTTTTCTAAGAGTGAAATATGCAGAATTGAATCATCTGCAATTAGGTTTGTGATTTGACCATTATTCCATTCCATCCCCCATATCTCACATTGGGTCCAACCACACCAAACCTCTCTGGCTTGCAAATCTTTCAGTCTGGTCTCTAATTGCTCAATGCCAACCTCACTCAAGTCAGGGGCTAATATCAAAGAAATATCGAGTAAAGATGGAGGTTCGACCCACACTTGTTGTAAACCTTCAGACATTCTCCAAGCAATATTCAAAGGGGAAATCCAACGTACAGATGATTCATTTTCCAATGCAGGTATTCTGTCTTGGCTTGGGACTCTTACAATCCAGGCTTCATCGGGCATATGGTCAAGTATTGACAGTGAGTATATATCCGCTAATTCTGCCAAGACCATTGCATCTGTAGTATGAAGTTGAATAAGAACAACCTGAGAAGAAAAACCGGTTGGGAGAATTGTAAGGGTTGGATCCTCTTGCAGTAATGGATCGAAGGCACCAGTTGAAAGGTGTAGTACTCCAGTTGATTCCCGCAAATCTACAGGAATCATTCCTGAAGGTGAAATTTCAGTCCAGAGAGTTGGATTTACCTTCTCCTCATCTTCAGAAGGACTCTCTCCTACCACGAACGAGAATGGTGAGAGTAAGAGTAATACCAAGATGAAAATGGTGAATCGCTGAGAACCTGCCATGCCACTCACACCTATTGCGACCTTGATTCCCTTATTGATGGAATCGGCACCATGAGTGAAATTTGTTTTCAAATATTATTGAATCGTGCAATTGCTGCATCGGTTTTTGCAACACTTGTTTGCCATTCTACTTCACTATTCATCAATGCTCTGATAGCATCAATATTTTCAGGAATAACATCGCTTTCTTGATGTATTGCCTGGAAATAATAGAGGGTGTTTTCATCCAGACTAACTCCATCCTCCCAAACGAATATTTCGTGTAAGTCACCCCAGGTTCTCCCTATATCTCTTGCCAACTCCATAACTTCGGCAGTCGTTGTTATCCTAGTTTTCGCCCCATTCATTATGATGATGCGAGGCGAATCATGCCACATTTGTAAGATTGAATCTTGAGTTAGTCCATGGCCTTCAGGAAGTTCTACTGTCATGGCATGAACGTGCATAATAGTAGTTGGAACAGCCACTGCTAAACTGTTAATCCTAATGTCAGGCTGAACGGTCATAACATCTGGACCATGGTGAGAAGGTACTTTCAATACAGGTTTTATTGCATTAATTGGTCCTTTGGAGGAATCTCCTGGGTCGGCTGCTCGACGAATCATAACACAATTCACCGAAATACCACCTATCTCTGAACAGTGATTGTGTAAAGGCATCAAAGTTCGAGACAAACCAGTTGTATTACAAGAAACTACACGGGTACAATCTGCGCCGAGGTTTTGTTGGTGATTAGCAGATGAGGTATAGGACAACCCTGTCAAGGAATGTTTCTCGCCACCTTGGAATATAGACTTGACTTTAGCCGCTTTGTATTTTGCCAAATTATCAGCACCAACCTTTCCAGGAGAGCAATCAATGACAATTTCACAAGCAGAGAGCAGGTCTGATAGACCTCCGAGGCAACTATAGCCTTCGGCAGCGAATGCGGATATCTTTGCAGAATCATCAAATGTGCAATACAATGGATATCCTTTTCGAACTGCTAAATCACAGCCAAACGAAGGGCTGGTCTTAGTTACTCCCACTAATTCCATGTCATCTTGTGCGGCAACCGCATCTGCAACTCTTTTGCCAATCGTACCATATCCATTGATTGCAACTCTGATAACGGCCATCTGCACCACCCTCAATGCATCGGCCTTTGCAGTATGCCCATGAACATTACTGAAAAGGCTGCCAATCTGCTCAAAGGTATAGCAGACAAGTAAACACCTTGAAGGCGATGAGGCTGTGGGCCAGCCAATGGCGCAGATGCGAGAGGATGTCAGCCGCAGTCTTGCACTGAATAAAGACCTCCAAAAATTAGTGGAGAGGGCATTGCAACTCGACCAAGGTATGAAGGTAGGATGGAGCCGTGATGGTGAGCCAAATCCCAAACAAGGAGAAATGGGTATCGCACCTGGATTACCAAACGGTGCTAGATTACGAATGCTTGGTGCTTTGAAAGACTGTGTTGGAGCATTTTCAACTGGTGGTTCTTTCACATTAGAAGGGCAGGCAGGAGATTTTTTTGGCGCTTGGAATAATGGTGGCCACATTTCAGCTGAGAGAGGAGTTGAAGATTTCGTTGCATATTCAATGTCATCAGGAAGAGTTGTTATCAGAGATGGAGCAGGAAATGATGCCGGCTCTTGTATGTCTGGAGGAATATTGGTTATCAGGGGTGATTGTGGCAGTCGAATAGGTGGAGGAATGTCGGCAGGAGATATCATCGTCCACGGTGATGTGAGCCACGAGCCAGGAATCGGCATGAGTGGTGGCAGAATAATCATCAATGGTAGATGCCCACCAATTCCAAACGGAGTGAAAATGTCCACTCTAAGTACTGCCGACTGTAAAAAATTGAATTCAGAAATGGCCGACCCTACTCTTGAGATACCTGCTGATGCAGTTTGTCTTGTAGTAGATAATGATACGATAGTAAGTCCAGTATTACCTCAGAGGAAAAATAGTGGCTCTTGGGATGGCATCGCTCTTGTTAATTCTGAAGGTAGCAGCCCTCCAAAACATTCCGAACGCGACACCATGGTCTTACTCGGTGAAAGAGGTGGTGAATGTGAAGCACTTGGATTACCATTGCCTCTGCTACCAATGCGTGAAGACGGCAAAGGGTTGAACAAAGGAAGAGTCAGTAAACAACCATTCTTAGTAAGAACAAATCCAAGAGCAATTGATTTGGTTTTGCTCGATGAACAAAACCTCAATCAAGCTGCTGATTTACTAAAAGAAGCAGGGGGAGTTGTACTCGATATTTCTGCAATTCCCTCTCTAAATTCTGCCCGCTTAGATGGGCTTATTGTTTCCCTCAAGGGATTAGTTGGAGAAGACTCACCTATTGTCCTTCTTTCAGACCTCGATGAAGTTGAAAAGCTCCACATACTTTCAGCAAATTCAGATGTCGATGCATGTATCTCTCGCCTTGGTGACCCAAGTGGAAGGACAGCAGCCTCAGCATTACCGCTAATTGGACGCTCTGCAGCTGCAAATTCATTAGCAAGAGATGGAATTTTATTAGGACTTGAATTGGATTGGGATGCTACATCCCAAGACTTAGCGATAGCCTGTTCAGCAGGTTGCAAAATGGTTATTTGTAGTGCCCCCGTAAATGGAGTTGCGGCAATTAACCAATGGTTGGAGGAATTGAGTTCAAATCTTGAAGGTTGGTTAATTCAACTAGGAATAATTAGTATTGACCAATTGACACGTAAGCATTTGAGAGCAATCAATAATGAAACAGCGGCAACCAGTGGACTTCGTTTATCAGGATATGGCAGACCCTTACCGCATTGGTTTGCCAGTTGAGGTGATTGAAATGCCAACTATCAAGGTCGAACATTCTTTATTAAAAAAATTGCAGCAAAGACATGATATTGAAAGCAAGCCTGAATTGATTGCCGATCAATTACCTTTACTCGGAACTGATATCGACAGATGCGATGATGAAATGCTAGAAATTGAGATATTTCCAGACCGACCTGACTTGCTTTCTGGTGAAACTCTTGCTCATGCAATCCGTCCCTTCTTACATGGAACTGTAGCCGTGCCAAGGGTGGATATTCAACAAGGTCAAGTCAAACTCATGGTTGATAGTAGCCTCAAGGAAATCCGGCCGGTTATTCTCGGTGCAATAGTAAGAGGAGTGGATATTGGTGATGATTCAGAAGAAAAAGAAGAATTCATTAAAGCCTTAATGGAACACCAAGAGAAACTTCATTTCGCACTTGGAAGGGGGAGGAAAAGAGCTTCAATCGGGGTCCATGACTTGTCGTCTTTGAAGCCCCCTTTCAGGGTTATTTCAGTACCAAAAGAATATGCATTCATCCCACTTCAAATGCAACAAGAAATGTCGATTTCTGAAATCCTATCCAACCATGAAAAAGGTGTTGAATATGCACACCTCTTAGACGGGTTTGAACGCTTCCCTATAATCCTCGATGATGATGATGCAGCACTATCATTCCCCCCTATAATCAACGGTGACCATACCACTGTAAACCACCAGACTAGAGATTTCTTCATCGATGTAACTGGCTGGGATCATCGCGCCTGTGAATGCAGTTTACTCCTTATTTGCCTTCAGTTACAAGCTAGAGGAGGAGTTGTTGAATCTGTTAACATTACAGATTGCGAAGGGCAGCAATTCGAATCCCCCCCTTCCAAAGCCATCGTACACAAAGTTCCAGAAGAATTAGTATTCTCTATCCTTGGATACAAATTTAGTGATGCTGAACTCAATTATGCAATTAATCGGATGGGGGGGCGTTTCATCGGTCGAGAAACATCCGAAAAAATAGGAGGTGGCAGAATGGCTGATGCAAGCAAAGGTTCGGACTTGTTAATGATAGAAATGCCTAGATGGAGATTTGACATTTTACATCCAATAGATTTAGTGGAAGAAATAGCAATAGGACATGGCTATGAAAACCTCGGCGATGCAAGTCCAAGCCACGCAACTACAGCAATTCCCCATCAAGATGCAACTTTCAAGCGAAGACTTAGAGACAGTCTATGTGGACTTGGACTAACTCAGGTACAAAGTTTGACATTATCTAATGAAAATGATCAATTTACATTTCCCCGTTGGCAAAGTGAAGGAATTTCAACATTAATTTCCAACCCAATAACCCAAGATCACACAATGCTCAGACAATCGGTTCTCCCCAGTTTATTGAGGTTATTAGCTGCAAACCGACACCATGAGCTTCCTCAAAGTATCTATGAAGTAGGCACCACTGTTAGAAATCACCACAATAAGGATAGAGTTTCTTGGCTTTGTGCAGAAAATGTTTCCTCATTCGCAAATTGTAGAGGTATGGTTCAAGCATTCCTTAGAGACCTTGGAATCGATTCATCATCTTCAAATGTAGAGTGGAAGGAGATGCCGGCACAGCAAGGACCGTGGATGAAAGGTCGCTCTTCCCAAATTTTCATTGCAGGTGAAAAGGTTGGGGAGATGGGCGAAATAGACCCCACCGTTGGTGCATTATTCGAATTAAGAGTGCCTCTGCATGGGGCTGAATTCTGCCTTCAGGCATTAAGAAAGGCCATTCCTGATCCAGTTTTGTAAGCCACAAGTTTTATTTTAATTTGCTGAAAATAACCGGTATGTTCCGTCTTCATTTTTTACATATACTTCGGGCTCAAAACTACCATCGGCCTTTTTCAAATACCAATAGCCATCATTTGACTGAACATATTCTTTTTCTGGAACTCCTGATGGTTGTTCTGTAGGTTCTTCTAAATGGGGATTAGATAAAGCCGCCATTGCTGCTTTGTAATCTTGGCTATCGGTATGAGAGGTATCTGCCAAAATCTCTGCAGAGTGGTCATTATTTCTATCATAAGCAATTGGAGCAGGCGGCTTCTCATCGACAGCCGCCTTCTTCTTGAAAGGCCAGAGTGGGGGCATGTTTCATCGAGAGAGGTTGCTACAGATGAGGTTACCGATTATTTTTCATACACGAATTAACGAAATGGTTGAAGAGCAAGGTGCCTACCAGCCTCTTGATGAAGGCTCAGTTGCTGGTGATTATTTTACTAATCTCAACCACCACTGGCATTGTTGACACTTCTTTGTCTTCGTCTACATATGAAAAAAAGAACAATTCTGCTAGAGAGTCTGATTTCACTGTCTCTAATCCTCAAATTGTGCATATTCATCGAGATGAAGTAAAACAAGTTTCATTAATCTGGCATAACCTAAAGGATGAACAAATTATCACTGATGTCAGTGTGCAACAGTCCCTCAACTCAATTTCTATCGCAGGTTTACCAAGTGAAGGTATTGAAATGAATTCAGGTGCATTAGGTCAACTGCTTTTCACCTTAACAGCAGATTCCGGTGCAAACTTGGGAATGCAAACTATTAATCTTGAATGGAGGCACAATAGTAGCCAAGAATTATTTCATTCCATGAGTATCGATATTTCTGTTGATATAGAAAGCTCATTAGGTTGGGGAAGTGCAGGAAGTACCTTCAATATCAATCCAGACACTCCATTCTCTTTCGCTCTAAATCTCAGCAATAATGGAACTACTTTGGATGAACCGCTGATAAAATTAGAAGGTGATGTAGGATGGAGAATTCAATGGGATTTGGGAGATGAGCCTTGGAATGGAAGCCTGATGAGTATAGAGGCAGGTGCGATTGGGTGGGTGAATATCCAAGTCTGGGTTCCCCCAGTCATTAATGGAAGTCCAACTTCAGGAGATGGATTAACATGGACGATGACTGCTACTTCCTCTCTTGATTCTGCTGTATCATCATATTCATTTACAATTATTCCAAAAACTTTTCACAATGCAACTATCGATTGGCATCAAGGAAATATTACTCTTGATCCAGAGGATACTGGGAAACTACAACTAAAAGTTAGAAATGTAGGTAATTCACAATCCAGAATGGAAATAGAAATTATGGAATTAGACCAAAATGGGTTGCCGGTTGGAGAAAAAGCAGATATTCTCAATATTTCAGGTTGGACTTTTAGAATATCAACAGAATATAATGCATCTTTACTCGCAGTCAATGCAAGTGCTTTCATCGATATCTCGATTCTTGCACCGGCAGTGGCATCAGGTTCTGCAGGAATTAGAGTTCGTGCTTACAGTCCATCCGCCCCTACAAGGGATGTCAGTGTTGATATGTTTGCCAATATTGAATTGATTCGTAATGGAAGTATTGATTTAGACGGATTGGAATGTCGAAGTATCAAGCCAGGTGAAACTTGTAGTGGCTCATTAATAGTCAATAATAGCGGAAATTTCATTGATTCCTTCACTTTATTTTCTGAATCTCCTGAATGGGTAGTTGTTAATCAACCCTCCAGCCAAATTTCACTCGCAAGAGGAGAGTCGGTTGAGATTCCAGGGATTGAAATTACTATAAATGAAGGAATCGAAGCCTTTACTCAAGCCGAAGTTATTTGGAAATTACGTCCTGCAGAGGGAGATATAGTTGATACATTGAAAATTAATATCAGTATTGCTTTAGATTCTAATTGGGTTTTCGAAGAAGTAATTCAAGAGGTTGATGCTGATGGTTTGATGACAATGTCTTGCACGGTAAAGAATCTCGGCAATGGTAAAGACGGGTTAATAGTGGTCTTAACAGTCAGTCATTACACTGAACATGGTTTGAGCCCACCAGATGGTGCTGAGTTTGAATTAGAGGCAGACCAATTGCGAGATTTCCAAATTATCGACATAAATCACGGGCAGAATATAACCTTCCGTTCTTGGGCCAAATTACCTGTTGATGAACTTCTAAATGGGACCTTATGGATGAACGTTAGCATGTGGAGTTTTTCCGACCCTGATGGCGCTGAAGTTAATACATCAAGCAATGAGGATTGGCTTGGTACACCTTGGCAACCTAATCAGCCAGTTGAAGAAGAGACATGGTTCGACTTTACACCAATGTTTGGCTTCATTGATGAAACTTGGAGTCGCCATTCGTACACTTTCTTTGCTATAATATTCTCTATTTTTGCAATTCACATCGCCCTACAGAGGAGAAGGAAAATTGAGGAGGAACAACGTATTATCAAAGAATTAGAAGAGGCAAGAAAACCTAAACCACCTGAAGAGTTTAGCGAGATTGAGTCTAAATTTGCAGAGAGTGGAGAAAAGCAAGTGGAATTGGTTGAAAGTCCGAGTATGGATGCAGGTTCATTCAGCGCGGCATTCAGCCTTAGTAGTGGCCCGAGAAAACAAACATCAACTCCAGTTGATGAAAAATTAGTTGAGGCAGCTGCTACCGTTTTGGATCATCACGATGCCAAGGAAGTCATTCTCAAAATGGATGAAATGGCTGCCGGTTTAATGCTAAAGGGTAGTTCTACCACACATTCATCAAACCTCGACCTACCTGGCGTAGATAGCGAAAATGAAAGAACAACTCGCCATGATCCAAAAGGTTTGATGGAAAGCAAAAAATCCCCCTTACCAAAGGATGAAGATTTAGATGACCTTGATATTTAGGCGGTAATATGTGGCACATCGGTGTAGATGAGGCAGGCAGGGGGCCGGTGATTGGCCCTTTGGTAGTAGCAAGTTTTTGTTGTCCCGATGAAGACCTACATTTGCTTGTCAAAGAAGGTGTGAAAGACTCAAAAAAACTATCTCCAGAGAAGAGAGAAAAATTGGAAAAATGGTTAAGAAAAGAATCCGAGTCAAGAGATTGGCATTTCTTTATTCATTCTTCAAGTCCAGCAGCAATCGATAATGCCATGCAAAGAGGGAACTTGAATGAACACGAGTGCATTCTATTTTCGTACGTAATCAATAATCTCCCAACCCTAAAAGGAAGTGGTATTCTTGAATTGGATGCTTGTGATACCGACCCAGTGCGCTTTGCTAAGAACGTATGTAAGAGGATAAAAAAGTGGCCATGGAGTAATTGGAATGTAGATAGTAGGCATGGAGCTGATGATATCCATCCTGCAGTTGGGGCAGCAAGTATTCTTGCCAAAACAACAAGAGATTATGAAATTCAAAAATTATCGAAATTAAAGGGTTTTGACCTCGGTTCTGGCTATCCATCTGATGAAAAAACAAAATTGGCAGTGCGAAAACTAATCGATAAAGGAATCTGCGACCCAGATTTAAGGTGGAGATGGCAGACAGTTACAGATATTTGGAAAGAAAATAACCAAGGCATGCCACCAACAAGGCCAATCATCGAAGACGGAGAATTGCAGCCTCCTCAAAAAACTCTATTCTGAAGAGATAATTCAGCCGCCTGATTGAAGACGTGTATGCCGTGCCGCACAACGAGAAAGATGTCTTGGCAAGCCGATGAGGAAACCTCTATCCTAATTCGTGCCTATTGCCTTGCCAATGCCATGGAGTATGAAGGGGCTGGCAAAGCAGGCAGTGTAATTGGTAGACTAATGGCTGAAAGAGCTGATTTAAGGCAATTTGGAAAGGATGTCTCTCCAATGGTTGCTAAATTAGTAGCAGATGCAAATTCTTTATTCGAAGAAAAAGGAAGTGATTTCATCAGAGGTGAATTAGAATCAATTGCTCCGCATTTACTTGAAAAGAAAGTGAAAGAGCGAAGGGTTGGACTACCCGACCTTCCCGATGTTGGCGAAGGGACAGTTGTTCTTAGATTCGCACCAAATCCGAACGGCTTGTTGTCATTTGGACATAGTAGAGGGCTTATCATTAATTCAGAATATGCAAAAGCACACAATGGAACATTGATACTGCGCTTCGATGATACTGACACAATTCAGAAAGCACCTCTCCTCTCTGCCTATGAGAAAATTGAAGAAGAAGTTGAATGGTTAACTGGCTTGAAACCAAAAATTATCATAGCCAGTGAGAGAATGGAATATTATCACAAACATGCAGTTCAATTATTGGAGATGGATGGTGCATACATCTGCTTATGCAGTGGAGATGAATTCAAGGAAATTCGAAAAAACAAGCAAGAATGTTCACATCGCCACCAAGATATTGAAGAAAACCTCGACTTATGGATGCAGATGAAAGATGGGAGACTAAAACCTGGAGATGCGGTGATGAGAGTGAAAACAGACATGACCCTACCAAATCCCGCCCTTCGTGATTGGCCAGCCTTTAGAATTCAAGATACCAAAACCAATCCCCATCCAAGGCCTAACATTGGTAGCCGATGGAGAGTTTGGCCATTATTAGATTTCCAGAGTGCAGTAGAAGACCATTTGCAAAATGTTACTCACATCATTAGAGGTAAAGATTTGATGGACTCTACTCGAAAGCAATTATTACTCTATGATAAATTTGGTTGGGAGTATCCAACTACGATTTACTGGGGAAGAGTGAAAATTCACGAATATGGGGGCTTTTCAACCTCTCAAATACGCAGGGATATAGAGTCAGGAAAATATAGTAATTGGGATGATATTCGCTTGCCAACCATTGCATCTATGCGCAGAAAAGGGATGAATGCTGAAGCATTGAAAGCATTCTGGATTGAGTTGGGGCTTACTCAGAAAGATATCAGTGTGCCACTCTCAAGCCTATTTTCTCATGACACAAAAATTATTGACATCAAAACTCCGAGAATCAGTTTTGTGCGCGAACCAAAATCATTGGAACTAGTTGGAGGAGAGTTACCGGCATCAATCACGGTTCCCTCTCACCCAGAGCATTCCAATTTCAAGCCAAGAATAATTGATCTTTCTACAAAAATTATCATGGTTGAAAAAGCAGATATTGATGAAGCACTTTCAAAGTCAAATAAATTTAGACTGAAAGATCTAGCTGATATTGAAATAACCGACGGAAAAGCAATCATAACTTCAATTGATTCAGCAGGCGGGCTGAGAATAATTCATTGGGTTGCTAATGGTAAAGAGACGAATCTGTATTACAATGAAGATGATGGAATCAACTGCCAAAAGGGTATTCTTGAGAACCACTCACACCCCATCGGAACACAAGTACAACTCGAAAGAATCGGCTATGCAGTTATTGAAGAAACTGGCTTGGTTTTAAGCCATAATTGAAATCATTCTTCAAGCGCCTGAATTGCTGGATTGTTAGCAGCCAAAGACATTGCTTGTCGATAGTCGTTAGGTGAGAAATAGCCAGTAAATTGGCCGTCTTCATCTGTTGCGACTACTGCATGAGGGCGGCGCTCGTTCATTGTAGCGACAATCTCTGAAACTAAATCATCTTGACCAACTTCCATGACATCTGTGTCCATGTGCCCACCACAGTTTTCTGCATTCATATCTATACCATCTGCAACTGCAGATAAGATTTGAATACTGGTCAAAACTCCCTTTACCTTTCCACCATCAAGGGCAACAAGGATACCTCTTGGTAAGCCAAGTAATTTCTTTGCAGCGTCGACCAAGGAGTCGCCTAATTCAACTGTATCGTGCTCATCTGTTAGGACTAAATCTCGGATGCGTACTTCGGACATTCATTTCACCTAAACCAGCCAGACCGGCTAGTGTTATTCAATGATTCCTCGGTTCAATTAAACATTTTACCCCTGTTTTTGGGAGAAATTAGGGGGCAAAGACAGTGCAAGGATTGAAACATTAGGTGCGATTCCCCGTTAATATGGCAATTGAGAGAATCTTAGGAGGTTCGATGAAAGAACAACTGAAAGACTTAATGCAAACCGAAGATTTGGTTATTGAAGCAGTTAGAGAATTGGTGAAAGACGAATTGAAGAGTCACATCAAAAATAGAATAGATGAAGACCCAGAATTGAAAGCTGAGTTGAAAGAATCACTAACCTATTACTTCACCTCAAAGGCCCGTTCAGTTTATGCAGAGTTGAAAGCAACCCGTGCCGCTGCAAGACTCGGCCTTTCCATATTACCTGACGATTTGCATGACGAAGTGTCTGAAGCATTAGTCACTCTCTTTGAGAAGGAAATTGGAAGTGTTCTCGAAAGAGCACTTTGATAGCTAATTAGGCGTATTGACTGTACCTTCAGACGCTGGTTTCAAAGGTGCTTGGTACGGCAAGGTGTTCGGTGAGGAGATGAAATTACAACCACTTCTCGTCCTGAGCCTGCTATTCATCTCATTAATTGCTGCGCCAAATTCATATTTACCTACTGTTAAAGCAAGTGGTGAGTGCTGTGAAAGTCAGGCTGTGGACCTGTTTTTGACTGGCACCAGCAGTCTATCACCATTTGATGGTGACCGAAACGAATTACAAAGTAAATCTCTAGCATCATCAATTCCAAATGAGGAAAGCATCGGGACATGGTCATTCCAGCCAGGGTATCATGGAGATATTATTTCAGAGGAATGGACCTTCACAATAACTTACGAAGTTGAAAATGCCGCAGGCGTGCAACTAAATGCAACGGTGAAGGTTAATATCGGTCCAAACCAATTCACTGGCCAAACTCCTGCTGGGGAAACATATGTTCCAGGAGGGAGTGGAACCTTGACTACTTCCATTCAAGTAGATACTGGCACACTTGTTAGTTCTGATACAGTATCAGTTGAATTGGTAATGAGTTCTCTAGTCTTTGTAGTTCCAGGTTCTGATGCTAAAATTGACTTCTTGTGGGGTGATGAAGACCACGAAAGCAAACTTGAAGCAAATCTACCACTAATGGATATTGATATTTCAGAACCGATTGTTGATGGGAGAACATTACATATTCCAGCAATTCTTCGCTCTGGATTTAGTCAAAAATTAATAGAAGAAGGCAGCATTAGTTGTTCAGTAAATGGAGAATTCTTGAGTGGAGAACCTGTCAAGACACCCTCTGGCCAAGATGTCAAAGCAACTTGGTCCTGGACTGCAAGTGAATCATTTAGTGGCGATAGTGTGCAGATTGAAATCAACTATGTGATGCAAAGCGGCGGTAGCAGTTGGCTAGCCTCTGGTCAATTTGATGTTCAGTTAGAAGATGGTGATGGTTCTGGAACTTATTATGGCTCTGAAGAGCCAATTCGAACCAATAACAGTAATGGGCTATCTGTCATCATCGATGCAGACCTCGATGAAGGAGATGGTATCGTAATATCCCGAACGACTCGATTAGTCATCAAAGATGACATGGCATATTGGATGAGATGGGGAATTACCAACCAGAACTCAGAATGGTTGAAAATGGACTCGGTATGGAAACGTTTTGATGGTGGATTTAGCCAATCGCAATATGAAGATGGAATAATAGATAATTCTGAACTTGAAAAATTCGCCTCCCGCCTGCAATCTCAAGAATTAACTCTTAATTTCTTAGAAAACGCCCTTCAACTTGAGGCAGAACCACTCCTAGGTGGTTCTTTTAGAGACTTTCACACGATACAGGTGCGCATAGATTTGAACGATGATAATAATGTTAATCGAAATCAAGTAACCCTGATAATTAGCACCACACAATCAATTAAAGAAGGTGATTATTTTGACCTATTGCAACAGTTCATTCTCCCTCAATCCGAAAGTTACTGGAATCAAGTATCACTCGATATTAGTCTCCACAGCGATAGTCAATCATCTTTCACAGATATTCATGAAAAGACCAGTGAAGACTTAGAAACTAGCCATGAAAGGCACATCACCGAAGAAGTATACACAGTTCATGCAGATAACATCTTATCTTGGAATAGATTAGACTTAAGGGTAAAAACAAGCACTAATCCTCTTTATACCCCCCTTCCATTAGCTTTAATTTGTCTTTCATTGGTAGCCGTATTATTTTCAACCTGTTTATTATTAGCACGTGGTAAAGACAAGAAGCCACTGATTCTTGAAACTATTCTGATTCCTTTGGTCGCTGCTGCTTATTGGTACGCATTCCCAATGGAGAGTATTGGAGCATTGATGGGTGGAATCGGTGGAATATGGATGGTAACAACAATCATCACACCAAAGCGCTTGGGATATGATGGAATGCCCGATACTTCTTCAATGCCCGAGGTACCAACTATCTCTTGTCCTAAATGTACTACTGTCAATCCCGTGGTTTCTGATATCAGACCCCTTAGGCTTCCTTGTGGTGGTTGTGGTAGAGTCCTGAAAATCGTTGCTTAAAGTAAACCGGTACTAATTAGAGAATCCATCGCTTTTGAAACAGAAAGTGAATCAGGCAACCATGAATCCCTAGATTTCTTCAACATTGTTGCAAGATCCAAATCCCAACCTACCCCAACTACACGCCTCCAGCCTAATTCTTCAATTCGTGCCGTCGCACAATCTGGGTTCTCCAGTACTGGTAATAGTAAATCACTCATCGCCGCAGAGCGCTGCTCAAGACTCATCGAAGGCCATCGTCTTCGCATCCTTGACAAAAGACTGGTTGATAGACCTGGTAATTGACTCAAGTCGCAGTCGGCGAGTTCTGGTAATGGCAGGCATTGGATTTCACCGGATTCACTTAGAAGGTCCTTGAATCTCATATATTGGGGATCATATGCAGTATCAAGAGAATCTCTAAGCCATGACCCCGCTAATATCCATGGCCTCAATCTCTTGGTCCTTTCACCCTCTGGTGCCAGTATTCCAGCGAGTAATCCAGCCATTCCAACTTGCTCGATTACCCCTAAATTGCGCTTTCCAGAATGGCCAATATCAAATTCCATACTATTGATTCCCATAATTAGACATCCTCTTTCGATTCTCAATTCATACTGTTCATCTGGGTCAATGATGATGCAGGGTGCTGAATCCTCAATCAAATCAGAGGTACTGATTTTACGATGATAAGCCATACCCGCATCTAAAAATGCAGCTTCAATTAAAGAAGCGGCTATTGCAGAAGAAAGTTTTGCCGGAAAAATAATACTAATACTTGATTGATTTTTTAAAAACTCTACCGCCTCTTCTAATGTTGCAGTTATGGAGTTGAACTCCTCTAAACTATGCAAAGGGAACATTGCGACAAAGACAATGCAAACGGCCAATACACTTCAACTTGAGGAATGATGCGGGTTCACTCAACCATCAAACGGATTTGGTCGCGCTTGTATTTCCAATCAATATCAAGGCGGCCCTTGGCTTGGTAATACTTAGCAAGGCGACGAATCTTTGATTCAGTTAATTCAAGTGCTCGTGTATTGTGAATATCTTTGCGGTTTGAAGAAATGTGATCGATGATACTAACTGCTTTGCGCATCAGATTCATCATGTCCTCGGGGTAGGTAGCAACCTTGTCTTGTGAAGCTAAGAAGGAAGTTATTCTCTGACCAATTACCTTGCGCACGTCTGGGACAGCATGCTGGTCACGTAGAATTGTACCGATGATGGCAGCAGTGTGTCCATCGGTGTGGAGAGAAGAAATAAGACTCTCGATTTCTTTCTTATCGGTATTGGCCCACTCTGGAAGATCCTGTCCATGGACCTTGGTGGAACCGCTCTTTCCTCTCTTATGAGCGTACATTCGTGCCATGTCATCACACCTCGGGCGAGCCGCCGACCTGCTTCTCCTTCATAATCACATCGCTAAGCACAGCAACACCTCAGAGGCGCTGATGGCCCTTTGCCAACTTTCCAGGAGTATTAGGCCAACCCCAAGCAGAAACGCTAGCACGCGCCGAGCCTAACAGTTTTCCACCTTGTAATACCAATAATTCCCCACCCTCTCGAATATCAGAGTCATGGCTTTCGAGTATTGAAGAAAACACATCTCCTCTCCATTTTATACCCTCAAGTAAATGTATTTTAGGCAAACAATTTCCTTCTAATAAACGTGGTAGGGCCGCTTTTGTCATCGATAAAGCCCCTCTTTCAGGGAGCCATTGAGCAATTTGTTTTTCTCCATCATAGACTTTCCAGCGTGGTGGTTTTCCGGCTACTCTCAAACCATCGAGCCAACTATCATTACGCATTTGGCGACGAGCGATGGAACGGAATTCTTCCAGTAATTGAATATATTTTGAGCGCCCTCTTAACTCGAATTTCTCTATTGCTTCCTGAACCGCAGTTTGCAGACGTTCAAACGCCGCTTGTGAAGTTGCACCGTCATCAAGGCGGCTATCGACAACTGAAACACCGCTTGGAATCTCCAATTTCATGCCACTATGATTGATTACATGAGAATAACCTTGATTTTCGATTAATCGATTCAACATGCTTTGAATCCGTTCTAGTTCTTCAGTACTCCAATCTCCTGTAACTGGGACATCATAATGAGCTGCTGGCCAAATCCTCTCTAAATCTCTTGGAACTAAACCAAGTGGGCTGGTTACCATAACTTCATGGGCAGTTGTATAACCAATCGCATGACCAAAACGAATGTGAGAACGCGATTCACGATATGGTTTTCGATCGCTACAAGGGAGCAATATAAGCACCTTATCTTGTTCTTCAGGGGCACAATAATCATCTGAAATGAATCTTACCCAATCAATTATTTCTGGGTCATTAAAGGAGGCTTGGGAGTGCGCTCTAAATCTTCTTCCGGTTGCTACAACGGATTGCAAGACTGTTTCCTGATTAGGGATTGTCAAAAGAGCATCATGGTGGCGAAGATGCTCAACCATTCTTGGACTTGAAAGCACTCTCTGTTCGACTAATTCTCTGAGGGTACCATCACGAATTGCCCTACGAACTGTCGCTAGTTCGGCTTTCCAAATTGCCAAGTGCGTTTTCCGGTCGACTACTTCATCAAGGCTTTCTTCAGGCATGCGGGGACCGCTATTCGTAAGCAAGGCATGATGTGCTTCACATTGAGAAGTACGTACTAAATCATGCAAGTCAACACCCATCCAAGTCAACAAAGCCAAGTTATCAGGGCCTGAAATTCCTGGGCACCAAATGAGGGCTGAAGAGAATTGTTGACGGATTGTGAATAATGCCTTGGCGAGGGCACCTCGTTGATTAGCTAATTGGAGAGCATCAAGTAAAACAACAACCTGCGGTTCTTTTTCCAAATTCAATAACTCCTCATCATGGTTCATTCGTTGCCATGAGATAGGTAGCAATGTACCACTTCCACCGCGGTCTCCAGTATCCGCAGCAACCATGCTAGGTGGCAATACATGCCCAACACCTACTTTCCAGTCAGGGCCATTAGCATCAAAAGGTATAGACATGGGTAGCCTACCCATTATAGACAAAGTTCCTGGAATCTTACTATTGTCTTGTTGATAGGTAAATGGAGCGAGGTTTGTGGGAGTGGAATCTGCATCGGATTCCTCGACTAATAAACAAGGTGTCAATGCGGCTGGCGAAGCGCGGTCTCCCAATCCGTAAATGCGCCCTAAACGCTGTGAAGCCTGTACCGTTAGGCCTATCGTATCCCCGTCCACATTCGACTCGTGCTGGGTCATAGGTTTGAATCATTTGAAAGGCCAAGCCCCAACGCCCACTCATGCAGCATCGCATAGCCGCCATCTTATTTGGTGCAATATTGGCTGTGTCTCCCTTCCTGATTATTAGCGGGGATGCTAGTCATGGAGGTGTTCAAGTTGCCGACGAAGAATCCTTGCTCCGTGATATTTCACTTCCAAGTGGTGAATCTATTTCGATTAGTTTTTCATCGCGAACAGGTGGATTCTGGGTTGATGCTGATTGCGGGGGAGACTGTAGAGACCTATTGCTAACTGTTTCCGATAGCGTATCAGAAAATACTGCTACAATCACCAATAATGCTGTAGTCATAGGTCAACTTGTAGAAGGGGTTGCTTGGTTAAACCTAAGCAATAATGGTAGTGATTCATTGAATATTGATATTCAAGCAAGCCTGCCTGAATTAAACTCACTGGGAAATGGTGATTCATCTTCAACAAGGAATTCTGCAGTTCAAGCAAACTCATTTTTATCTACCTCAAATTTGACAGAAACCTTTGCTGCAAAAACGACTGGAGGTGGAATTCATGATCCAAGCGCCACTTGGATAAACGCTACTTTCAACGGACTGGACAGCATGTATTGGTTAGTTGATGCAAATGTTTCTGACATCCTCGAACTAAGCCTACTTCATTCATCTGCAGATGTTGAATTACGATTATTATCTGGTGATGAGGGCAATCAGATTCTTGCGAGCCTGAGCAGCCAGTCAAATTCATCTTCTTCAACAGCACCACAAAGAATTTGGAAAACTACAACCAATAATCACACTTGGTTAGAGGCATCAACAACAACGGCTAGCAGCAGTTTTTCGGCAAGGCTTGCTGCCCGTGGAAGCGCCGATAATTGGCCAGCAACAGGTGAAGTTAATGACGTTCAGGAATTACATGAAGAAAGTGCTACTTTCTATGGATTACTCTCAACAGGCGATGAAGATATCATCATGATAAATGCCAGTGGCCCTCACCTATGGAAATTCACCTCATCTTCAACTGCAGCCTTAGATATTAACATCAGTGCTATGGTAGATGGGATTTGGGTTCCATTTTTGACCTTCCAAGGTTTACAATCGGATTTGGCACATAATTCTGATTCAAGTATTTGGACCCCAGAGGCAACAGCTTTGTTGAAGGTATCAATATCCTCATTAAGTGAACAAACAGGGATTTGGTCATTTGATGTGATGAGAACTACCTTTGGAGATCTCGATAATAACACCGATGCAAATGGTGCTATTCCAATGAACATAGATAGTGCAATGGAGGGTTGGGATTTCATTCAATTGAAGGAAGGAGTTAGCCACACAGGTTGGCTTTCTCTTCCGACCTATGATGGAGCAGATACATACCTTCTAAACTTGGAGGGTTGGGAAGAAAGTAGGTACAGAATCAAATTACAGTTGACCGCTGATAATACTAGAATTGTTGCAGAATTAATCGAAATGAATTGGTCAAGTCGGACAATCGTTTCACAGGCCAGTACTATCATAGATGACGGAATTGAGGGAATGACAACCCTTGAAGTCGGCGAAGGCACTCACCTTCTGAGGATTCGAAGTGTTGAATTGATGAACGGAGAAGGAAATTGGACTTGGGGAGATGTCAACATCAACCCAATCCCTTGGACCATCGAAATATCCAGTATTCAAAGTGAAGAAGGTATCGAGCCTTGGTTCGAGGCGGAAGGATTCGTTTCGCAGGCCAGTACTGCATTACTCTATTTCCTCGGTTTCCTGATGCTAACTCCAATTATCTGGGTCATCTGGACTAATAGAATCTATAACCGCCGTGCAGCCCAATTAGCAGGCGATAAAGAACGTCTGAAGACACTGCGTAAAATGATAGCAGAAGGTCAAGTCAAACAGGCGATTTCTGATCTAAAATTATCGCTGCGAACCATAGCTGCTCTCGATTGGGAAGAAGGTGTGGAGACTTGGGGAGAAGCAAATATCCGACACCGTACAGAGGCAGTTGATTTGGCGGTATGGAAGTTGGCGCCAGAATTCTCTAACAAAGGAGGGGTTCCAGTTTTGTTTGGAGTTCACATACTGAAGGGTTCATGGCAAGTCGCAGCAGTTAGGTTTGAGGTCAGTGCTGGAGAACATTGGAGAGTTATATCATCTGAACCGCGCTTCTTATCGAGAGGAGATGAGGTCTTCCTCGATACCCTATCAGAAGGTAGTCGTACTTTTTTGAAAGTGGAATTAGAAGGTAATGGCACTGGACTTGAAGTCTCGATGAGTGGACTGGTTGAGAATAAGCCGGTGGCAGCAAAACATACAGGTTCACTCAGACTTGAGGAAGAATAGTCAGTGATTGCTTCTTCTATCATCAGCATCATTTCGCACTTCATCAAGAGTCTTAGCATCATCAAGAGACAAGTCGTTTCTCAACCCTTCAAGGCCTTTTTTCACGGCTCTAGATAATTTCTTTGGCACATACATTTTCAATAATACGATGATATTGCCTCGACCTCTACTCCTAGCATCTGCTAAGCCACGAGCCGCAATCTCCAAGGTTTGACCTGAACGTGCACCTGCTGGAACTTTGATTTCCAAATCCTTGCCATCGAAGTGGGGAATACTAACAGTGCGACCCAATGCAAAGTCTGGGTATCCTAGTGGTAAGGACATCAAGAGGTCAGCTCCATCTCTCTCAAACCAAGGATGGTCCTCAATACGTAATTCGATGTATAGGTCTCCTGCCTCTCCTCTCCCCATAGGGGCTGGCTCGCCACTGCCTCTCATCCGCAACCGTGTGCCATCAGAGGCTCCTTTAGGAACATTGAACCTTAACTTCTGCTCTTTCTGAATCTTACCATGGCCATCGCAAAACTCGCATTCTTCGTCGATTAATTGCCCTCTTCCAGAACAACTAGTACAAGTCCTAGTGCTTTGATTGATGAATGGCCCCATTTGTTCTCTTACAGTTACTTGCCCTCGTCCACCACAGGCTTGACAACTTGACAATGCATCGGGATCCATCGCTCCACTACCTTCACAATCTTCGCAAGCAGTTGGTAGTTCTATTTCGACCTCTTCTTCAGAACCATCAAAAATAGATTGGAATGGAACAATGTGTCGTAGTAAAATGTCATTACCCCGAGAAGCAGAGTGGCGACGTCGAGAAGAGCCACCGAAGAATGAACCGAAGAGATCGCCAAGATTCCCTGAGAATATATCGTCAAAATTCATGTTGAAACCAGAGAATCCACCCGAACCAAATGGGGAGCCACCAGGCGGTTCGTGCCCATATCGGTCATAGATTTGGCGTTTCTCAGAATTTGAGAGCACTGCAAATGCTTCCTGAATTTCCTTGAATCTCTCATCCGCATCGGGAGAGTCATTCTTGTCAGGGTGATATTTTCGAGCTAGTGAACGAAAAGAATTCTTCAATGCTTTAGCATCAACATCTCGTTCAACTCCGAGAACTTCGTAGTAGTCCCGCTTTGCCATTCCGCTCGCCTCTAAAGTGGCCGGTCCACCCGCATCATAAGAATCGAGCGCCTGTCAAGGCTCAAAGATCGCTGCCACAATTTTCGCAAAAACGACTACTTGCTGCATAACCCTGGCCACAAGCAGGGCATTTATTACCAGAAAATGTTGATTGTATCTGTTGGGCATTACCTTGACCCATACCAGCCATTTCTTCAATTGATAATTCCCGTGGTTGTCTAGGTGTGGCAATAGTCTCCTCCGCTTGTTTTACTTCTGGGACTTTAGATTTAATTGGAGCATCAGGAATTGTTTCTGTTTCAGATTCCAACCTTGCTACAACATTCTTTTGATGCACTTCAGAAAGGTTGACATTCTGTACAGGGGATTGGTCTGCTCTTGCTGAAAGGGTCGCATGCTTGGTTTGTTCACGAATCGATTGAGAGTCCTGATTGCGGAAACGCTTGGCTATCCAATCAAAGAAACGATCCATGGTACTACGCCGGCGAACTGTGCCAATTGTAGATTGAATTTGCTCATCATCAAAGTTTTCGTCTCCTGAAACCCTGCGTGTTGCTTTGGAAACATGATCCTCATCAATTAGAAGATTTATTTCCACTGAGCCATCAACTTTATCGCGAGATATCTCCTCAGTTTCCTTTGTGTTCATTAATTTTCCAATTCTTCCCTGAATGACTGCCTGAGCTTCAACACTAAGGTCAGTGGAGATTTCAGTATCCTTTTGCCACAAGCCTTTTTCTTCCTTACCATAATGTTTGTTTAACTGTTTGATTGCTTTGCTCCTCTGCCATTCATGGTCTTTCTTGACCGACAATCGGGACCTTGCAATCCAACCAATTACTAAAGCACCAGAATAGGAAACCCAAGGAGCCCACATATGATCTCTAAATGCCAAACGCACCGGTTCGATTAAACTTGAAAGTAGAAAGAGGAAAAATACTGGAAGAAGAAAAATAATCCACCCAGTCATCGGATTCTTTTCATCTGCCATGGATTCCTCCCCAATTCAATTCACTGTTGAAGGTTGTCATCAACTGTACATCATCTATCCACAAGTTCCTGTTGCTTTCGAAAGACTCCTTCTACCATTCCAATACTGAATTGAGTATGTAGAATTAGTAGTAATAATGGAACACCAATCAATAAAGTCGGCTTTCTAAACTTCATAGCTTCATACAAACCAACTAGGCTAACTGCAACTGCATAAATGAGGAGGGGATAATAGCGATAATCGCTTTGAGTAGCAAATAATGCCACAGTGAGTAATAGTCCCATAATAGGTAGAAACTCCTTTGGATTTACCCTATTTTTGTGCTTTTTCAATGTTTTAGTCCTCCAAAACCCGTAGCGGCGGCACATTTTCATAAAGCCCAACAAACTTCTTCGTTTGACCATTTCAAAACTACTAGCATCAGAGCGCCAAAGCGGCCAACCTGCTTTGATGAGGCGCATACTCAAGTCTGAATCTTGATTGGTTGGAAGTCCTTCATCCCAGCCACCGGCCTCAAGTAAAGCCTCCTTTCTGTGTAAAACAAATGCTGGCACATTATGTGGATGTCGCCCTTTAAAGCGAGCAAATTGCCCCCCTCCGCTCCCTAGAGGGCAGGATAATGTAGATTCAATCCAATCTCCCATCATGGTCCTTCCTTCATCCTCCGCAGGTACTACCAGACAGCCTACTCCACCTACCTTCTTTGCCAGTTCAGATTCAATATCTCGAAGATCAGAAATCCTCTTTTCCAAGTGGTCAACTGGCACCCACCCATGACCATTAACTTCGAAGACAAACTCTACCTCCTCCTCCAATGCTGCTAGACTCAAATTTCTAGCCTGAGGAACTCTTTTTTCGGGGTTGTTGATTAGAACGATTTTTGCACCTTCCTTCATCTTCGACCTAACAATATTTAGAGTATTATCTGTACTTCCTCCATCAACGACGTGAATGATATGTCGTGATGAAGGGTGGGTTTGGGCAAGTAATGAATCGAGGCACCGACCGATCCATTTTTCCTCATTGAAGGTTGGAATGACAGAGGCTACCATTGGGGCCACCTCGACACTCATGGAAGGGCTGTTGGGCGCATGGTTGATGAATCCCCCTGCATGGCAGGTGTCATGGACAGCCAAGAGGTGAGGGTATCGTGCACAACCAAACTCAGCGCTGCTGATGTTCCTGAAACAGTATTTTCAGCCCTTCAAAATATTTTTCCTGATATTTCACCAGATGGATTGGATTTTCAAAACAGCCGCTTTCCAAACAAGAGAGATGAAATTACGTGGTCCTTTTCTGATTTGAACTTAGAACATTTTCTCCATAAAATTCACCAAGATAGAGTCCTCGATACTGCCTTGGATGCTATGAGCCAAAAATTGCAAGGCAAGAAAACTACCTTTGAGTTATCAAGGCAAGCAGCAATCAATGAGAAAATCTCCTTTTGTTTGCTTGGAGAAAATCCATTAGGTGGGACGTTCATTATTTCACTTCAATGCGAATATCTCAAAGCTTGGCTGCAAGAAGCAACTTGGCACCGCGGGAGGGAAGATGTGCCAAGACAAATTGGCGATGAAAATACAATGAGCAAAGATGGGCGGCTTAGAGAATGGTTCAACTAAGGAGTAGTTTCTGAATTTTTGATATCATCGGCAAATCTGCATCTATCCATTCCTCATTTAGGAAATCTTCTACTTTCAGCCAGCGTAATTTGTCATGAACAACAAGTCGTGGTTGGCCTGAAATTATTTTACAATGCCATGCATGTAATTCAATCTCAAGATGGGCCATTTCATGTACATGTTTTGCTAATGCACCTATTACTTCAATCTCGACACCTAATTCCTCATCTATTTCACGAATCAAAGCATCATGAATGGATTCTCCCTTCTCCACCTTTCCGCCAGCAAATTCCCACATTCCAGAAAAAGATTCTTCGGGTGAGCGCCTACAACTAATATATCTGCCATCTATTCCTTCAAGTACCGAACATGCTACCACAATCCGCGGTTTTTCACAAAGCCATGCGCCAATTTCTTCAACCAATCGTACTACCTCACTAAGTTCCACCTTGTCATAATCTGGAAGATGCAGGAATAAGCATGGTAGTTTTCTACCAAAATGATCCTTTTTATCATTGAAATTAATCGCAGATAAAGTGCGATAGTAGGTTTCATTACAAACAAATGAACCTGCATCATCTGATTGTTCAAGTTTCGTTGAAAATAAGTCATTTGGAAAACGGTTCAATGGTGATGAACTATGGATAAACTGTTGGCCATTGATTATTATTTCACTTGCACTGATTTTTCTTCCAGCATTGTCGGCGATTCGCATCTCCAAGATATTTCTTGCCTGAGTTTCGATTCTAGGAGTGTTGCATGAAGTACATAAGCCAAGGTGTAGTATTGCATCAGCATCATTGTCTTTCAGTGAATTAGCAATCTGCGATGAACCTGCTTCATCACAAGTCAATAACTCGGTCTGCCACTCAATTTCAACGATTGGCATTGCTGTTGATAGTACATTTCCACCATCATCAACTCTGGGCCTTTCCCTCAATGATACCTTGGAGCGACCTACTCCTGATAATTCTTTGATAACATCCTCACTAATATTATTGGACATCCCCCCAAAAGCAGGAAATCCTGTTAGCAATACCTTCCGCCGGCGCATATCATCCACCATCTACGACTGTTGGCGGGCAATTAGCCACAAGAGCATTATGTAACAAGGTAGGAGGCAAGCCGATGGACGACTGGCAACTTGAGCAAATGGCGATGGCGGATTCAAGTAGCCACTTCCGCGATGACAGCGGAGAAGAGAGTGCTGACTTGGGGATGATAATCGCTGATGTGATGCTTTATTCCATTGCAGGTGTTTCAATTTTCTTCGCTATCTCATCTATTTGGGGTGGGAAATTTAATCCAATGGATTGGAATTGGACAAAAATAGATTGGTTACTATTTGGCCCAGGTCTCGGGCTATGGCTTTGCTCTCAATCAATTAATGACTTCAAACGCTTACTTCCACTGTGGTTGAGAGCCGTGCTGGGAATGGAAATGACTCCAAAAGATATGGCTGACATGTCAAAATCTGCTGTTAACCGCCGTGTATACACTCTATTCTTGGCCGCAATATTGGCAGCAATTGTGGCTTGGAGGTTTAGTTCAATTAACCACGGCCTTGAAAACCGAACTGGCGTACCTTTCGAATATGTGGTTGGAGTACTTGCAACAGGATTGTTGATTTTGGCAATCATGTGGAAACGACTTGCAGGTAAAGAATCCGGAATCGTTAGTTTCCACGATAGATATTGAGGTGTTTAGTGTTGAGCGAAGAAGAAATCGTCATCCAACTTGCACCCCATCAAGAGGCACGAAAGTTAGGTATTGGCAAGGTAATTTGGCGAGAGTTAACTGCAGGAGTAGGTGTGTGGGGCTCAATGAGGCCTTTGATTGCGATTATACTTGCTGCAGTTCCATTGCTTTTCCTCGGACAGCATTTCAACCGCGAACATCAAAAAGCAGTTGATTGGACTTTGATTCAGGTTCCTCTCTCTTTCACAGTCATCCTTTGGATAGGATTGTGGGGCTGGTCAATCATTGATGCTTGGCAAGTTGCTAATGCAAAGGTTGTCAAAAAGAGAAACAAGCATCTGGGAATTTGATTATGACCAAAGTTGTTCAACAACTTCTAAATCACCTGCAGCAATAGCAGCCAAGTCTGCTCTATCATCTGAGTCAAAGTCATCGGGTACGTCATTCTCGAAAAAACTACTAAAGTCTCCAGATTCAATGGCCCAATACATGACACTATTCTCATTGTTAGAATGGCCAGGATGGTCTGAGTCTTCATGATCTGCAGGTGAAGTATAGACTAAATTAACCAAACCCAAAAGATGCCCTACCTCATGAACTGTAACTGCGTTTTCTATTGCTTCTGCGCTCGGCCGACCAAATAGCCCTTCAGCATCTCGAACATCATCCAAGAAGATTGCTGCAGTTGATGCATCTACTGCTACTCCAAGAACGCCACTTTCCTCATAGGAGCCATTGGGAAAAAGAAGGTGCCAGCGTAAAGTGGAGCCATCTTGGGGCTGGGTTTCCCTAGTATCACGTCCAATCTCTCTGACATCATCCGGACTCCAAATATCGCCATGACCGAAATCAGTTTGGGTTGTTTTTATGGTCACTCCACCGGGTTTATCACAAACGCTTTCAATTCGTGATTTTAAAGTAGAAAGGGTCTGAGATTGAGGCTCATAGCCCTCAGTATAATCAATTTCAATCATCATATTGGTGAATTTAGAACTTTGTAGACAGGCTAAAGTCAACCCACCGGGTATACCGAATAACTCATCTTCTTCATCGCTACCGAATAATCCTCCATCACCCATATCACCTATGCAGCCGGAGAAACTAGCCAAAAGCAGCGATATACTGATGCTCAATACACGCAGGCGCATGAAATGAGCAAGAGCAAGGACTTCTTCAACTTGGCCCATAGGTGATTTCACTCAATGATCCTCTGAGAGCTCCATCGGTGAAAATAATTGTCCAGGCGACTCAACTAGGGCAAGGCGTTGCCGTACATCCTTTTCCCATTGCCTCATCAATAAGAGAGAATCAGTAAGCACCAATTTTTCATCATTAATTGTAGTTCTAATTAATGTATCAAGAATATCCATTCTATCAGCATCTACAAGCGACAAGACTTTTTCTAAATCAAAATCAAAATCTTTGGATTGAGTTTGTATCTCCTCTTCCAAGGGCCATGAGTGCATTAGACGTGGAGGTAATTCTTCATTTAACTCGATTGCCTTTGCCTGTAATGTGTCTATTAATACTCGGATGTATTTTGACAGAACGAGACTAACTTCTACAACTGGGATATTTAATTGTCTGACCATGTGCACGATTCGCTCGTGCAAATTTGTCATTTTTTCTTCATTACTTGGAGTTTGCACTCAGGCCCGCCCCTGCTGCTCAAGCCAAGTCCAGCCATAATGTCCCCACTGTTCCGGAGTCCAACCAGGTGGCAAGCCCTCAGTTGGTACTGGAGCCACTCCTTGATGGCTTTGTGCTGGAGGTAAAACTGGAACGGGCTCTCCTAGTGGTAATGGCGCCGACATATTGGGAGGAGGGGGGGATGAAGATTCAAGACTTGGCAGATCTTTTTTCACTTCTAAGTTATCCATCACATCACTGGTTTGGTCAAGTTGTTCATCTTCATCAACTCTAACTGATTCACGATAAAGAACCATCATCCAGATTCCAAATACGGTGGATGCTAAGGCAACAAGATAGAGAATGACACTCAATCCCGAGCTAGATACTTGATTCGCTAATGCATCTCCATCTCGTTGAACATCTTTTTCAATAGTCAGTGGGGAAGTGCTACGCCGGTCTAGTTCAAATAATTCATCAAATTCTCTAACTCTGAATTCAAGGGTCTCCTCTGCATCTAATGGTACAGCATATTCCAAAATAATATGCATTTCACTTACACCTTTAACGGTTGTATTACGCATGGAAACTTCAATCCACTCACCTGCTACTTTTCTTTCCAAAGTAAATCTCAAGTCCCCAATTTGTGGAACACTATTGAATCCATGAACTTCAAGGCTAACGACATCACCAGGGGCGGGACTTGGGTCGCTCCATGAGATGGTAGTATCTTCTGCCATCAAGTCTAGAAGCGGACCAGTTCTTGTGAAAAGGAATGAGGCAACAGGGTAAGATTCTGTATTTCCATTGGCATCAAAAGGATTACCACTTGCATCAGAACCAGTTATCCATGTGTCGAGTGCATAGGTCGGTAGGATTTGCGTTGCTCCTGCATCAGTCAAATCAAGGTCCGCACTCCAAAATACCTCGCCGTCCAAATCATTTCCTTGTGATAGTGGTAGACTTCCTCGGCTTACCTCACTTGCACCGGCTCTAATCACATAGTGTAACGTTGGATGATTGTTCAAATCAAAACCATGGTCATCGCTTGTCGATAGGACAACTCTCGCTTGTGATGCGCTATTGAGAGGGATGTAATTTGAACTACTTATTCCAGCAATGGAAATATCTTCAATAACAGGTTTTTGGTGATCAACTTCCAGCCTCAATCGCACATCCATTGCTGTTTCATCAGTTGCAAGGCCAGGCATGTCTTCCATCGTTACCATCAAGTCAAGATGGCCACTCCTTACCTCTGGAACTAACATATCCATTGTGAAATAACCACCTTCTCGAGGTGATGTGCGCCATTGGTGCTCTAAGTCACCAAGCACTATATCGAAAGCGCCTGCTGGAGCAGAAATCGAATCTTCACTGAATAGTACCTTTCCAGAAAAACGCAAAGCTTGTCCTGAGCCAATGAGAGTGGCATCTCCTTCTTCATTAAAATGATCGATTCCATTACGCAGTTCAACCGCTCTCATGTGGCCTTGTTCAAGATCAAACCTCAGGTCGTTATCAAGACTCCATAAATCATTACCCATTCCAACTCTAACTTCATTACATGGAACATTCAATTCAAGACCACAAGGTAAGTCCTCAACCTTTAATTTGGGAATAAAATGGGATTCTCCATCAGTATCCCAGACTTCAGGGAATAACCAAGTTAACTGGAATCTTATGTTGATGAAAACTCGAGAAGAATTCTCTATATCTTCTACTATTAGGCTATACAGATTACTAACTGCAAGGCCCTCACCTCCAGAGTGAAGAGTCATATCTACTTGGCCCATCTCTCCTTCAAAGATGTCGATACTAATGGTGGTTTCTTCGTCATCAAAATCTCCAGCTAAAGCGACCTGGACAGAATCAATATCTCTCCAACCATTCATGTCGCCAATTTGCAGAACTAAATTATATGGAATTCCAGGGTGTAAAGGTGCCTTGTCATCGTGGCCTACTATGGTGGAATTTTCAGGAGATAATTCCGGCTCGAATTCTTCTCTAATGGTATAGACTACTAGTGCTGCATCCCAATCAGGGGGATTCTGCCCAAATTGTGAGCCGCAAACAGTACCTGTAGAATCTAGACAAACACTAGCCCCGCCCATGGCGACTGAATTCCCTTGTGCATCTATTCCAGTTACGTGGAAGACTACTTTCTCACCATGAATTAGCATACTGTCATCTATCGAACCCTCAAAGATGTTGATCCCACCTGTTCTGACTTCTGGGGATGTCAAGGTGAGCGTTCTGTATTCCAATGCATCCGGTAAATTGTTGAAATTGGTGTCTGAGCAAGTTTCGTGCCTCGATTTACAACCCAACCAATAATGCAACTGGATGTTTGTTGGAGGCTCTACACTATCTTGGATAATGATTTCAATAGCCTGATCTGGAGAACCTTTGTGCATTTGGGAGCCGTCCATAGGGCTCGCTGACATCAGCAATGGGCTATTTCCATCAAGAACTACACGGATTGTATTGTAATATGGGTTGGCAAAACTAGATCCAATGCTAGTATTGACAACTGCAACTTGGAATAACATTCCGCCTTGGGTAGATTCCATAGGCGCAATAAAAGTCAGATTATACTCCCCATGAGATGGATTAGGCTCTTCATACAAAATAACAGATGACCCATCTGGGTCGCCGTCCGGAGTTAGATTTTGACCACTTATTTGTATGATGAATTCTCCTGCACCTGGGCTGATGGAGGTTCCTTCAAAGTGGATTCCTCCAGAAAAGGTGATGTTTTCACCACCTCTCATCCAATCAAAATTAAGTAATTCTCTTCCAGTAGCATCGTGCACCCTCAGGCCATCTAATTGGATATCATTCTCAACTCTCAAATTCAAACTTTCAGTCTGCCAATTTGTAACCGCTCTTCCAATGTCATCGTCAACAGTTACCAAAGCCTGCATATCAACTTCATCGTCCCAACTCCAGTTAACCCTTATTGGCATTCGAATTGTCTTTACTCCATATTGATTATCAAAGGACGAACAATTACCTGCATCGAATTCAAAAATTCCATCACCATCGTTTAGAGTGCTGCAAGCATCTCCCAATTGCCAAAATAATACCGGAGAAGAACCATGGCTATTCTCAAGAGTTGTGCTTACACTCATTATTCTATCAGCTTCATCACCTCTTGCAATTCTAACTTCAAGAGTTCTCCAATCGCCATCAGGTGCAAGAGTATTACCATCAAGGCTAGCATCTAATACTCTAGACATCATCCTGTATGAAACATCAAGGTTAGTTAACTTCACTCGGCCTGATTCTTCAGCTCTGATGGCAATTGGAATATCAACGCTACCAATTCCATTGGCTGGAATATGAGCATTCAATGCGCTTACCATAGAAGGTTGGTTAACCACTTCCTCTCCAACCACTGAGGAATCACTAGCTATCACACTTACGCCTTGAGATAAGAAAGATAATCCCCACCAGTCCCAGGTATTATCATCACCAATATCGAGTCTAACTTTGTTTGGAAAGGCTTCTTGATATCGTAAAATGAATTGGTCTATGCTCGGAGTGATGGTATTATCTGAGGTTTCAAGCATGATGCTGTATCGGAGATGAGAACCATTGGATGTAAATGACCAATCTGTATCTGATGGCACTTCATCCCAGTTACTGCCGTTATCATTCGAAACAAACACCTTCAATGTAGTTTCAGACGGAACATCCGATGTCCAAATTGGTCTAACTAAACCGATTTCAGTTCCAGTTGGAGTAGTAGGTGATGTCCAAGACCCAGTTGTCATGTAAGCAGTTGCATATTCCAAACTAACCCACCAAGATACGGCGCTAGAACCAATTAGCCTCGCCTTCCACAACAATATCTTACCTGGGTTTGAAAGGTGAATTGTGGTATTTGATTCGACAGATTCCCAATGTGTGCCATTATCACTGCTGACCCAAAAATCTACTCGGTCTCCCGTTGAGGGTGCAGACCAATGAGTCTGCATATTTACAGCAAGAATATTCTCTTCAGAAGTTATTGGCTCTGATAGCCAAGTCGAAGTTCCAGGAGCAGGTGTTGATGGATAAGCAATACCTGAACCAAATTGACGATAGAATAAGGTTGAGCCTCCCCATGAATAATAACCGCAATCAACCGTATGTAGGCGTTCTCCATCATAGGTTAGCCCATATCCAAGTTGATTGATATCACGAGTACTGCTTTGACCAATTAATTGAGTTCCAGAAGATGGAACTGCCCAAGCATTCAGAGTATCAGTGGTTGACCATGAGCTCGAACCTTTCTTACAGCGCATCCAAAACATGTCATCATGTACTGCCAATCCGCGAACAAATCCACCACTCTTACCACAATCCTGAATACCGCTACTGGTAGTTGAAAATGTGTACATTGTAGAACCTCTATTAAATTGTCCGCCTCCTTCAAACTCATAGGATACTAATCTCCTTTGACTTCCATGAGCAACCCAAATAGAATCTTCTACTCGGTCATAGCCAATTCCAGTATAATCACTGAATTGTGGAGATATATCATATGAATCAAGGCAAGTCCAAATATCGTCATAACGAATATCAAATTCTAATACTCTATGATATTGAACAGGTGCTGTTGAACCATAATGATATCGATATGATGAAAATATGCCAAACATTTTTTCTCCTGGAGCAACTGTCCAATCTCTAAACCCATATGATGCATAATAGGTGCTAGTAGGTAATGATGGTAATGTGCAACTAGCCTTATCAAGTGTTATTGTTGATTCAACACTACCGTTATTTGGCCATAAACGCTTAACCATGTTCTCAAAGTTTGTACCACTCCATGTTGACATGAATAACCAACCATGATTCTTCAAAATTGCACCTTGACCTTGGGCCATGAAAGAATTTCCACTAACTTGAGATTGAGGAACGAATAATGATTCAGATACGTTTCCCGTGTTAGGTTGGCGTAAAGCGAAACTACCATTATCTCTCCATGCGGTATTATTCAAATCATAATTTTCCATAGGGTCATGGCCTTCCAGTTCAATACTTGGAGAATCAAGTCCCAATGTCAATATGTCAGAACGCTTGTCGATATTATTATCATCACCTTTCATCCAATCAGACCTATCGAGCGACTCGACTTGGGACCAACCGGTTGCTGATGCTCCTTGCAAAGTCATTTCAATATCAGTGACTTCAGCCCCTTTCGGGATAGTGATGCTATTGGTAGCATCAGGGGAAGAGCCCTGATAGAGAGCAGTTGCTTCGACAGAACCATCACTAAAAGTGTAAATGTGACGAACGGAACCACTGCCGGCTTCAACCGCTGGAATTAGAGAGAGCAAAGGCGTTCCAATTGAAATTATCATCAATACTACAAGAGAAAATGCCAAAGCGGATTTTTTATTCCCATCCACGCTAACGCCTCCCTGTTGTCTACGGTAATGACTGGGGCTTTGAATCATCCTATCCAATGCCATAACATATAGCTGAATTAGAATTTCAGATATTAAATATCAAGGATCCCTGATGTCATATCTCAGAGGTGAGCCGTCACCTCTAATTCCATCTTCTTCATCGTCATTAACTTCGAACCAATCAACCATCCAATCGCCATCACTATCCCAATTTAGAGGGCTTGTTCCTTCAGCAGTATGGTCTCCATCCAGATCGAAATGCCACCAACCATATTCCCGTTCATTGACATTTAAAACAGGCGGGGTGAGAGGAGAAGTGGTGTAGAAAATGTCCCAAGAATCAGTGCGTGAACCATCGCATAGTAAGATGTCATCTGCTACATTCACAGTCCCGAAGTCGCTATCCATATCGTTGAGTTTGTAGGCTAATATATTATCACCAGGCATCTGGTACATTCGCAAATAATTAGTTGCATCAGGGTCCGCTCCTTGAGAGTCTAGGAGGTATGCCCTAAATTGCCACCATTCGGTAACAGGCTGACCCTTGTAGGAAAGGGATGCTTGTAAAACCGCATTTGGGGAATTTAGTGCTGGATCAGTTATCATGAAAAACTCTTGGAAATTTGTGTATGGAGTATATACACAACTTGCAGTACAGTCCCAATCGCCATCCAAATCCCAATCCGCATTTGCATCACTTGCATCTGCCGGATTAAATGTCACCCAAACAGAACTTAACATTGGTCTTTGCAATTCTCCCGTTCCGAAATCAAAGTGTAGTGGTTTCTTACTAGAAGCCGTGTCTTCCCATGTTACTGCAACTGGAGAATATGTTGACCAGTTTGAACTTGCAGCATTCCAACCATAATGATATTCATACCAATCTGGAAGGAAGTCATGGTCAGAATCATTGTCTTTGGGATTCATCCCATACTTGAACACTTCTCGACCATCGGAAAGGTTGAGGTCTAACTCATAGGAGATTGTCACTTGGTTATCTTGGGGATCTCCAACTCTCTTCATGATGATACTATCACCATCTGAATCAGTTAAATCAGGACGAGTACCATTCCTGTATTCCATAAGGTTTGTGAATTTGATTGGATCATTAGCGCCCGCATCTATTTGAACTCCATTTTGTGTGAACTGTCTGTCCTTCCAAGTTCCTTGGGCTGCAGGAATATCAGTGAAATCTCGGTCATACCATCCATCCTGGTCGCCATCATAATCTGCATCAGCAGGATTTATTGGATTTGCAGACCAGCGGTTTGGAGAAGATAAACCGGTCATGTTGAGAGCAGCATAGCAGTATTCCCAACCATCGGGAATTAAATCCCCATCTGAATCCTTTGAGGTTGGGTCTGAAACTCCAAATAAACTTCTATTCCAATTATTTGGGTCCAATGAATTGATTTTAGCCATTCGGTCGCTGCTCTCTTGGTCCCTATTTACCCACGTATTGTACAAAGATAGGCGGGCTTGTGCTTCACTAGTCAAATTATCCGCTACTAATGCAGCAACGGCATCGTGTCCAAATCCACTATTTCCCATTCTGCGGTCATATCGACCATATACTAGAGATTCCCATTCTCTAATGTTTGTATAACGTTCATCATCCTCGATGGTGCCATTTTGATCACAATCCCAGGAATCTTCATCACTATCCAAATCGGCATCTTTGTTACTTAATGGGTTCATTGACCATCTATTCAAGGAAAGGTCCCACTTTGCGAACCAGAATTCAAATCCATCAGACATATTATCTCCGTCAGTATCATTATTGCTCGGGTCTGTTATTGTCAACAACATATTTGTTAACGGTGTGGACTGATTTGTGGAAGCAAAGTGCTGGAATTGAGCCAAGGCTAGAGTTGCCCTGTTAGATTTACTTAGCAGCATCGTGGTGATTCGAGTTGCAATACCAAGTGGATCTTGAATCAATGCATCTTGATGGAACAACCAAGAGTCAACAGGATGATCAACTCCGTTATCAGGATGAGAAGATGAGATATTCAATTCCTGAGCATCCGTAATGCCGTCATTGTCAGAATCGAAGTTTCCATCTCCTGCGACTAATGGATTTAGTGTCCAAGTTTCAGCACTGCTATTCCAATTTGTGAATAGCGCCTCGATTCCGTCAACATAACCATCTCCGTCAGAATCTGGGTCTGTGGGGTCTGCAGTCCAACCCTTCAGAGCAATTTGTTCAGCGGTGATAAATGAACCAAAGCTTTTGCTCGCAGTTGCAGAATTCCATTCTTGTAATATCGAAGTATTTCCGGATGTCAGCATAAACCATTGAGGAGCAGATTGATTAGCATTTGTTTCAGTCAACAGAGGGTCAATAGCATTGTATTCTTCCCAATTAGCCATCCCATCATCATCTGGGTCTCCACTATCATCTGTACCATCAACGGGATTCAAAATCCATTCATCACTCAGTAAATCCCAACGTGCAAAGTAAACCTCCCAGCCATCAGGCATGCCATCGCCATCAGTATCAGAAAGTAGAGGGTTCGAAGAACCAAAGTGAGACTTAGGTTGACCAACAGTTACCGATGCGGATACATAATCTCCAAATGGAACTTCAGGAGTACCCCAATCAGACATATTATTGAAAAGACTACTACTGAATGATTGCGGGATTTCTTCACCATCAAAGGTTTGATTTCCAAGGAATAATGTATCCTTCAAATGATATTCCAAATAGTTAACTAATTGTTCATCAAAATCAAGGATTCCATCATGGTTAACATCATAACCATCATTATCTGGATTATTGAATGCATCAGAGCCATTTAATGGATTGATTCCAAGATTAGAGGCATCCCAAATGCACTCATATAGTGCTTCCCAACCATCAGGTAATCCATCACCATCTGAATCGGGGTTGTTTGGGTCTGTAAGAGACCAATTGGCTGCTCCTTCAGCTGATTCAGCGTGGCTTTCTAAAAGATTTCCTGCCAGACCTTCTTCGACATATGATTGCCAATTATATTCACAGAGATTGGCTAAACCATCTGAGTCTGCATCCCAATATTTATCATCAGCACGCAAGGGGTCAAGGGTCCAGTTATTGCCACCAGTAAAACTCGAGCCAATCCATCTTCGGTGCTCAATTTCCCAACCATCTGGCATACCATCTCCATCACTGTCTTTGTTGGTTGGATCTAATTGCTGATCGCTATGCATCCCATCAAGATAAGTAGCATTAGCAAGTTGGCCAACTATTTCATCATCACAATCATAAGACATATTTGGTTGATAATGACACCACAAATTGGACTGGGAGAAATAGAAACCGAATGCCTCACCACCATCAGGTAAACCGTCATCATCGCTGTCCTTGTCTCTTGGGTCAGTTGAGTACCAACCTTCTGGGCTAATTGGAGTATAGCGATATTCCAGTAGATTAGTCCAGTTCCTCTCATTCATCGCATCTTGAGCAAGGTCCATGTTAACCCCGTCGCCATCCAAATCGAGTTCTGCATCCCAAGGGTCTGTTGGGTCTAAACCGTAAACATACTCCCAACCATCGGGAATACCATCGAAATCAGAGTCATTGCTTCCTGGGTCTATCAAAGCAATATTAGAGAACCTTCCAGGGTTTGCCCCAGCGAATATTCGATTCTCACCATCTACTGATATGACCATCAAGTCATTGATATGGCCAGGGATTCTCTCTTGAAGTGTCAATCCCCAAATACTTCCATAGGTGCCTTGTAATGTCCACATTCCAGCCTTCGAGCCAACGTATACCTTGCCATCAAGAGGAAGAACATCGGTCACTGCGTTCGCTCTATCCTTTCGGTTGTGATCGGGATTAGCAGAATGCGCTAAGAGACCGGAATGTTGAATGATATCAGAAGTCAAATCAAATTTATGAAGTCCTGAATTAGTTCCAATCCATAACATGACGGGATCTCCACCGGCAATCCCATCAGCAACAATTGTATTGACATAGGTTCGTGATGTGCCCTTTACTGCGGCAGACACAGGCTCTCTCATATCATCAGAATCAGATTCACTGAATTGCCAAAACGGTGATTCCAATAACCAACCATCACTACTACTGATTGCTGAAGTTTCGAACATACCCTTGTCTGTACCCACAAAGAGACGACTTCTCGCATCGTGAACAACATGGGTTATAGCGGTCGGAGTTGCTGCTGCATCTTGCAGAGTCTGGGTTAAGTTTGAGAATGTATTTGTGCTTCCAATTACAGTACCTGTGGTTGAAACTCTCAACATTTCTGCGGTTGTAGAACCAACCAATAAAACATAGGAATCGCTTCCATCTTGTTGCATTTGCACAACAACATTAGCAGATTCTCCTTCCATTATATCCCAATCAGCAATAGCGAGAGGTTGATCTGAATTTGCATCGAGTGGAATTACTATAATTCCATTATTTGCTGCAATTACAATGGTATCTACATCTCCTTGAACTAAAATAGCATCATTCAATTCCCAGCCTGTAGGTAACCAAGAATCTTGAGAACGTTCTTCATCAATCATAATAGTCGAGAGTCCTAATCTAGTGGCTGCGATGAAAGTATCATCATTGACCTTCAATAATCGCTTCACATCATGATGTAAGGTCGAATAAGAAGCAGAGGCACCAGACTCCCTCGATAATGGGACTTGTTGAAGGCTATTTTCTGTGGCACCCGAAACTACGGACTTTAGGCCGGCAATTACCCAATTTTCATCATCAAGGTATGTTTGGTATTCTTCAAGGTTGGAAAATTCTTCACCTGCCGCAAGGTCTTCGTCTTTTCCTGAAACATCTTTGCTCTTGAAGCCGTCTCTATCAAGGTCCCAACCATCTTCATCTGGGTCCAATAGTCTATCGGTTCTATTCAGTGGGTCCATTCCAAAGAATACTTCCCACCCATCTGGTAAACCATCTCCGCTGCTTGTATACTCGATAACATTGTAGCCATCCCACCAAAACCTATCGCTATCCGCATTGGAAGGATTGGTACCCAACCAAACATCCTCCCCATAAGATGCAGTGGAGTTTTCAGTGCAGGCCCAATTAATATTCGGCCAATTTGATGAGAGGTATGGCCATTCTCCATCATCATTTTGGCGAGGACCTTCAGGTGGAGTATAACTGCAACGTAATCCATCTAATTCGGTAGTCCAGTTATCGGCAGCACCCATTGAATATTCTTCAGTATTATTGAACCATTCATGAGGCTCGTAAATACCATCTCTGTCAACATCGAAACCATCTCTATCAGCATCCAGTGCACCATCAGAGCCATTTAATGGATCAAATCCACCTTCACAAGTATAGAGGTTTGATTCCGCATTATAGGCATTTCTTGCTGTTGCGCACATGTAAACTTCAAAACCATCTGGAAGACCATCGCCATCACTATCTGACTTTCGGGGGTCAAGGTAGATTCTCTCGCCTGTTGTGGTATCAAGCATCCCCGTTAGTCCCTTGGCATCAATTGTGCAATTCCAGCGGTAAGGCCAACAATATTCCTCGGTATTGTTCAAACCATCATTATCAAAATCAAGTGGAGCATCACTGGCATCCGTTCGATCCAGTCCCGATATGAATACATCTCGTGCATCAGAAGTTGTCCAATTAATCCATTCTACAAAGTTATTTTCATGAACATCAGGTATTCCATCACCATCAGTATCGGAAACTGGCGGAGGTTCTTGGTTGGTTTCTTCGGGGTGAGCATTCTCAACTTGACTCACAGTTGGCATCTGTGAAAGTAGCATCAAAGCGGTCAGTAAAACTGCTGTAGTCACCAGAGTTGTTTGTTTACGTCGCATGTCAAGCACCCGTGACGGAGCCCCGTCAGGCATAGCAACCCTGCAAAGCCGCTTATGAGACTGATGGAGCATAGTTCATACAAGTCAGTTGTCCTTGATGTTTCGAGATTCAATAAACAACGCTCAAATTGGGCTGAGAGAAATGAAACTAAGGGGTTAATTGAAGGTCTGTACATATCCCCGATATGTTGGTTGACATGCCTTTATCGATAACCCATCTTGGAAGTGGAAGTCGCGGAAATGCGACCCTACTCGAAAGCGAGGGTGCAAAAATCCTTATCGACCAAGGATTTAGTGGCAGGGAACTTGAAAAAAGATTGGCTAGAATAGACCTCCATCCAAGTGATATTGATGCTATGTTGATCTCCCATCACCATGGAGATCATGGAGGCGGAGCTGGCATCGTCCACCGGCGATGGGGGGTGCCGATTTATTGCAACTTAAGGACTGCAGGTGCACTTGGTTTAGACTTGGTCAAAGATGTGGAATTATTTGAATCACTCCAGATGTTAGAATTTTCTGATGACCTCTCAATACTTCCAGTCCCTGTTCCTCACGATGGTGCCGATAATGTTGGTTTCATCGCTAGCAGTAGAGGCGAAAGAGCAGCAGTAGTAACAGACTTGGGTGAATGGACTGATGAATTACTTTCACACCTACGTGGATGTAAGCATATATCGATCGAATCAAATCATGACATATTGAGGTTAGAGAGAGGTTCATACACTTCATCCTTGAAGAATAGAATACGCGGTCCGGGGGGGCACTTATCTAATGACCAAACTGGCCTATTGCTCGCTGAAGTTGTATCAAATAAAACCGAAAGCATAGTGCTTTGCCACCTCTCCTCAGAAAATAATAAACCGCACCTAGCTGAAAGTACAGTTCTCTATCATATTGACGAAGTTTTCGAAGGAGATATTGCAATTAGCCTGCAAAATGGGCCGGAGTTTACGCATTGGCTCGGACAGGCTGAAAAAGAAATGAATGTCCTCATTTGAGATACCAAAAGCAGCATCAAGGAGAAACCACTCCGTCACCTCACTGAGCAGGGATTTCCAAGCATAAATCACCTTCTTTAGGCGAACTGATATGTACGGAGCCGCGGCTATGCCGCGGCGTGCATAGCCTAGACGCACGAGAGGAGCGGTTTCCAAGACCGCGAAATATGCCTGACGAAGCAGCAGTCAGTGAAATCGTTGGTGTAGTTATGCTACTCGCTATGCTAATCTCAGTAATGTCGGGAGTAGTAGTTCTAATAGAGCCTTATCTGTCCGACTTCGAGGACCAAAGGGATTGGGCTGCAAGTCATGTTTTGGCTGAACAAGTTTCTGATAGAATAGATGTTATAGGGGCTGCACCTGAAGACACTGGTTCAAGAAATAGTCTTGAAATGAGGGCCATAAATTTGCTCATGCTTCAAGATGTAGAACTGTGGACGATTGAAGCAGACCTTGTTGAATCTGAAAGAGTTCAAATCTCTTATTCACAAGGAAAAATAGTATTGGATTGCCAGAATTCATCTTGTAGCGAATTGATCCTTAATTCAGGAGAGGACACAACAACTTGGACACTGCAAGAAACTTCTGAACAACAAGAATTCCAAATCTCCCAATCCTTATCAGATATTTCCATTTTCGATGTTAAAGATTCAGAAGGAAATATCCTACATCGCTTAGCAATCCTAACTCTTTCAGGATTGGAGATTAAAACCGAAATGAATACCGGTTCACTTGAATTGGTCCTGATCAATGGTGCAAGTATTGAACGCCAACCAGGACGGCCTTGGTCAATTAATGAGTATCCAACTATTCGCTTCGATGAATTGCCTGATGGTACGCCAAGAGTTTCAATGATGCTTACAGACCTTGACTTTAGAGAAAGCCTTCCAAATGGTGCTAATCCTGTAATGGAATTAGAATCCCTTGGTGCGATTGAGTTATTTGATGGTAATGTATGGAACTTTAGGTTCGAAATGACTAATCAAATGCACGATATTATTGACCCTCAATACATCCATCATTGGACGCAGGGATATGAAATACATTTGGCAACCAATACACTGGATGAATATAGCGGATTTGCACCATATGGGAGAAAATCCGGAAGTGATGGTCTGACTATAATTCCCTCTGCCAATTTCATCTTGGAAGTAGGTGTGCAACGGGTGGTGGTAGGAGGATGAAGTCTGCAGCGGCAATCCCAATTAGGGATGAAGAGGCAGTTAGTGCTGCGATTGGAACCGTATTACTCTTCGCGGGGGTATTGTCAATCATTGGAGTGATGATGATGACGATGATTCCAGTAATTGAAGAATTAGAAGGGGCTGTTGAAAGGGGCAACATGGTTACCCAAATGCTCGACATGTCTAATGAAATAGACCAATTATCCAGCAATGGGATGCCTGGTGATTCAAGTACCAGTGTTTTGAAAGGTGTTGAAGGTAGATTTAAGTGGCAAAACCAGCAAGGTGGAGTATGGATTTCCGCTGCTTGGCAAGATTCATCATCCCTGCGATTGGCCGATGCCCTTGACTTTGACCGAGATTTACAAATTAGATACCCTAGCGGTGAAGTTTCGGCTGTTTGCTTTGAAGATTTAAGGCTTGGAAGTGGTATTCTAAGTCACTTTAGAATCCCTGCTGTGGAAGGAAGGTTGCTGGTCTCTCCTGATTCAGGACTTGCACAGAGCCAAGGCCCATTGTCTATAATGATGGAACAAGATGGGATTCAAACCAATGCCGAAATTGCTGATGATGAAACTTGGAGTATTTCACTCAGTGGAAATGATGAATCTTGGCTACACCTAGATGCACCTGCCCAAGTGCTATTGCTCAAGGGTGAAGGTGGCACCAGCCTCATTCCCGCCCAAGCAATTAATCCATATTCGGGTGAAGGGCGGGCTTGGAGAGTAGCCATCCCAGCGGGAAATAATACCCTGACTTTAGTTTCTCAAAAAACCTTCAGTGTAAATTGGGATATTGAAGACAATGTCGGAAGTGAAATTGTCTTAGAAAGAGATTCTTTCATGGAAGAAGGGGCCACTTGGACTATGACATTCAATAATAGTGAAGACCTAATAGCCAATGTCCAAAGTAGTGCTGATGCAAGAATGATATTAGCACATAATGAAGATGCAGCAAAGAGTACAGCCATAGGTTTCGCATCTTGGCCAAGTATATTTGGAAATTTATATGCGAATACTTTCCAACCACCAGGAAACAGTGGCACATTGTTGATAACAAATCAGCAAAACACTTCCGCCACCGTCAGATGGGGGAATGGGGCTGCCTCAATTAGTCCTGAATCAACTCTCGCAGTTCAATGGCCACCCCAAGGGACAGTTTCACCTCAATTAATCGCCGATGACCCAGTTAGTTTGCGTTGGACATTTGCCCAAAGAAACTCTTCTAATGCAACTGGATTGGACATGGTAGTAGCCACCGATAGTAGTAGAAGCAGCGGTCATTCACTATTCGATATTAGTCCCGAGAACGGAGCTCGATATCATCCTCAAGTTACTGGTACCATGAGCAATTGGACCACAGTAATTAGCAATATTACAACCTTAAGTCAGCATAGCCAAGCAATCACAACGGTGATCCTAGGTCAAGGTCAAATGAGAATTAATGCAGATGACACATATGATGGTTTGCGCTTATATCATGAAAGTGGTGAAGATGGAATACTTTCAATTCAACATGATGGAAAAGAGCGTTGCAGAAAAATTGGTATACGTGCCAGTGGCTGGATTAATGTGGAATTACCATGGCAGGCATTATCGTATTCTACAGACCTTGAAGCCAAGACTGCTTGGCAAGATGGAAGTCACCCTTCCTCTATAAAAGTCGAATTAATTGGGCCTTGGATGGATGAAAAAACTACTACTCTCTCAACTGCATGGGCGATACATGCTCCAAGATTAGTATACTCTTTTTCAAGTTCTATCAAGGGATTAGAAGTTGCGATGAGAGCCGGTGCAGTAGTCACAAATCATCCTGAAGTTGAACCAACTGTGATTAAATCGCCATTAGACCGAAATGGACCTGGTCCACGATTTGCAATATCCATTCCACTTCTTACTCCCACTTCTGAAAGCCATGTTGGTTCTGGGGAATTTTCGGTTGGCTTATTCCTAGAACAGAGACTATCCTTGACCAGTGCAGAAGCACACGAAGTGAGGAGAGGGTGGGATGGCCCATATGGGAGCACTTTAGCATCAGCAGTATCAAGAGATTTGAGAAGTTCCGAAGATTGGACTTCCGCACCAATGCGTCTAGATTTATTGAACGACTACAAGGGATGGGTTCCACATCCTTCGATGGATAGTTCTGAAACAATTTACCATACTCAAGGTGAAAGTATTCAGTTCAGTCTACAATTATCCTTGGTCTCATGTACAATGCAAGGAATATGAATAAAGGGGGGTGTGATGGTGAAGGGTGAAATGAAACAAGATCAATCTGCTGCTGCAACTGAATTGGGTTATGTATTCACCTTTTTACTCGGGGTTCTTTTGCTTAGTATGTTCAGTGTTTGGGCTTGGGATATCGAAAATTCCACCCGCACTAGATGGAATGAACAGGCATTAGAAGATAACCTTAGGGAAGTAGCTGCCGCAGTTGAAAGAGCCGATGCAGCCAGTAGGTTGGATCCAAATTCGTTTTATGCAGAGCCGGTTTTACTAAGAGCAATTCACAGTGATGTGAGTGCACTAACTCTCATCTTAGATGACTCCGAACTTGCTTTGATTGATGACAGAGGAATTTACACGGATGCAGTCTCTATCTCAGGTGCATCATCTGCGGCTCATTCTGGAGAAGTAAATCTAGGAAAATCTCTGAAGGTGTGGGTTATTTATGATGACGGTGAAGTAATAATTTCCCATATCGCACCCCGTTCTAAATAACATGATGATGGAATTTATCTTCCGATAATTGCCTGATGGACCATGTTTTGAATTTCTCTCATCCGGCCTTCTGCTCCTAATTCCCTGAACACAGTGAGGGCTCTTTGTAGATATTCCATTCTTCTAGTCATATCTGGTGCAGCACCGCCGAGTCTAGCAAGTAGTTCTCCAATTTGCATGCGCAGGTCATTTCCTTCTGCAATGAGCAAACCCTCTCGATAAATGTTAAGGGCTTCCTCCATTCTCTCTGAATCTTCAAGTACTTCACCCAATAATAGAATAGTATCTACCAAGGTGATCGGGTCACCATCATCCCCCATCTGTTCTAAGGCTTCAGAATAGTGATGAAGGGCTAATTCGGAATCACCCGTCTTTGCATAAAATCTACCTAGCACAGCACGTGCCTTCGCATGCAGGGCTTTGTCTGGTTGGGAAACAGTCTCTTCATGGCATTTCAATGCGTGGTCTCTTGCCTTTTCCACTTCACCCATCTCTAACCATGAACGCGCAAGGAGAATACGAGAGTGAATCAATTCGGTATTGTCTTCTGTTAAGAGAATCTCTTCGACATTGGAATATGCTTCTTTGGCTGAACTAATATCTCCTTTTCTACGGAAGATGAATCCCATATTATTGTAAGTTCTAGCAGCTCCAACTCCATCTTCAATAGAGACAAATATTTTCAATGCTTGACGATGTAAGTCGAGTGCATTTTCAGAATCACCTCTCTTCAACGAAATATCTGCTAGGCTAGCCAAGACCGAGGCCTCCATTGCAACATCCTTGAGGCTTTTTGAATGCTTTAATGCCTCCTCATAGAGCGATTGCCCCTCGTCAAACCTACCTTGTAAAGTCAAAATATCAGCCTGAAGAATACGAACCTTACAAGCATGTATCTTGGCCACAGATTGTAAGTCTATTGCCTCGAGAATAACCAATAGTTCCATTCTACCGTCACGCACCAAGTTTTCACCATGTTGTGACACCACATCTGCAGCCCTCTCAGATTGATTGCATTTTATTAAATGATGAAGAAATTCAATTATTGATTCTGCAGATGATGATTTATTAGAATACCAATCAGCAGCATACTTGTGGAGAGATTCAGCGGTTTCTTCATCCATTCCGGAATGGAGGAATTCACGAATCAAATCGTGAACGTCATATGAATCAGCATCGGCTTGTCTTGCAAGGCCCTGCTCAACCAATGAATCAAGTTCATTAGTATCCAAACCTTGTGCTGCTAATGCTGCTAAGGGCATTGCTTCTCTGTAAATCGCTAATGCTCCAAGCAGACGCTTTTGCTCAGCGGATAGTTTACTGAAGATTTCAACCGCTATGTAATTCTCCAAAGTTTCGTGAAATGCTGTGGCAGGCGCTCCTCTGTTAATCAATTCAAGTACTAATGGGTGACCTCTTGCCATTGAGTGAATAAACATGAATTGCTCTTTTTGTAAATCTTCAAAAGCAGGGAGCAAATGTTTCGATGCCTCAACATCTAACCCCGTTAAGACCATTGGCATACTGATGATGTTCCCCTCTGCATCTTTGGTTGGAATTGCAACTCGATGTGAGCGTGAGAAAATAACAAGGCCAATATCTTGATCAATTTTAGGAATCCTCAATGCAAAAGCCTTGATAGTTTGGTGAAGTATTTTGTCGCTGACTTTATGATAATCATCGATGACAATTAGTGATGGCGCTATGGCCAAGGCATCTGCTAGGATTTTAGCCGCATCATCTGGTCGAGGATGCGGTGTTGAAGTCAGATAATCTGTCAACACACCATCCCCAATACTTGCTAACCAATCAGCGACTGCATCGAGAAAACCTCGTGCTCCTTCCCAATCTTGGCAACGATGGTAGAGAAGGTTTCTGCGGTGCATAAAGCGCTCAATCAACTTTGAAGCAACAGTTGTCTTACCGATTCCAGCAATTCCTGCAACATGGATTGTACGTACAGCCAACGAAGGGTCATCCCTTGCTTCAAGTAAATCGGCCATCATTCCCAATTCAACTTGACGACCATAAAAATGCCTCAAACGAGGCAAGTCACCGAGTGAAGTCACTAATTGCTTTTCCACGTGTTTAGAGAGGTCGCGCTCAATCAAATCTTCTGAAAGACTTCGAATATCAATTATTCCATTGTCATCAAGATATCTGATAACATCTACTGGACGCATTGAAAAAGGTAGAGTATTCTGGATTTCTCCTAGTGAAGTGGAAATAATTTCGCCACCGTGAATAATACATCGCAGAGGAAAGGACCTCAACCGCTTCCAAGTGTCTTCAGCCAAAGCAATTCCAGGCTTTGTTAAAAAGTAGGCTTTACGTTTTCGACTAACTCCAGTTACATGCGCTTGGCGCTCAATTAATAATCCCTGATCCTTCAATCCAGCAATAGCTCTAGGCACATTTGAACGAGCTATTGCAACTGCATTTGCAATTCCCATTTGTGATAATGAAAAAGGCACTTCAACAGCATCTGAAAAGTCAGAATAATCTCGCAAATGAAGTAGAATCCTCTCTTGGACTCCCGGTTTTGGTATTGCCATGCTTACCTACCGTCCTGTGCCCCTATACCTATATTACGAGTTAGATATCCTGCATCACTAAGGGTGATTTGGGTCAGGAACCCACTTATTATTGGCTGCATCCCACATCCATCCTGGATATTGGGAAGAATCTACTGGCTGAGGTGCTGGTGTAGGTTGAGGTGTTGCAACAGGGGTTGCAACTTCTGTTTGTGCCTGTTTTGCCCATGCATATGGGTCGTCCTCCTTAGAAGTGGTATCTTGGTCCATATCTTCATCACCGAATTCTTCAAACTCAACAAAGAAGAAAACAAACATTACTCCAAGAATTACGACAGCAATCAAAATTCCAACTACTATCACCCAAGTTGCAATTCCTTCATCTAGTTCTCCTACTTGAATTGCAACGGGTTCTGTCAAGACTCCAGAGTATTCAAAGACGATTGAGTGTGAACCAACTCCATTCAGTTCTTTACCACTTATTTCCATAGCCCAAAGACCATTTTCTCCAACAGTTGTCTCTCCAATTGATCTCTCACCATCCTTTATTCTGGCGGTAACCTTTGCACCTGGCCTGCCTTCACCTGAAAATTTAAGGGTCCCATCTTCAGCAATTTCGCCATCTCCCTCCATTTGATAAGTGAAACTAGAAGATTCAACATGGAAATCCACTAATAATGAAGTAGCCTTTGAACCAGAGGCATCAATATATTGGAACTGTACTCCTTTGAGTGACCATTCGGAAATATCATCGCTGTAATCCCTCATCTTAATGGTGTCAAATGTTGCAATTCCTGAGGCTGTAATCGTTATCACGATACCATAATGATCATCACTTGAAATTGCTGGGTTATCTATAACGATAAAATCACCTGTTGACATTGGTTGATCTTCATCACTGAAGTGTTTAGACAAATTTAGAGTCTTAGATTCCCCACATTGATTAACTGAATTCGACCCTGAGTCGCAGAACACCTTGATCACTTCAACCCAACCTGTGGCATTGAATACTGGAGGAATATTACCGAATTCAGGAGGATTATCAATTTCAACTGTTACTGTCCAAGGTGGGGAATAATTGTAGCCATCGAAAGAGCGAGCTGTTAAGCTATATTGCCGCCCATGTAGAAGGTCTGAGGTATCCCAAGTTGTCTCCCAATAACCATCAGATCGAATATTGTCCATGGTGATAGTAGCCGGATGTTTTTGCTCTTCAAGCCCGTCTTGATTTGTTACTGTGAATTCAATCTTTGTTACTTGTCCATCGGTATCTCTAGAAGTTCCAGAGACCAGCGTGGTGGTTGAGACCGTGACAGTTTGAGTGTCATAAGGTTCTGAAATCTGTACATATGGAATATCATTATCGGTATCAACATTCAATACAAGCGTTCTTGCTAAGCACTCACCTGGTCCATTTTTGCAGAAATCAGAGTCACTGGCCCAAATTGTTATCTCATATTCACCACTAACCAGGGGAGAGAAATCCCATTCCCATGACCAAGAGGTTCCACCAAGTGTACTGGTACTAGTAGGAATACCATCTGGCCCTACTATGCTGAACCAAATCTTATCGATGTCTGAACCTTGAATTCCAGTGTATGGATCGGTTGCTCTTCCAATGAAAATAACTCTCCCATCATCATGTGAGGAATGGTTGGCTGGGGAATCAAGGAGAATGGTTGGAGCAATTGTATTCAGTTTGTAGATTCTCGTGAAAGTTGGGCTGTAATCTAATCCATCAAATGCTCTAATTTCGAATGTATAATCACCTTCTGGATTGTTGCTCATATCCCATTCATATGACCAAGAACTGAAAGGATGATTAGATTTGTTGACTACTCCAGATGCACCTGAGGTGTCAGTGGCAAAATATGCGTCATCCCAATCTAAAACACCGGGAGGCTTAATTTGAATTTGGCGAACAACACCCTGTTGCGACCATTGTGCATCGAGATCATTGAAATATGGTCCTGAAACACCATCCCAGGCAGTTCCCGAAATTTCAATAATTCTCTTGAATGAAAATCCATCAGGTTGATTTATTGTCAATGATGGTTCCAAATTGGACAATGATAATACATCATCTACTGCAGTAGATAGTTCAAAGGAATACTCAGCTAAACCCTTTTCAAATTTATATGCCCAAACAGAATAAATAGACTTTTCTCTTCCATTTTCACAATCGCTATCTGCATTATCGATATTTGCATCACCATCATTATCAATTCCATCATTGCATGAATCTTCACCAGGATCATTAGCAAGATGATTCCAATTAGTATCGATGTGGAAATTTGAAGGTAGAGTAAATTGAGGTGTGTAGCCGTAATCATCTGTGGTAAAATTGTACAATTCATTTCCTATTGCGTCCGTGACCAGTAAGTATGCTCCCCCAACTTGGTTGCCCTTGGCCATTGTTCTAAATCGGACTAACTCTCCCTTCTGTACTTGCACACCCCATGCAGAATTCTGGTTTTGGATATGGACTTTCCCAAGGTCAAAGTTTGTCAAATCTGCGAAAGTGAAAGTTGTTGCATTTTCCAATAAGTTCATCGATAATGGCATGCCCTTCGGTTTCTTTTCAGATACTGGAGGAAGAACAAGACATTCGTTCACAACCGCCGGGCACTCTGCTCCGCTCCAACTCAATTGTACTGGATATAATTCTGTACCACCTGGATTTGGAATATGCTCACTTTGAACTGCAACTCTAGATTCTGATACATTGTAAATTTGAGTAGCATTTGTCCAAATATTATCACTGAAGAAAGCAATTGAACCATACTTGGTTCCATAATCATCGTCATAATCTGAAACACGGGCTGCAAAATCACCAACCATCACTTCATTACCTTGGAAATTAACAATCCCTCCGGTCACTCTGATTCCATCACCCACATTGGATTCAATTACATTGTCAATGAAGGAACCACTTGACATGAAAACGTGTATAGCAGGACATAGGAAGTCGCCACCATATATCGTGTCACTGCTACAGTCGGTTCCAGAATTATTACGAATTATATTGTTAGCAAAATAAATTCTCGCTGTAGTCGGAGGATTCACTGTCCAACCACTATCGCGGAAATGGTATTCTCCTACCAGAACAGTTTCCTTAGCTG
>JAOMAZ010000019.1 GCA_028344335.1 Deltaproteobacteria bacterium | reverse complement strand
AATGCTCTCAAGAAGCGCGTGCCTATTGGGTAGATACTAACCGTGATGGTAACGCTGAGAGAGCAATCTTGTACCGAATTACATATTGCTTGTATAATCCTGACAAGGCAACAGATTCTGAGGCTGAAATTACTTTTGTCGAGGTTGAAGGCCTAAATTGGACCGACAACAATGATGACGGCACCCCTGAAATCGTCATGGCTCTACGTACTCAATCGGTAACGTGGTCGAATAATTCCCACACTCGAAGCGATACCACAATTGGCATCACAGTTTTTGCCATTACTGATTTAGACCAGGATGGAAATGAAGAATACCTATTCGTAGGGGATTTGAAAATTATTCATGTTGACCTAAATGATGATGGAGCACTTGAAGGAGAAGGTATCGAACTTAACATTGCATTTACTAAAGATTGGAATGATGATGGTACTCCAGATGAAGCTTTGATGATGCGAATGGCCGATATGAAACTCGACCTTGATGGCGATTTAAACATCAATACCCATGTTTTCCATATTCAAGTTCTCTATCTACAGGATCAGGATGCAGATGGTAATTTTGATAGATTCAGGGCCGCTCAATTTGGAGGTAGCGAATGGGATAACAATAGTGATGGTATTATCGATTCTAAGGAAGTTATGTGGTTGGGAGTTGGAATTAGAGATACAGATCTCGATGGTACTGAAGACCGAGTAACTATGGCATTAGGCTTCGATACAATTACAGATAGCGATGGTGATGGCAATGCAGAAAAAGAAACTTCAACTTTCCTTGCTTCTAGAGTTGAAGATTTTGATGAGGATGGCAGAATCGATCATGGATGGTATATTCTTGCCTCCTCAGAACGAATCGACGCAAATGACGATGGGATGGCAGAATCGCAAACTAACATTGCTGCTGGATATCATGGTTGGGATTATGATTCAGATGGCCACTCTGAACGCTATGTTGCAGTAAGGTTCTTTTCAATGAGGACTAATGAAACGAGTACCGGTATATTCCAAACAGATACCACTGCAGTTTGGCTTTTGGAAGTACAAGATTGGAATGATGACGGCTGGCCAAGTTCAATCCACGCTGTAAAGACAATTTCGATTAGTTGGGACAATAATAGTGATGGGACAGCAGATACATACTGGAATGTTGCTCAAGGTTTCTATGGCCAAGATAGTGATTCTGATGGTCATTGGGAGCGCATTGTTTTGGTTGAAATTAGCAGTGCTCAAAGTGATGATGATGCCGATGGAAACATTGAATATTCAATCAGTAATCATGCTATCTATATCAAACACTCAAGCCCAATAGGTATGAGTCATGAATGGTTTTACCAAGCAACTAATACCAGAACAAATATTAGCGTAGATGGAAATGCATGGTATGAAAATACAACGATAGTTGCTTATGAGACATGGGATGATATTTCTACTCAAGAGACACATGCTTATGTTGCATCATACGAATATATCGACAATAATCGCGATGGTAGTAAAGAATACGAACAATACACTGTACGTGATAACCGAGTTAGCTAGTGATTATGAAAGCGAAAGGGTATTGCCCTTGATGTGATGTCGGTCAAATCATGGCAGGCGATATGACCACTAACATAACCTATGTGATTCTACTTCTTTCCCTTGGCGGAGCAGCATGGTTTATGCTGAAGAAAGCAAAGGCAAACAAAGAAGCGATGATGGCAGAAAATGCTCCAAAGGTTGCAGGTGATGACACCCTAGAAGGTGGTGCAAAGGATCCTGAGCAATTCGATGAACCCGATGACGACGCTCTAGATGAGATGGGCGATCTATTGGGTCTAGATGATGATGAAGATTAGATTCGCTTGAATCCTTCTTCTTCCAGTAGCAATGGAATTACTTCTTCTTCAATGGTTAATGTTCTACGTGCATCATCGCTAGGTCTGCCTAACTTCCAAGCATCAAATCCTGCATCAGATAGTACCTTTTCACCTCTAATACGGTATTCTAAATCGCCTGATGCATCTGCATAAGATTGAGATGTCAGAAGTAAACTACAACCTTCATTCAAACTTGCGGCTAATTCTAGAATGGCGTTCTTTGTATCTGAAGAAACCTGACCCTTAGGCGGGGTCCAGCCATCGATTACAACCAATCCTACATTTGGAAGAATCCTTGCTGCCCTACCAATCTCAAGTATACAGCGTTTGAATTCTCCCGCTGTGCTCATACCATGAAAGCGCGAAGCGGAACTGATGTCAAGGCTGGAAAATATCTGACTGAAGCGTATACTATCTGGCATCACCTCACTACCCCAAATAACTCGCTTTCCATCTGTTATAGAAAGACAGGCCTGTTGTAAGGCAAATGAGGTTGCACCGGCTTTGGGAGGAGCTGATAGATGACATAATCCGGATACTGTGGGGATTGCCATGATATCTCCTGTTGGCAATAGTTGAAAGTGATTGTCTTAATTCACATGCCCTGAGGATCCGGTTCTTCTTCTTCAAAGTCTCCTAGAAGGGTATCGAGGAGGCTTTGTTGCTCTGCAGCTGGGTCATCATCATCGGCTTCTGCATTCCTTGCATCGCCAAGTGCACTCTTTGATTTCTGCATGCGTGTAGCAATCATTTGGTGGCTTTCAAGCCTCCTTGTTGCTTCTCTATAGTCATCTGGGCTGAAAAATCCAGCAAAGCCGCCGTTTGGGTCTCTAATAACTACTGCATCGGGTTGTGCCTCAGCCATCATACGTAAGGCCTTGGAAAGGGGAGTGGAAATCCCCATCTCTACAACTTTTGTTCTCATATATTTTGAGATTTTTTCTTTGGCTGGATTCTTCCCAGCAGCTATCAAAGTCAGCATGTCTTTGAGGGTTATAACACCCTCAATTTGACCAGTTTTAGGGTTTTCAACTAATATTGCTGCATCTCTTGATTTTAAGAATGGTTGACATACATCGGAGAAAGTTGCCTTTCCTCCAACTACTGCATGTTCATCGGTAATCGACATGTCTCCAACTACGGGTTCGCTGCTCATACCCTTCACACACCGTTTGTACCTTTGTTATTTGCGCCGACAGCAAGTAGGATAAACCACAACTTCAAACACTGACTTATTATCGGGAATTCATGGACGGAGTGGTAAGGGATGGTGAAAGGATACCTCGTAGGCCACTTCCAGAGTTCGAAGAAGTTGAAGATGGATTAATTGCAGGATTATCCACGGGTGGTCTATTGAAGGTAGCATTGGATGATGTCAATCAATATGGACCCCATGCAATGATTATTCTATTAGTCATCATGGCAACAGTAACAGGTATTGCTCTCAAACTCTTCTCGTTATTATAATAACAATAACAATAGCCATCTATGGCCTTTGTTAATGGGTAATACTCAAACACTTGTTTATTTGCGTCGTAAATGTGACTCCAAATACGGCTTCTTCCATAAGCATGCATCAGATAGAGGATGCACCTGAAGAAAAACGTTGGACTATAATGGCCGCGATGTTGGGAACCAACATGGCTTTTGCATTATTTCATGGGATCGAACAACAGAATGACCCCACTACTTTGCGCCTTATCGCTCTAATAATAATCGTAGCTAGTTTACCGTTTCAAGCAGTTTGGTTTATGATTCAAGCCTTTATGATGGAATTTTCAGAGAAAATAGAAGAAAAATCCATAGTTATCTTGCAACGTTCAAAGATTGTTTGTCAATTAATTAGTTATCTTTCGATATCTGGAATTGGCCTAACGTTTTTCTCTTTGGATTGGATGATAGGAGTGGCTTTTACACTCTCAGCATTGATTGCTATCATCATGGTGAGAATGGCTACGAGTCATGCACCATAGAACGAGCCAATTCAACGGCTTCATCCACAAGTTCTCCTGAAACTCCAATGTGGTTTTTTGGATCGAACATGAAATCTAATTCTTCTTGACTAAAGCGGCTGGCAACTACATCGTCGTTTGCACATATGTCTTGTAATTCACTTCCTTCTGCTATCGCCTTCATTGAGGCATTTCGAAGAATCTCATGCGCTTCATCTCTTGAAACTCCTTTGTCAACTAGTTCTAACATGACTTTTTCTGCCATAAGGAGTCCTTTTTGGTCTGATATGTTCTTTTGCATTCTGTCGCCATCTACCCAAAGGTTGGTCAGCACATCAGCGGTTTTTACCAGTACATCTTCGAGTAAAATACTAGCATGGGAAAGAGTGAACCTTTCTGCTGAAGAGTTTGCCAAATCCCGCTCGTGCCATAATAGTGCATTCTCCCAGGTTGGCATCATGAATGAACGAACAACTCTAGCTAAGCCACAGGCATTCTCCGATTTTATCGGGTTTTTCTTGTGTGCCATGGTTGAGGACCCGACTTGTTTCTTGACATCGAATCCTTCTCCTGCTTCTGCGATTTCACTGCGTTGTAGGTTCCTTACTTCTTGGAGTACTTTTTCACAAGTTGCAGATACATTACATAACCAACCCATGTACTCGATATATCGGTCTCGCCCTACGACTTGAGTTGTTGCTAATGGAACACCTAATCCAAGGTGTTCAAGAATCATTTGTTGGAGTTTCCGCGCATCCTTTCCTTGGGCTGCGCCTGTTCCAACAGCTCCGAGGAATTTACCAACGCAGATTCGAGGTATTGCTTCATCAAGGCGGATCAAGTGTCGGCGCAGTTCATCTAACCAAACTGCAACTTTCAACCCAAAAGTGATTGGCACAGCTGCTTGACCATGAGTGCGCCCTAGCATGACAGTATCTCGTTCTCTTTGGGCTAAGTTGGCTGTTACTGTCATCAAGTTGCAGAGTTGTTGGCGTAGGATGGTGATTGAATCACGTAGTTGTAAGGCTACTGCAGTATCGACGATATCATTTGAGGTGGCACCTAAATGAATACACCAACCAGCCTCTCCAGCTGATTCTGCCATGGCTTTTGTTAGAGCCATGATATCGTGGCGAGTTTCTGCCTCAATTTCACTGACTCTTTCTTTTGTTGTTTTTTCGGGTACAGCAATGGATTCGATTACGCGGTAGTCAGACTCACTGACTCTGCCGAGTTGCCAATGCGCCCATATCAAGGCTCTTTCAACTTCCAATTGTCGGGAATGACGCCCTTCTTCAGACCAGATTATTTTGAAATCATCGCAGCCGTAGCGGTAATCGAGTGGGCAAGCCAAGATGCTCATGAAATAAACGCCAGCGGCTTGACCTCATCATCATTTTGCAAGGAGCAAATCAATTCAAAGTCATGGAATCAATGCTTAGATGGCCTCTGTTACCATTCCAATGTTTTGTTGAGTTATACAGAATCTTACCATCCATATGCGGTCCTGCAAGGACAATTGTCTCAAATTCACCACCCTCTCCATCGACATTAAACCGATGTTTCATAGAAAGTTGTTGTAATTCTTTGAATGCAACTTCATCAATCGTCCTTCCTAACCACTTTTCATCCAACCCTTCACAAGAAACACTAACCATCACCATCTGCATCCCACAAGAAATCAATTCCTCCATATGACTTGTAGAATTTTGGTGCCAAAGGGGGGAGAATGAATGAATTCCTAATTCTTCACAAACGAAATCGATTCGACGCTTTTGATATTCCGAACGTAATGCACCGCTAACCAATCCATCCACATTTTCACATATTTTATTTAATCCGTTTAGTAATTCGTCAACTTCAACTTCCGCTTCTCCACTAACCTCGATGATGTGGTGAGGAATTCCGGAGGCCGTTGCTTGTAGTGTACTAATTTCAGTTGCTGGAATTTGGAACATCCAAGAATCATCAGATTTAACTTGTACATTGATGATGGCAAAAATATCCCAGCCCTGACATATCGCCCACCAAGTTGCCAATGACGAGTCTTTTCCACCCGATGAGAGAATAACGACTCGCATGCTTGGCCCAAGCAATTCAAGTCAAAAAGCAATCTATCAAACAAGAATTGACAACAACCCTATCCGCGAAGGTTGATAAGACCCCGCTTGACGAGGAGGGAATGGGTATCAGGATGCAACCGAGTGGAAGAGGATATGACCATGGAATCACAACTTTCAGCCCAGACGGACGTCTATTCCAAGTTGAATATGCTCGTGAATCTGTAAAGCGTGGAACAACTACAGCAGGTTTAAAATTCAAAGACGGGATTATCTTGGTTTGTGATAAGAGAATTGCAAGCCGCCTAATAATCCCCGAAAGCATCGAAAAACTATTCAAAATCGATGACCATATTGGATTCGCAACAAGTGGCTTAGTTGCTGATGGCCGCCAACTTGTTGACCGCGCTCGCGTCGAATGCCAAGTCAACCAAATAACTTACAACGATAAAATCCCAGTTGACATATTAGCCAAGAAAATCTGCGACTTCAAACAATCATTTACCCAATACGGAGGAAGTCGGCCATTTGGTACAGCCCTGTTAATCGGCGGAGTTGACCAAAATGGAGTGCACTTGTTTGAAACTGATCCAAGCGGCGCTTACCAATCCTACCACGCAGGTGCGATAGGCTCTGGCCGTAATGCAGCCATTGACCACTTTGAGAACAAGTGGAAGGCGAATATGACCAAAAATGCATCCATCAAGATGGGCTTAGAAGCCCTCCGCATCAGCCTCGATGCTGAACTTAATACAGAAGCGGTTGAAATTTCTATTATCGACAGCACAGGATATGAAACACTTCCTCGTGATGAAATCAAAGCCCACTTAGCAAAACTCAAACCTCTCGAGGAATGAATAGCAAACAACAATCACCCTCCTCCTTCTCTTTGAAGCCGGAGGACTAAGATGGTCAGTCTAGATGCGGCAATTCTTGCTCGCTTGGAAAAAGGTGGAAAGCGCTATGAAATCCTTGTTGACCCTGATTTGGTAGACCAATTCAAAAGAGACCCTGACTCAGTAGAACTTGATGATTTACTCGCAATCGACGATGTTTTTCACGATGCAAAGGGTGGGGAAAGGCCCACCTCTGAAGCCATTGAAAGTACCTTTGAAACTCAAGATATCAAGCAAATCGCAGTTATTATCTTGAATAAAGGAAACATCCAACTTACCACCGATCAACGGAAAAAGATGGTAGAGATGAAACGCCAAGCGATTATTCACAACATTGCCAGTACTGCTGTCGATCCGCGCAGCAAACTACCTCATCCCGCTTCGCGAATAGAAATTGCGATGGATGAATGTAGATATTCTGTTGACCCATTCAAAAAGGTTGATGCTCAAGTAAAGGAAGTCATTGAAAAATTACGCCCATTGCTTGCACTTTCATTCGAGACTATCAGATTGGCATTCAAAATACCTGGCTCGGCCTATGGTTCAGTATCACAATTATTACGCCAACACCAGAAAAAAGAGCAATGGATGAGCAATGGGGATTGGGTTTGTGTCATTGAAATACCTTGTGCAATGAAGGCAGAAATGATTTCCCAAGTAGCCCGAAGGGCACCTGATTTAGAAGTCAAGGACCTCTAATATAACATCTCAATCAGTTGATGGAATAGTACGCTGCTTGATGGACGCCTTCAAATAAGGACCACCGGTCGCCCGCCTCGGAGGAAAGAGAATGAACTCTAATGATGGAGGCGCCGAGCTGCGCCTTGTCGTTCCTGGGGACCAGATAGATGCCCCCCCAGGTACGCAGCCAGGAAGTGGTGTCTGTAAGCGAGGTGATAGCCTCGTAGCAACGAAGTTGGGGGAACTAAAAATTGGTGGCGATGTCGCCCATGTTGTTCCAACCTTTACGAAATATCTGCCAAGGTCAGGGGACCTTGTTATCGGCTATGTCGAGGCAGTCATGAACAATTTATGGTTCTTGGATGTAGGAGGTCCTTTCAATGCCCTTCTTCCCATGAGTCTAGCACCTTGGAAGGTCGAATTCGGAGCGGCTCGTGAGCATATGGGCTACGGCGATGCAGTTCTTGCAAGAGTTATGGAAGTTGATGAAACACATTCAGTTGTTGCAACCATGAAAGGTGTCGGCTTACGCAAAATAAAGGAAGGAGTAATTTTTGAGATGCCCCCGCATTTAATGGGACTTGTCATTGGCTCTAAGGGGCGAACTCTACAACGCCTCAAAGCCGCAAGCGATTGCAGAATTATCAATACTCAGAATGGTCGCATCCTAATCGACGGTAATAGCAAAGGTATTGCTATTGCTCGTAAAGCACTCCAGATGATTGAAGAAACCGGCCATGCGCCTGGCTTACACTCTCGTTTGAATAGTATACTAGGAGATGATGAATGATGGGCGGATATGGCGATATCAAATTATTAAATGATGATGGAACAAGACTTGATGGCAGGGCTGTCGATGAAATGAGGTCTGTTGAAATCAAAGCAGGAGTTCTTCCAGTAGCCGATGGCTCCGCATGGGTTAAACATGGACTAAACGTTGCAGTTGCAGCAGTTTATGGACCAATGGAAGCTCACCCACGAAAGATTCAACGCCAAGACCGTGCGGTCATTGATGTCCGTTACAATATGGCTCCCTTCTCTACTTCAGACAGAATCCGACCTGGATTCAATCGAAGAAGTCGTGAAATCAGCAAAGTAACTGCTGAGGCATTAGAGAGCGTTGTATTGGTTGAAAGATACCCTCGCTCAAAAATAAGAGTCGAAATTGAGATCCTTGCTGCAGAGGCTGGCACACGTTGTGTTGGAATCACCGCAGCATCAGTTGCTCTTGCAGATGCTGGAATCCCCATGCGCGATATGATTGTTGGAGTAGCCAGCGGAAAAATCGAAGGTGTAGTGGTTTTGGATTTGGATAAAGCAGAAGACAACTATGGTCAGGCAGACCTACCCATGGGAATCCTACCAAACACAGGGGAAATGGCATTCTTACAAATGGACGGAGACCTCTCAATAGAGGAATACAACTTAGCATGTGAATACAACTACAAAGCAGCCAGCGAGATTCATGAGTTGATGAAACAAGCATTATTGGATAGTGCAAGTAGAGGTGATGCTTGATGGTACAATTAGTTCCTCAATTACTCCGCCAACAACTGGCAGAGTTGGCAGCCAATGATGAGCGCACCGACGGCCGAAGCCGCTGGCAAGGTCGCGATGTTGAATTAGAAGTAGATATACTCTACAATGCTGAAGGAAGTGCAAAAGTCGTGATGGGTGACACAATCGTCTATGTCGGTGTCAAATTCGATACTGCGACCCCTTATTCAGACCGCCCAACCAGTGGTTCATTGATGACTGGGGCAGAATTACGCCCAGTTGCTCACAGAAAGTACGAACCCGGGCCACCAAGCCCAGCCTCAATTGAGTTGGGGAGAGTAGTTGACCGTGGAATCCGTGAGAGCGGATGTATGGATATGGAATCTCTATGTATCGTTCCTGGTGAGAGTGTGTGGAGAGTCATGATTGATCTTCACGTTCTATCAGACGGAGGAAATATCTTCGATGCATGTGCAACTGCAGCAATCGCTGCATTAAGAACTGCGACTGTACCAGCAAAGAGATTCGATGTTGGAGAAGATTTCAAACTAGAACTAAAGTCTACTCCTGTCATGTGTTCATTCACAAGAGTAGGTGGACGTTATGTCTACGATGCAAATGAGGCCGAAGAACTCGGAGGAGATGAAAGAGTCCACATCACCCTCGGTGATGAAGGTCATCTTCATTCCCTTCAGAAGGGGTTAAAGGGAGTTCTCATGCCGGAAGAATTTGCTGAGATACTCGCTCAAGCAGGCGTCAGGTGCGCTGAACTGAGAGAACTCATCCACTCCAAGGAGGCTTGAAAATGGCAAAGAGAACCCAAAAAGTCGGCGTTGCTGCAAGGTTTGGTCCACGCTATGGTGTCAGTGTTCGCCGAAATGCAGCCAAGGTCCTTCGTAAGAAGTCCAAGAAATACACATGTCCAGTTTGCCAATACCCTAAGGTCACACGTGGCGCAGTAGGAATCTGGAGTTGTGGAAAGTGTAGCCACTCCTTTGCAGGGGGAGCATGGGAACCATTCACTCGTGCTTCAGATGCAAATAACAGAATCATCCGCCGTTCAGTAGATGGTGCATCTACATCTGATATGGCATTAATAGCACAGCAAAAAGCAATTGACTACGAGCGAGCAATAGCTGAAGGCGAAATCTCTGAAGAAGAGTGAGGCTATTGCTAATAATGGAGGTGCTTCTATGCCCTCTTGGTTAGTTCAAGTTTCTCTCTCATCCACTGATGTAACTGCTCTTCAAGCATCACTTTCAACGGAAATAGATTCAAATCTTGATGAGGGAAAATTGAGTTTTAATATAACTGAAAAAACCCCAGCTGATTTAAGAGCAATGTGGAATACAAGGATGCGAGGTATTGAGGCATCTGAATCTGTAATTATTTTACTGAAGGGGCATAATTCTTGAATACCAACCACTTACGAATCAACAGGTGAGAGAATATGGATGCCAGTACTCAACTTCAAGAAACCGTTCAAGAATTGCAATTGATTGCCCAACAAGCAGGCTCGATTTCAAACCAAATCCGCGAAATGGAAAACACACTCACCCTTCTGGGAACTCACCAAGATGGCAATTCCATGTTCAAACAAAGTGGTGGAATCCTCGTTCAAGTTGATGATAAAGCAGCATTAGTTGAAGAATTAAAAGAAGGATTGGAAAAATTCCAAAGCCATGTTCAACACTTAGTAGAAAGAGAAACTGAATTAAGAGATTTATATGAGACTTTAGTCAAGAAACTTGAGGTATCGAAGTGAGTGATTCTCAAGATATGCAGTTGTTAAAACTTGATGGCTGGTTAACAAATGCGGCATCAAAGGGCGCGATAGCAATTGTTGCACATAAGAATGGTGATATGGACACTATTGGTTCAGCGATATCCTTGGCTGCATCAAGGCCAGAAGCGATGGCTTGCGGGGTGCATATTTGTAAATTAGCAAGACGATTATTGGAAAAATTAGACGCACCATTTCTCCATTTAGATGCCAAATCTCCTCGCTGGCCTAAAAAACTAGCCGGTATTGTGGTAGTAGATAGCGCCGCTGAAGATCAGACAGGGTTAGAATTACCCAGAGATGTGCCACGTTGTATCATCGACCATCATTCAACTTCAAATTGGAGTTTAGAAGATGGAGATATGCAATTGTTGTGGCCAGTTTCTGCTACTACTCAGATTATTCACCAATATTTATCAAAGCATAAAAAAAGGGTATTGACAAACAAAGTAAGAAGATTATTACTTGCTGGACTAATTGCTGATACAGGGAGGTTTCGACATGCAGATATTAGTTCATTCGAAAGCGCTTCACAGATTTTAGATGATGGAACCATTGACTATGCTGATTTCGTTGAAGAGTTCGAAGAGGATATTTTAACGCGTTCAGACAAGGGTGCTATCTCCAAGGCATTAGGGCGTAGTGATGGGATCGATGCTGGACCCTGGTGGCTACTGAAAAGTAGTGCTGGAACCCAAGAAAGCGTTGTTTGTCGGGCCTTGATGTCGGCTGGAGCCGATGTTGCAATCTGTATGCGAAGGCGTGAGGGTACAAGTCGCCTAACTGCTCGGGCTAGTCGTGGCGCAGTTTTGGCTGGAGTGCATGTTGGCAATATCCTCAGCACCTTAGCGAGTACACATGGTGGAGAGGGAGGCGGTCATGATGGAGCAGCAGGATGGAGTTGTTCTCTTGACCTGATGGCAGTTGAATCTGCATTTATTCATGCTTTAGCGGGAGTTGAAAAGAAATGAGAACTCCTGCTGACTTTCTACAATCATTTCGCGAAAACAAACAGTATGAAGATTCAAAATTTTCTACACTTTGTTTAGCCGAGACAGCATTAGGAGAAGGGGATGAAAAATCCTTGAAAATATTAAAATCGGAATTAACACCTGCCCAAGCATCAATACTGGCAATAACTGAATCAAGAGTCTCTCAATCCGATGTAATGCCAATGATTGAATTATCTCTTTCAATTTGTTCATCTAAAGATACACGTGATTTGGAATTAGAAGGTCGAGCTCGCATGGAACGAGGCCTTGAAAGGTTTATTTCAGGAAATATAGAAGGGGCTAATGAAGACCTGACTTGGGCTGAAACTAGGTTAAAGTCGGTAGCAAAGGCAGGTAGAAATCATGATTTAGCACTATTGAACAAAGCATCATTCCATCTCTCTACTAATGAGCCAATGATGGCCTTACACACCTATGGGGAAATATCGGTTGAGGATAACCATGCGGCTGAGACGCTCGTGATCTCACGACTTGGAGCTAGTAGAATACTCGCTTCGATGGAGCAATTTAAGGATGCAACAAGGAATGCATGGAATGCTATTAGTCATGCTGATACATGCGAAATCATTGAATTTCAATGGCAAGCGATGACCCTCTTTTTAGGATTAAGCACCCAAGAAATGGGGGATGATATCATGAGTATGAGTAAAACTATACAAGATGTTGATGAAATTTTCAATCGGTGTTTAGAATTGAGACCGGCATTAGAAGGGCCTGACCGCCCAGATCTTCGAGGACTACTTATTGCAGCAACTGCATTAGATAGGGTTGAGGAACTGGATTGGATCGAAGTTGAAAAAATTGAAGATCCCTTGCTTGCTTCTGGGTTTTTTACGGCAACTGATAATGAGAGGTGGCAACAAAGATTCAAGGAATTAACTGGTCTTAGTTGAGCATTTCTCGAGCCTTATCCATATATTCAGAAGCCCATGATTCGCCTATTGTTAACAACCCTCTTGCCATGAAGAATGCCTCTTCCGCATCACCTGCTGACAATAATGCTTGGAGTTTTAACTCTTCAGATTCCACTTCCTCTATGTATTCCTCTACCTTTTCATCAGGGGTTGGGGCTGAAATTTTTCTAGCTAATTTTTCCATGCGCTTTAAGAATGAGGTTTTTGCATTAGCATCTGGGCCTTTCCAACCAGTTGTGAAATCCATCCTTTCAGTCAACCGTTTGAGGTATTTATCACGCTCTTCACTACGCGGCCTCAAGGTCTGAACATGGTCATAACAAAGCCAAGCTTCATCCACTTCTTTCCTACCTTCGTGCAGCCTTCCAAGTTGCAGCCATAATTCGAAATTAGCAGGACGGTGGGCTAAAAGATGTTGAACCAAATCGATGAATAATTCTACCTGCCCATCTTCTCTCAACTTTTGCATTCTTCGGCCATGAGTTATATTGGCTCTTTGGTCTCTGAAATCTAGTCGCTTGCAGCGTTCAGCAAATGCTTGCAAGTTGCGTTTCTCTTGGGTTTTCTGCCACCATTTATCTGGGTTTAATGGATCTTCAAGCAAGGTAGCACTCATCAAATCATGACCTAATTCTAAGAAATTTAATTCTGCTAAATTATCAAGCCTTTCAGGGTCCCTGCCTAAAACAGTGAATAAATCCTCTAAGCATCTATGAATACCATCTGCATCATCTCTCAATTTCTTTATGTGAATTAGTGTTAGCCAATTCCGCTCATCGGTGAAATCATGCAATAATGCTTGTTGGGCATTTTGTTCAGCCCAAGCTAAGTTCTGCTCTTTTCTTGTTGGGTCTTTTCTAACTAATTTTACGAACTTCTCAGCTTGTGAACGAAATCTATTACCAAGGTTCCTCCTTGGATGTTGGAGGTCATCAGCTGCACTTTCGGACATTTGATTCACCTTTTCAGATCATAACACACTAGTGTATTCCTTTCCTGAAACTCCTGGTCCTAAGGTCGCATCAAAACCAACTTTCGCTGTTGTTCCATCTTCATTTCTTGATGGGTCTAGTGAAGAACCTTTCTGGCCAGTGAGGATAACCGTATCTATGTCAGGTTGCCAGCGAGTCATCATTGCCCACTCTACTGAAACTGGATTAGTGATATCTATGTCGGTATTGACAATTGTAACTTGTTTCATAGAGCGATGACCTGCTAATGCCGCATGAATCGCCTTAACTCCATCTCCTTTTTGTTGAGGATTAATTGCAACTACAGAAGATAACCAGCCGCAGCCGCCTTCGGTAAGGAATACATCATGGCAATCGACTACCTTTGAGACGGCTGCTTTGATTGTCGGTGCTCTTGGTAAACCCATGAGGGCGCGGTGTTCCCCCAACCCAGGGATTAGGATATGCATAATCGGATTCTTTGCATGACTGATTGAATCAACTTCTATCAATGGCTCCATTCGGATGTCATCTACTGTTCCTGTTATGTCAACATATGGACCTTCTTCTGCATCTCGGGAGGTAATTCTTGCTTGCATGACGTATTCGGCATCTGCTGGTACTACAATTCCATTTTCCAGACGCACAACCGGTAAAGGAGAGCCTCGAAGTTGTTGATGTAATGCGGATGCAACGGTCAACTCATCTAAATTTTCATCGAATGACATAGCACCAGCCAGTAGAACAAGGGGGTCAGGTCCATTGATAATGGCGATATTAATTTCATCTCCAGCAATCCTTGCCTCATCTACCATTGTCCGCAAATGCCGAGGGACTATGCGAGCGGCTAATTCATTCTTTGAAAGCACTAATTGACGATGGAAGGAAACATTCCTAACTCCCTTGTATTCTGCAATAATGATGCTTGCTGACATATATCTCCCCTTATCTTCCCTATGGTGGTGAGGGATGGGTAAGCAAGTCAAATCAACACTCATACTGCATTGCAAAACTGGGGCTTCATCTACTTCTCTGGTAGGAATGGGGTTTGCCATTGCTTCTGCAAGGATGTCTATTAATTCTGAATCTGCAATGCCTAAGGTTTTGCACAATAATCCCCTGTCGAGTAAATTTAATGCGGCTCTATGTCCATTTGCTTCTTTGATTGATTCAAATAACAATGGGCAGTTATTTAGATTCATAGAATAATCGAAGATTTCATGGATACAAGAGGTTGTTTCTGGTACCACTTCCGCATCTGCCAGCAAGTCCCTGAATCCCATGCCTCTCGCCGCTTGATGACAAGCATTGAAGGTTGCGTTTATGCCCCCTCAGCATTGGCAGTGTGAATGAACTGCTGCGGCGTGGTCATCCGTCATGGTCATATAGGGGAGGCAAGTCGGCGACCTGCTCAAAAGGAGGTATATGCATGGGTCGAGGACTTTTCGCAGGACGCAAAATGGCAAAGGACCGCCAGAGGTTCCGCTGGTCAGACCGTCGTTACAAGAAGCGTATGCTGAAGTCTAGAGAGAAGCACGACCCGCTACGTGGATCGGTTCAGGCTCGTGGAATTGTTATTGAAAAAGTTGGAATTGAGGCTAAACAACCCAATTCTGGTATCCGTAAGGCAGTCAAAATTTCCCTCATTAAGAGTGGAAATAAATTGACTGCTTTCGCCCCTGGCGATGGTGCGATCAACTTCATCGATGAACACGATGAAGTAATGGTCGAAGGAATCGGCGGACGTATGGGTCGGTCCTATGGAGATATTCCTGGTGTCCGCTACAAGGTTATTCAAGTAAACGGCGTTAGTCTCGATGAGATGGTCCGTGGTCGTAAAGAGAAACCGATTCGCTGAGGTGTTGATGATGTCTGAAGAAGAAGAAGTCGTCGAAACTGTAGAAGAGGTTCTAGAAGAAGTTGTAGAAGATGAGCGCCCAATAGCAGGAATTGGGACTCTTGTCTTTGGCAAGTGGGATGCATCAGAAGTAGTCTGTAATGATCCAGGACTTGCCCCCTATATCAATTTGAAAACCGTTGGCACACCGCATACTGGTGGCCGCCATGCTAATGCCTGGTTTGGAAAGACAAAATTATCAGTTGTTGAACGCTTTATCAATAATTTGATGCGCAGCGGCAAATACACTGGTAAGAAGTTAGGAGCGATTAAGGCATTTGAAACCGCCCTTGATAAAATCGCCGAGCGCACAGGAGGAAATCCTTTGCAAACATTCGTCGATGCAATATGTAATGGTGCACCAATGGAAGAGATAACACGTATCAAATTCGGAGCAGTATCGCAGCCTAAGGCAGTGGATTCCGCTCCAATGCGCCGTCTTGATGTCGCACTTCGCCACTTAGCTAAGGGAGCTCAATCAGGGACATACAAATCAAAGCGAACTTTGACTCAGTGTATAATTAACGAAATCAGCAAAGCCGCTGATGGTGATGCTACCTCCTTTGCAATTTCAAAGAAGGAAGAAGTCGAGAGAATTGCAGCATCGGCTCGTTAAACCTTCAAACCTACTGGTTTGAAATCTATTTCAATACCCTTTAGGGTATTGAGGTGTGTAGAAGCCTTCATGAACGGATTGCAAGTCGCCCGCCTTATCTCAAGGTGATATCATGGGTCGCAAAGAAGACAACATCAAGCGCGCAACCGAAGTAATGCATATTCTTCCACAAATTAGGAATCTGTGTATCGCAGCTCATATTGATCACGGAAAGACTACCCTTTCAGATAATCTGATTGCAGGTGCTGGAATGATGTCAGAAGAATTAGCTGGTAAGAGTCGCGTTCTTGATTTCGATGAACAAGAGTCTGCCCGTGGTATTACAATCAATGCTGCTAGCGCTTCTATGGTACACTCAATTGATAAAACGGATTTTCTAATCAATCTAATTGACACACCAGGGCACGTTGACTTTGGAGGAGACGTGACCAGAGCTATGCGCGCTGTAGATGGCTGCTTCATCTTAGCTTGTGCTGTTGAAGGTCCAATGCCTCAAACAGAGACAGTGGTTCGACAAGCACTCAAAGAAAAGGTCAAACCCGTTCTATTCATCAACAAAGTGGATCGTCTAATTAACGAACTACAAGTGACACCTGAAGACATGCAATCACGTTTCATGGAGACTATCACCAAGGTCAACAAATTAATCCGCCAATTCGCTCCTGAAGAGAAGCGCAAAGAATGGCAAGTTAGTGTAGCAGATGGTACAGTAGCTTTCGGTAGCGCTTACCACAACTGGGGGATTACTGTACCCTTCATGGCAAAAACCGGAATATCTTTCAAAGATATCTTTGATTACTGCCACAACGAACAGCAAAAAGAATTGGCAAAGAAAGCACCAGTACATGAAGTTCTACTTGATATGGCCGTGACAAAACTACCTAATCCAGTTGAGGCACAAAAGTATCGTATCCCTAATATCTGGAACGGGGACCTAGAATCAGAAATAGGCAAGTCGATGATAGAATGTAATCCAGATGGAGAATTAGCAATGATGATTACTAAAATTTGGATGGATCCTCACGCAGGAGAAGTCGCAGTAGGAAGAATCTACTCTGGTTCAATCAACCATGGCGAGTCTGTATGGGCGCTTGGTGGAAGTAAGCCCGAGCGTGTTCAACAAGTTAGTATGATGGTTGGAGGAGATAGAATTCCCGTGCCTAGTGTAGTTGCAGGAAATATTGCAGCGATAACTGGAATTCGCTCAGCAGCGGCTGGTGTAACCATCTCTAGGGATAAGGAATTCACACCTTTCGAAGCCATTAGACACTATTCGGAACCCGTTGTCACAGTAGCAGTAGAACCTATTTCTATGAAAGACCTGCCCAAGTTCATCGATGCCCTTCGCTCGCTTGCAAAGGCTGATGCAAGTCTTGTGGTAACTACAAATCAGGAAACTGGAGAAGCATTATTAGCAGGTATGGGAGAACTCCACCTGGAAATCACCACCTACCGTATTGAAGAAGAACAAGGAATCAAGGTTAAGGTTAGTCCACCAATCGTAGTTTACCGTGAATCAGTTGAATCATCTAATCGCGGCACACCTTTCGAAGGCAAATCACCTAACCGACACAACAGATTTTATGTTGAAGTAGAAAAATTACCACTCCCGGTTATCGAAGCCCTCCGTGAGGGGCACTTCGGTGATGGGCCTGTTCGAAACAAGGACGCAAAAGAAGTAGGAAATAAGTTTGGTGAGTTCGAGGGAATGGATAGAGACACAATGCGTAAAATTTACGCCATTAAAGGAACCAACGTCCTAGTTAACGACACTAAGGGTATTCAAGCACTTCACGAAACACGTGAGCTTATTATTGAGGCTTTCAACGAAGTCTGCAAGCGCGGACCTATCGCAGAAGAGCCAATGATGGGACTTTATGTGCGCTTAGTCGATGCAAAGCTACACGAAGACGCAATACACCGAGGACCTGCACAAACAATCCCTGCTGTTAGAAACGCAATCAAGGGCGCATGTATCCGTGCTCGGCCCGTGATAATGGAGCCGATGCAGAAGATGAATGTCAGCGTACCAAATAATTGGCTTGGTGGCGTTTCAAGAGAGATTTCAAACCGTCGTGGTGTAATTGAAGATATGCCGGCAGACGGAGAAGTAACCACCGTTATTGGCACAGTACCAGTGGCAGAGACATTCGGATTCTCCAATGATATCAGAGCCGCTAGTCAAGGCCGTGCAGTATGGAATTCAGAGAACTGTGGTTTCGATATGCTACCAGTTCATTTGTTTGAAAAGACTGTCGAGAGCATCCGTGGTCGAAAGGGTCTGAAGGCAGAAGTCCCTACCGAAGCCAACTATACAGATTGAGCAGCGATAATTTGAGTGCCAATCGTTTTTCCTGTTTGAGCTAATTCTAACAGCCGTTGAGGTTTATCTCCATTGATTATCCATACCGGTATTCCGGAATCAGCAATCCTTGCTCCACATGCCGCCTTCAACCCGATACCTCCTGTTACGTCGACTTTAGATTGATGGTGTCCATCAAAGACCATATTGATATTCCATTGGTCTAGTAATTCTGGTTTTTCATTATTTATTGGTAGATGAGTGAGTATCCCATCAACTCCTTTGACTAAGAATGCTACTAATTCAACACCCTCTAATAATGAAAGGCGCTCCATTAAATGGTCACCCGAAAGTATACCAAACTCTTTCGGGGCAGGGCAATCCACCAAATCTCCAAAGGTGATTTGGATTAAATTATCATTGCCAACCAATATCCCAGAAAAATCGGGCCCAGCCCCTGAAGCCCAAACATGAGCCGGATGTGAAGATACTTTCAAACCCCGATCAATTAAGGATGAACAAACTAGCCGGTTTAGTTGGAGCATATCTTTTCGAATTTGTAATATAGCGTCTTTCTGACCTTTGAAGCCCTCAATTTTCCCTTCTGCTAAACGATATTCTTTGGCTACTAAATGGCCAAACCCCCCAGCTCCATGAACAATTACAGGATGAAAACCTTGGTTAACCAATTGAGATATAACTTCAGCACATCTTTCAAGAGACTTTTCATCTACTTCACATAATTTGTTTTTGTTGGTAATCAGCCCACCTCCAAGTTTGATGAGTATACGGCGGGCTTCCATCATGACCTGCCAACCATTGTTTCTTCAAAGTCATTGGCCGGTGGAATGATGAGATAAAAGCACATGGGACAGTCATGGACGAGACGCCAAACCTCGATGAATTCCAAAGACATCTACAATCCTTACTCGAAAAAACCGCTGTAATTGTTGATTTAGATGAGCAACAAACACGCAGATTACAAATAGAATCAGCCATCCAAGAGGCATTACGCTTCAAACATAAGTGGATTGAACTAAAGAAGGCGGGTTCAAACCCGTTAAAGATTCAGGAAACGGTACGCTTGATTGTCAGTGCAGAAACCATGAAAGAATCAATTGGTGAACTTTCATCTTCTAAATGCGCACATTGTTCTGCCTCGCTCCAAGGTGATATTGAATTTTGTGCAGTATGTGGGAAATTCCAAAATTAACACATTATTTTTTGACAGTTTGAACAGTGTTAAGTTTTATAAAAAGTCAAAGTGGAAGAGTCAATGCAGCCCGAAGACCTAATGAATGCAGGTCATGATAGTAGCCAGATAGAGATGATGGGAGAACAAGTCATATTGGTTGATGAAAAAGATCAACAAATTGGTGCCGCATCAAAATCAGCCAGTCATCACCATCAGGGTTTATTGCACAGGGCATTTTCAGTTCTTGTTTTCGATTCATCAGGTAAAATGCTTCTACAAAAGCGCTCAAAAGACAAAATCACCTTCCCTGGTGTTTGGGCTAACGCATGCTGCTCCCACCCATTAGATGTTGAAGATGAAAGGAATGATTTTGCAGGTAGCATTAATGCCGCTATTAGAAAAATGGAGCAAGAACTTGGTATTCCATCAGACTCTTTAGATGTTGAAGATTTTCAACCTTTGACAAAGATGCTCTATATGTCGCGCATGGATGAAGAATGGGTTGAGCATGAGCTTGACCATGTGATGATTCTCCAGAAAGATGTGAGCCCAAATCCAAATCCAAATGAAATCGATGAAACTCGATGGTTCACTCGAGAAGAATGGTTACACTTCTCAGCCGCTTGTCCTAGTAATGGAGAAACCATCGCCCCTTGGTTCCAATTGATTGCAGATAATTTGCTAATGGATTGGTGGAATAATCTTGAATCATTAAATCCAGATGGTTTCATCCACAAGTTTGGAAGATTAGACTTATCTCAAAATAATGGTTTAAATGAATCTCTATCTGAAGCAATTAATCGCTGCCGCCCAGTAGTTGAAGAAAAAGTTAGCAGGGCCCTTTCAAAAGCAAAGGTTGAACGATTAAGATTAGCAATGCTACACTTGATAGAAGGTGGAGGTAAGCGATTACGGGCAACTTTGCCGCGTATTGTTGGAGAGGCACTTGGAAATGCCCATGAAGGTCATGATGATGTTGGTGCAGCTTTGGAAGTGATCCACAACTTTACTTTAGTTCATGATGATATTATGGATGATGATAATGTTCGTAGAGGTAGGCCAGCGGTTCACAAAAAATTTGGCATACCCTCAGCAATAAATGCTGGAGATGCAATGTTGGCAGTTGGCTTCGAAATCTTAGCCAATAGTTCAGGAATTCAGATGAAAGATATCGCCCATGTAGTATTGACAGTTGGAAAAATGGTACGAAGAGTATCTGAAGGACAGCAGCTAGATATCGCCTTTGAAAATGAAGAAAGTATTGGTATTTCAGATTATTTAGAAATGATTGACGGTAAGACTGCCGTTATGTTTCAAACTGCAGCTGAATTAGGAGCCCTATTAGCAGGTGCAGATGAAGATACGATCGAAGCATGTTCCATTTGGGGCAGAGAAGTGGGGATGTGCTTCCAGTTAATGGATGACCTACTCGATATTTTGAGTGATGGAGAAACTATTGGTAAGCCGAAGGGAAGTGACATTGCTCAAGGCAAAAAAACCCTAATCGCCCTACATGCTCTTGAGCAATCTGGTGATGCATTGCAAACCTTCCTTGAGATCTTCGGAAAGGGTGATAGTACATCGAAATTAGATATAGAAAGGGCTATTGAAGCACTTGATGAATTGGGTTCAATCAAAAATGCAAGAGGAGTGGCAGAGCATCATCACGCTGCAGCAAACGATGCATTAGCAAGTCTACCTATCTCAACAGATCTGAATATTCTAAAACAGTTGACAAATTATCAACTAAGTCGAATTTCTTGAGTGCCTTCTTCAGACCCACGTTTCACAAGGGGTGCAATACCACGCTGAATATTCAGGATATAGTTGTGCCATCCCTCCGCAACTTGTACATTCTTTTACTGCCGTATCACCAAAGATTCCCATGACAATTCGCACATGGTCAGCATCATTGATTCCAAGTGCTTCTCGCATAGCCCAAAGCATTTGGTCTTCACTTGGAGAGATTATTCCGTCCTCTAGGACAATTTCTACTGCTGCTTGGTAATCTTCAACAATCCGCACATCTCTGGCATCCATGGAAACTCCACCTTTCTCGGCGATTATGTCTTGTTCCCCTGGGTCCTCTACATAAACAACCAATGAAGCAGCTTCTAAACGGTTATCTCTCATCTCAAATAATACTGAGGTGCCTTCTGAGGATGCATAAACAAATTTCGACAAATTATTGATGATACTTGCAATGTTTCTCGCCGTATCTTCGATGGTTCTACCCTGCCTCCATCCTTTGGTATCATCTTCATCATAGCCATAAAATTCGGTTCCTAATCCAGGATATTCGATTCTAATTTCTTCTCCACCATCATACTCATTATTCAACAAAGTAATTGATGCAATAACAGTGTTTTGAATATTATCATCTTCATCAAAAGATAGCATCAGAGGTTTACGTTCTTCATGTGCCACATTGAATGTGCCCTGAAGTCCAGTCATCCATTTGTCTTCCAAGCGTTGGAGGCTTGCTTCTTGTTCCTTGGATAGATTCTTTTCAATGCCGAGCACTCCCTTCATGCTTCCTGATTCCAACTCTTGTTGAAACTCTTGAATCAATTCTGCGTCTCTGCGGTGGGTTGGAGGGGGGGACTTTGCAGCCTGAACGAAGTCAGGATCTTTCCATTCATACCCACAGCCACTACAAGAGAGGAAGCCTTCGAGAGAAGAGGGTTCGGAATCTCCACGACACCGTGGACAATCTCCTTCCTCGCCCACTTCTAAATTCTCTTTCGCTGCCGTTCTACCGCGTCTAATGCCCATACCCATAGACCCACGACTAAGGTTCAACATCATGAAGGTTTGGCGAGATAACAATCAAACTTTCTCAAGAATGGTAGCAATACCCATTCCACCACCTATGCACATTGTTGCCAAGGCGTATTGCCCACTCCTTCTTTGAAGCAGTGATGCAGCCTTGCCTGTGATTCTAGCACCGCTCGCACCAAGTGGGTGTCCGATTGCCAAAGCTCCTCCATCAATATTTACGCGAGGGTCATCATCCGACAGCCCTAAGTCCATCATTACGGCAATTGATTGTGCAGAAAATGCTTCATTCAATTCTATAACATCCATGTCATCTAGGCTAAGCCCCGACCTTTGCAAGACCTTACGAGTAGCCGGTACAGGACCAATCCCCATGACCTCTGGCCCAACTCCTGCAACAGCTGTTGCTATAATTCGGGCCATTGGTTGCAAACCATTCTTTTCAGCGAATGTTTCAGAACAAACCATTAGGCAAACTGCTCCATCGGTCAAAGGAGATGAGGTTGCAGCAGTTACCGAACCAGTTTCAATGAATGCAGGTTTCAATCCTGCCATTCTATCCATCGTTGTGCTCCCTCTGATACATCCATCTTCTAAAATACCTGAGACCCCAATCAATTCATTTTGCATCTTCCCTTCTTTTACTGCACTAGCGGCCTTTTGATGACTCCTTAGAGCGAATTCCTCTTGCCTGATTCTTGAAATAGCATGGGAGTTCGCTAAATTTTCTGCTGTCAATCCCATGTTGATGTAAGCATCAGGGTGTGTTGATTCAATTTCAGGGTGAAGGTCGCGGTTCCAACCGCCACGCTTCACCAAGGACATAGTTTCAACTCCGGCGCAGAGAAATACCTCCCCTGCGCCCATTGCGATATTGCCAGCAGCCATGTGAATGACTTGCATTGAGGAACCGCATAGACGATTTGTTGTTGAGCCAGGAACTGATGTTGGAAGAGAAGAGAGGTAGCCAGCAATTCTTCCAAGGTTCAGCCCTTGGACGCCTTCTGGGTAAGCACAGCCCAAAAGCAGATCTTCAATTTCTGAGGCTTGAATCCCGGTTCGGCTAAGGACTTCATCGATGACGACTGCAAGCATATCTTCAGGTCTTGTTTCATGTAATGACCCCTTGTGAGATCGATGAAACGGCGTCCGCACATACTCGACAATAACAGCGGCCATGAGGGTCCGAAGCAATCCGGCTGTTCAACATCACGGTTGCAATGACACCGTGGGGGTTATCAATGAATGTCCGGTCGCCGGCTTCGATTCACATGCTACGTCAATGTAGAGCGCACGGATATTTCGATGGCCAGAACTGCCCAGTATGCAATGAAGAAGGAAAATTCATCATGAGTGAAAGAGAGCAAAACGGGCTCGGTCGCTTGATGGCGGGAGTTCTGCGCCACTTTCCTGAGAAGTTCAATCTACAAATGGACATCAATGGTTGGATCTCAACTAGCAAACTTTGCGACTCATTTAAGGAAGCCCGCCATTACTATCATTGGCTTCGCCCTTGGCACTTCGAGGCAGTCGCTTTGGGTGATGAGAAGGGACGCTACCAAGTCGAAGGAGACATGGTTCGGGCAACATATGGCCACAGCATAGAAATAGAGTTAGATTTACCTACAGATGATATCCCAGAGGAACTTTACTATCCCTGTGATGGAGATGACCTTGCGACCCACTTGGAATTGGGAATCAAGGCAGGAGACCGTCAACACGTCCATCTCTCCAAAACTATCACTAATGCTATGGAAGCAGGGCACGTTCGAATCAAGCGACCACGCATCCTTGAAATCGACACCGAGCGAGCGATTGTCGATGGGCACACTATCTACCGAGCAGGAACTACTGTATTTTTGAGTGAAGATATCCCTGCATTGTACCTCGATGTACTGCCAGCAGATGACCAGATGATTCAGGAAATCGAGGCTGTTTGGGAAGAGGAATGATTCTTTTCAAAATAACATGAAAGGAATTACTTGATTTACACCTGTTTAGACACCCTCCCTAAAAAAAACAAGTATCATGAACCTTCTATTCAAGGTTAATGAAAGGCATCATTCATAAGTCGGATTCGATTGGCACAAAAACATGGCTGAAGAAGTGCTCTATATTGGCATCGACCTAGGAACATTCCGCTCTGTGATGGTATCAAGCGACGGACACGAAGATGGAGAACTAACCGTAATTGGAACTCCAAAGGATAACATCGCTCGAAACTTCCTCAAGAGAGATGTATTATTCGGTGAAGAATCACTCAAAAACCGCTTGGCACTTGACCTCTTTCGTCCATTGGAACATGGAGTCATCAAGGATACTCAAAAGGACCGCGAATTCATCGCCCACTTCATCACACATTTGATTGGACTTGCCGACCCTGAAGATTATGATAGAGTCGTTGCGGTCATTGGTGCTCCTGCAGAGGCATCTTATGTTGATAAGACCTACATCTTCGATGCAGCAGCTGGAACTGTCAATGCTTGTATGATTATCTCAGAACCTTTCGCCGTTGCATATGCTCTTGATATGTTGGAGCACACAATAGTCATCGATATCGGCGCAGGAACTACAGATATTTGCCGAGTTTACGGAACCATCCCTGAACCAAGCGACCAAGTTCACTCTTCCTATGCTGGTGACTTTGTGGATAATAAAATCATCGAGGAAGTCCAACTCAAATACAATGGCGCACAAGTAACTAAGGACATGGCTCGTCGCTGGAAGGAAGACCATTCATTCGTCGGCACCTCTCAACCCGATGATCCAATTATGGTGGATTTCTCAATCGAAGGAAAAGCAATGCACCTAGATATCACAGAATGTATTCAAAATGCGTGTGAAACTATTGTTGACCCAATCGTAGAACGTGTCAAGACATTGATTTCTGATTCTAACCCTGAATACCAGGATTCATTCCGAAAGAACATGGTACTTGCTGGCGGCGGTTCAGGCATCCGCGGACTTGGGGCTATGATTGAAGAGCGCCTCTCCGACCTTGGAGACATTAATGTCCTCGTAGTAGACGATCCAATCCGTTTAGGTGCAATGGGTGGACTTCGCTTAGCAATGGAAGTTCCAGAAGACATGTGGAAGAATCTAACCTTGGCATCTCGCTAAGCATCATTCTTCTTCATTCAATTGCCTGATTGTTTCTCCACTAACTAGTGGGCCATGACATGATGGGCAAGTATCCTTTGCGGTCAACTTAGTTGGTTGGATTGCTAAAACTGATGAACAGTGAGGGCAGGATGCATATATTTCTCCTTCATCAAGGCCCATTCCCATCATTGGTATATTCAGCCCTAAATACCAAGCTTTGAATAATGGATTTCTCATTACAGTTAAGCGTCTCCAAGATTGTACAGATGAAAATATCATCAAGACTCCGATAAGGATTGAAAAACCATCAAAACTAGTGATTAGAAGCAATCCAATAAGAGCAAAAAGCATTACACCAACTGCATTTAACCCTACAGCGAAGGGATAAGCCCAGACCTTTTTATTCTTGAACCCAGACCACCCCATCCCCAAAATCAAACAAGGAAAAATGACTACCCAGCCTTTATTTGGAAATACTATATTGACTAATGAATAACAAATCAATGCTAAAAGTCCGATTGTACCTAACATCACCCAGTAAATTTGTCTATGTAAGGCCATTAGGGGATCTTGAGAAGGGAGTAATGAATTATTTTGAGGAAGGTCAAATCCTCCCGCATCCCTCGTCATCATCAGCCCCAGTCATTCCCTATTGATGATGCAATCGGTCATGGTTGTAGCCGAAGGTCCTTTGAGTCCTACACGTTGGCAAATAATATGGGCACCATTCGGGATACCGGAGTCGTTCTACAAGGAGACTCACTTTCTGGCCTCTCTATATTGTTGGGAGTTAGTGGCGGTATTGCTGCAGTTGAATCGGTTAAGGTAGCCAGGGAGTTGCGAAGGCATGGAGCCAAGGTAGTTGTCTTAATGTCTCATTCTGCCCAAAAAATCATTACGCCTTTGGCTTTATCTTGGGCGAGCGCTTCTGAAGTCATTACCGATTGGGAGGGCGAGATGAGGCAATTGGATGATGTCGATGCAGTATTGGTATGTCCAACAACACGCCATCATATGGCTTCAGTTGTGCAAGGAATGATGGATACACCCCTGTTGATGGCATTATCAGCTGCCCGAGGTAGAAAAATCCCTATAATGATGGTTCCAAGTATGCATGGTGACTTGGCAAAAGATCCAATCACTGTTGATATTGAATCAGAATTGGAAAAATACGGTATGAATATTCACTGGGGACCAATTATAGAGGGTAAAAGAAAACAAGACAATCCGATATCATTAGTTGCTGCTTTTTGCCATTTCATCAACAAAGAAAAAGAAAATAGGAAATCAATTGTAATCACACTCGGCGCAACTCGAAGCCCTATTGATGATATCAGATATGTACAAAACACCAGCAGTGGAGCCACTGGTTGGGGGATTGCAGAGGATTTACATCGGCATGGACATGATGTGACTGTTGTGGCTGGCACAACAACTGTACAAGCAGCATTTTCCTTACCACTGGTTATTCAAGCAGATGGATCTGATGCGATGCTGAATGAATGTATTGCATTGTCAAACGATGATATCCAAGCATGGGTCCACTGTGCTGCAGTATTGGATTATCTAGTTGATGAACCTAAATTAGGAAAGTTTGCTTCACAACAGGGTGATTGGAATGTTACTTTGAAAGAAGGGCCAAAGCACATCAAGGAACTTCAGGAATTATGCAAGGATTCCGTAAGGATTGGTTTCAAACTCGAAACAGGAGTGAAAATCGGTGACTTAGTTCACCGAGCATTGGCCCAGATAAAGAACTCAGGGATGAATGCAGTTATTGCTAATCGTCTTGAAGATATTTCAAATCCAAACAAACCTCGCGCGCACCTAATAGATTCACTTGGTGAGCATTGGGCTTTACAGGATAATGCAGCGATTACAAAAGCAATACGGACCTTAATTGAAAGGTAGCTCTGTGGCTTTAGTAAGTTCTTGCTAACCAAACCCGTCGCTTGGTATGCTTTCCAGTAATGACGCATGGTTTTGGTTCTGAATAAGCCTCAACTGCATCACCTAAGAAAGTCAATCCACAGGTCCTTTCTATTATTTCAGCCTCGGCATCACTACCATCAAAGGCGATTTCAAACACAGCACCATCTGTTATTTCCCCGTCAACAGTCCAATTTCCATCATCTTCAATTAACTCTGGTAGTGGTTGAGTTTTACCTTCCATGTGCTGTGCTGATCTTTGGATCAATTCAGATTCGACTTCTGCTAATTGGGCGTGTGCGAGAGAAATTATTTCACTCCTATCGAGAGGTATTTTTCCACCAGTTCTTCTAGCGGCAAAAACACTGTTGTTGTCAATATCCCTTGGTCCTAATTCAAATCTTAATGGAACTCCTTTTATTTCCCAGTCGTAATACTTCTGTCCTGGGCGCATATCGCGAGAATCTACCTTAACTCTGAATCCTGCTGCCTTAAGTTCATTTGCTAATTTATTTGCTGATTCATTGACCGTATCTTCATGTCCTTTTTTGAGAACAGGAATAATTACAATTTGAATAGGTGCGATTTTTGGAGGCATGATTAGACCTGAATCATCTCCATGCATTCCAACTACTGCGCCCAATAAACGCTCTGACATTCCATATGTAGTTTGGTGACAATTTTGGAAATTTCCATTTTCATCTTCATATTTGATATCGAATGCCTTAGCCCATTGGTCTCTATAATGATGAACACTGGCCACTTGCAAGGTCCTACCATTTGGCATGATAACGTCGATTGCAATTGTATACCAAGCACCAGGAAATGTATCCCAAACAGGGCGCTTAGAAATCAAAACCGGTAAACACATAGCAGCCATAATATTGGCTACAATTTCAAGATCCTCATCGATTTGCCTACTGGCGCATGCCTCATCCACATGAGCAGTATGGGCCTCAAAGAAATGTATTTCACGTACGCGAATAAATGAGCGAGTTTGCTTAGTCTCATAGCGAAATGTGTTTACCATTTGATATGTTTTTAGAGGCAAATCTGCGTGAGAGCGAATCCAAAGAGGGAACATTGTGTACATCGCAGTTTCTGAAGTTGGACGTAAAAACATCGGGATATCTAATTCATTTTCACCTGCGTGTTTAACCCAGTAGACCTCTTTTTTGAAACCGGCTTCATCTTCATCGATTCGTAATTCCTCTAGATCTACCCCTTGGTCACGGGCTTTTTTAAGAAGAGCAACTAATTTATTTTCCTTTTCGAGAAGATTCTCGGGAATTAGCAATGGAAAACGGTATTCTTCGTGCTCTGACCTATCCATTTCTGCGTGAGTTAATCCATCTATGAGGCGCATGGCTTTCCAGCCGTATGGCCTCCAGACGTCCATTCCTTTGATTGGATATCTTTTGTCAACAAGTTCTGCTGCTTCCACGATAAAGGGGTACCATTCATTGAAGTCCTCTTTTTGAGGAATGCCGCGTTTTGCCTTTGCAGGTCCAGACATTGATTTCACCTCAAGCCTTCTTTCTTAGACCGAATAAAGTTAGAACCAGTCCGCCACCAATCATTGCATAATCAGGTATTCCTGCCGCGCCAACAGACCCCCAACCACCATCCTGAGTGAGTAGGTGAGGTGCTAACCAGATAAATTTTGAATTATCACCACACCAATCAGTTGTACAGGGATTGTATAGCTCTCCAAGTCCCATTACCAAATTGAGTAAGGCGACTGATAATGCTAGAACTCCGAGTAAAATGAACAAAGTGTTTCTGCTTGCACCAGTTGTTTGTTCAAGGGCAGGAAGATCACCAAGTGGCGCAGGAGGGGGTAGGATTGTGCTAGGAACAACTTCTATCAAAGAAGTTGAGGGAGGTGAGGGGCTATCGCCTGAAGGCATTTCTATGCCTTTTTCGGCTAATAGGGCCTTTATATCCATACCATAAATTCGTTCTGCCAAACTAGCAAGAGTGGGGTCTGAAATAATTTCTGAAGGGTCTAATTCACCGTCTAATAACTGCTGTAATTTCTCACGACGGTCAATCATACCCAGCCCTCCCAACTCAAGTGAGCCTCCATCCCTTCTTCAAGCCTTTTGAGGATTAGAGTACGAGGGCATCCACTAACTATCATGCATTACCGGCTGCTTCAACCTCTGCCCAGTCGGATAAGAATTGAGCAATACCCGAGTCTGTCAGAGGGTGCTTCATCAGTTGTCTGAAGATTTTTGTGGGCATTGTTGCGGTATGAGCCCCCATTTGCATTGCTTGTAGCATGTGCATTGGATGGCGGATGGATGCCGCTAATACCTTTGTTTCTATTGTAGGATAATTGTCCCAGATACGCATGATTTCTGCTATTAGTTCCATGCCATCTGCTCCAGTATCATCTAGTCGACCAATAAATGGTGAGACATACATTGCTCCTGCCTTTGCGGCCATTATCGCTTGGGATGCATTGAAGATTAGAGTTACATTAACGCCGATCCCTTGGTCAGAAAGTATTTTTGTAGCTGCTAACCCTTCGGGAGTGCATGGAACTTTAATGATTACATTTGTAGGTAGAGTGGCTTTCAATTCTAAACCTTCTCTGACCATTCCATCGGTATCTAAAGAGGTGACTTCGGCTGATATGGGACCATC
>JAOMAZ010000018.1 GCA_028344335.1 Deltaproteobacteria bacterium | reverse complement strand
AATTACGGTCGATTAACATCTCTTCAAGCTGTGAAGTCTCGAATACTGAATCACAACGATAGCGGAATGATTGCAATTCTTCAGGTGGATCGGTGACACAAATATTGACCATTCTTGTTTTGTTATTACCTACAATAACAGCCCCAACGAATAATGCCACACCTCGTTCACCTGCATTCTTGAATCGGTTCAAGGTAGAAAGAGCTGATTCAATCGCTCCTTGAACATTTTTTCTAGTGCCTTTTGATTTGATATTGGCTGCTTGACCGTGTTCATTCTGTAGTAAGGAGCGCGCATCGTGCACCTGCCTATCTGGCGGGATGATGATAGTGACCAATTCAGTACCATATCCCTTCATCTTTTGGAGGTCCTCAAGGACTATCTTCAAGCGGAGGCGCCTAGCCTGTTGTTCAACATCTTCAGCCAAGCCAACTCCTCCAACTAACTGGCCGCTACTCCGGTTTATCAGCCTGCCGTGCTTCACACCTACGGTGTGAGCCGACAGCATCAAGGCAGTGCTACCATTGGCAGGCTTCGTGGCTACAATCCATGTCATCGCCTTGGGCGGCAGCCTACTTCGCCCTGAAGAAGCCGAAAAGCGTGAGCAATGGTTTTCCCGACTAAAGCAAATGGTGGTGCATCTCGAAGGAATGCAACATTCAATCGGTATAGTCGTTGGAGGCGGGGCACCAGCTAGAGAGGGAATAGAAGTTGCTCGCAAACACATCAGCGATGAAAATAAATTAGACAAAATCGGCATCGCTGCTACGCGATTAAATGCCAGTATAATCCAACAAGTCTTAACTGAAGTAGGAATCAATGTAGCAGAAGAAATTCCTAGTACCACATCACATGCAGCAGATTTACTTCAGAGCCATTCAATCGTATGCATGGGTGGAACAGTTCCCGGACACACCACTGATGCGGTTGCAACAAGCCTAGCAATCGAGGCAGGAGCAGAAATCTGCATCATCGCAACCAATGTCTCACATGTCTATGATAGCGACCCGAGGGTCAATGAAAATGCAAAACCATTCACAGAAATAAGTTTATCACAACTTGGTGAAATCTGCGGTATAGGAACCACGCTTCCGGCAGGAACCTCCTCAGTAGTCGACCCTATAGCAGTAGAGAGGGCGATTTCAGCATCCTTAGACCTCGCGGTTGTAGATGGTCGCCAAATGGACCGCTTAGAGAACGCAATTCTTGGATTGGAATTTGAAGGTACCAAAATAAGCGCCTGAGGTGGAATTAATGGTCAGCAAAGAGAAATTGAAAAAACAAGTTGAAAAAACCTCCAATGCTCTCAAAGGTGGAGTTAAAAAAGCCGGTGGTAAAGGTCTGCATAAGGGAGTTGCCTCGCACAAGCATTGCAGAATATGCCACCTACCAATCGATATCAAGCGAGAGCCTGAAATCTGTGGTGATGAAGCCTGTGACAAAAAATGGTTGCAAAATAAAAAGAATGAAAAAATGGTTAGAATCGCCTTCTTCTTATTCGCAGGGGTATTCTTTGCTCCGATGATATGGAATGGGATTAGGGTGTTATTGTGAGAGTTTTACCTGCAATAATTGGCCTTTTATTCATTGGTTTGTCCGTTTTCGGGGCGATTGGAGTATCAGGAGATGGCAACATAGACGCCAATGTACCAGCTTGTATCCCACCTTCCCTTTGTGATGCAGGAGTCACTATCGAGACCCTTGACCTGCCAACCATCGTAGGTTGGCTAGATGCAACAACAACTGTCTCTTGGTCTGAAAATAGCGCTTGGATTGGAGTCATTGAAGAGGGCTTGCCAAATGATTGTAAGGAATTACCAACTCATTTCTCGTGTGATGAAAGTGATTTGACATTTGTCGCTGGTGGACCAGACCAAAAGGAGGAGTTCTCTTGGAAGGCAACTCCTGGACACTATCGCTTCGCCAGTGGTTCGGATAGTATTTCTTCAAGCCTACGCTCGAATAGCGTCTCCTATGAGTGGCAGGCATCGCTCAATACCACACCAGTATTGGCAATGGCATTGATTGGAGTTGGCTTGTTAGTTTATTCAAAAGTTGTTGAGTAAATCTCATCACGAAGTCCCCATTGGTTGATGCAACTATTCTTCGCTTTCCGTTGCTGGACCACCATGCATCATCGCTAGACACGTCGCTAGAATTACTGAAAATAGAATGCTGATGGTAAGGAGTTGGCCAGAATTACGAGCAGGAGGGAATGTGGTAATTGACAGTAATATGAAGACAGAAACCGAAGATATTGCAGCCCACCATCGTGCCGACATATCCAACTTTGTAGGGCGGTGTTGCGAACTTGCATGTGAAAGGTAATCCGCTGCGAAACCCATGCCGAGTAGAACTGCAAGTGCTGTATTGACTCCTCTCCCTCCATAGATGCTAGCCATTCCATCTACTGCCGCGCCTATGGCGACAGACCCTACGGCAATTCTAGAGGCTTGGATGGGAACACGTAGGGCGAATAGAGCAACTAGGAAGATTGCGACTCCTGCCATAAGGATTTGAGTTATACGCGTCTCTTCGAAGTTTTGAGCTGCCTTGGCACCTGTTGGTAAATCACCACCTACAAGACCTGATATTCCATTCACTGCAAGTAGATTTTCAACATCTTCAACAAATTGAATTGCAGCCTCTGAATTTTGTCCATCGATAAAAACCGCTATTGACAGTCCAGTGGTCACTCCATTTCTCTGTAATCTTTGATCCAAAAACAATGAGGAGTTCCCTTCAACAGCAGTTCCATCGATGGTGGTAGCGCCTTCAGGAATGCCAATGACCATCGGTGTACGCATCAAACCCCCTTCAAGAGAAATCACGCTAGGGTGTTGGCCCAACTGTTGTTGAAGATTCAGTACATCCTCATAATCTGATTGACTATCTCCATCAGCATCAACAACAACCCAAGCGGTTGTACTCGATGCAAGAACATACTTTGACTGTAAATCTATCATTTCATCCAATGCTGGGTCGTCATCTGGAAGAAACTGTTCAACTTCTATGACATTTACTCCAGGTGGTGAGATTACCGTGATTGCAGCAAGAATCAGCAGTGCAATAGGCCAAGCCCAAGAGGTTGAAATTGAGGAAAAGAGGGGGGATTCATTAGATTTCTCTTCCAGTAAAAGCCTCCGCTTTAGATAAAAATCTTCAAGCACATACCGTGTCAAAACCCAATCTAAAATGATGCCAATTACCATCACGAGACCCAATGAGCGCTGTGCACGAATCGGAGAAAAAAGTGCCAAAGAAACTGCAGCAACGGTTGTAATCATTGCAACGAATAGCATTCTACGTACCTCCTCTCTCCCCCTAGAGGAGCGCGAATACCAGAATGCTCCATCGACTGCTACACCCATAATGATAGGTAAGGCGATCCCATCTAATACTGAAAATTCGAACCCTAGTGCCGCCAGTGCTCCTAATTCTGCACATATGACTAGTCCGACCCCACTGATTGTGGCGGCAGCAGTTTGCCAATCTCTAAGTCCAATTGTCAGCATTGCTCCGAGGAGGAATATAGATGGGATTATGACTAATGCAATCTCTTCTTCAGCAATCGCCTTCGCTTTCCCATACATCATATTGATGCCAGTAGCTGAAATTTCGTAATCAGTATTCGCACTGACCTTATCCGCCCAAATATTCAGTTCGTTCCAATCTCCACCTCCAGCACTGACATATATGATCCAAATAATTTCGTTAGTTGCTGGTGGCTGTGATGCGGAAGCACCCGCGAAGGCAGGGCAAGCAATGCCGAAATCTGCTTCTTCAGGCAACATCAATAGGGTGGCCTCAAAAGCCGCTTTCTCTGCATTATTAGCATTATTACTGCACCATCCACCTTCAATTTCAGGCTGCAACACATCCGCCCATCTAGATGCATTTCTAAGCGAGCGATTTTTAGAATCAAATGCATCTGCCCATGCAGAAAATGGTGTAACAACTCGTTCAATATGCAAGGAATCGTATTGACATTCGGCAGAATTTGTATAATTACATGATTCCCAAGATGTCTGTGGATTAGAACCATCTAGAAGTTCTATCTCCAATTGTAGCAAATCCTGAACACGGCTGAGATTGTTTGTAACCAACCCTCCTTCGTCGTGTCGGATTCTGAGAACTAATTGATGATTTTCATCGCCAATACGTTCATCATTGATTCTTATTACAGCTTCATCATCGAAAATAACTTCAGTGTTCATTTTCGGTTCAACTGGATGAAAGAACAGCAATCCTGCTGACAATAGCATGCCAACCAATAGAGTCAGGCGGAGTTGCTCAGGTCGCATGTTGTGCCATGGTAGAGATTCCGTCATATCAGCCCAACGGGTGCTCTATAGGGAAACCCGATGTTTTGGTTGGATACTCAGACCCATTCGGACCATTTACCAGTAGAACTGTCACGATAGTACCATGATCCACTCCCTTCTGGGTATTCGAGAACTTCGTAACCATCTTGCATCGAACCACGCATTGTGGGCGCGGGACCACTAGGGCCACCGTCAAACATGTGTTCTTGAGCAGCCATCATAGTGGCTGGCTCCCCCACCCAATTATCATCAGAATCACCACGCCCTCTTAACAACATAACAGCGGCTGAAATTACTAGCATGAGCACGGTTACAATGCCTGCAATAATACCAATGGTTACTACATCTGAACCAGAACTTGTACTGCTACTACGCCCTTCCTCATCTGCTTCCCCATTTCCATCATCATCTGTTTCTCCATTTCCAGTATTGTTCGTTGTATCATTGTTAAGGGGGGTATTATTTTCCACAGGGTTATTGGGATCGCATGCCGAATCATCATCATCAGCATTATCACCGATTCCATCACTATCACAATCCAACCATTCACTAGAATCATCAGGGAATGCATCATCGGAATCTAATGCCCCATCTCCATCAGAATCGGTTGGTAAATTATCTCCACCATCAATTTCGATACCATCAGCAGTGACTACAATTATCAACTCCTTAGTATTGTACATCTCACCTGAGAACCGTATCATGATTGTACCCTCGGTGACACCGAAAGAAACTATCCCGTCTTCATCTGTAATGAGTGCATAGAGTGTGATGTTATCGCGAATCAATACAGCTGATAGGCCCTCGATGGGCTGTTTTGTCAGGTTGTCAACAGCAGTGATTTGTACGACATCACCGGGTAATGGGTTTGTGGGACCAAAACTCAGTGATATGTTCATCATGACGGGAGGCTCTGGGTTTGGCTCAGCAACCTCCGTGTCAAGTGCTGCTACGAGAGTAGCATCTTCACCCTCACCAATTTGAGCGACTGCAATCACGGTGTAATCATCCTGCGGTGCAGAGAGATCGGATAAGTGCAAATCCGCGCTAGATCCGATGCCCCACGCGACCGAATCTAGGCTACTGAAGATGTCATCAAAGAAATCGAAATTTTCCTCTTCAGTCATTTCACCCTCGTTTGAGCAAACTTCGTCTTCAAACACTTCAATTTCTATACCTCCCCATTCATTCTCCAAAACTTCAAGTTCCATTGTCCCTGAATCAACCGTCAAGGTGTATGCACCGGGACCCAACTCGAATGTGGCTCGGTAATCTTCTTCCCAGTCCCATTCCTTGTCCCAGTCTTGGACAGGTTCAACAGTATTGCCAGCATCATCGGTCAAAACTGCATTTGGTGTGTAGGATGTTGCGTGGTGAACGTATTTGTTCGATTCATCCCTCAATTTCATTCTCACATTGCTTTCCGACATCTCATCCTCTTCTGGCCAAGCTTCTAATCTCTCGCAGGTCGCTTCCAAACTCTCTTCGATATTGACCCAACCCAGTATATTGTCGCGTAGTCCGGCACCATACGCGACCTCAGTGAATGCCGAGAGGTCAATGGATGCGGGATCAAGCCCCACCTTGGGTGTGGCTACTGCTAAGATTCGCGATGCGACCCCATCATCTGCATGCAGAGCAATATTGGTGGTCTGTCCGGGCCCGAGTGCGCCGTCAAAGGTCAAAGCACCAGGGTCGTTGAGAATCATACCAAACTGAATCGCCGTGGGCCATAGTGCGCCCTCTTCCATGATGAGGCTGACTACCAGCGTCAAGGGCGCATCGATGTACACTTCTTGGCTTCGTGTGGTCGTACCCTGTTGGAACTCCAGTTCAAACTCTTGAGGCTCGCCCCATGCATCGTCTGCGATATCAGGGAAAGCGATTCCAAGGTCCACTGGCATCAGCATTAGCATTGCAGTATAATCCTCATCTCCCATTCCCGTAGGTGTCACCTCAATGGTGGTCAGCCCACTTGTGGATGGAGTGGCAATGTACACTGGGGTTCCAGCAAACGTGGTTTGTTCGGTAATTCCTGAAAGTGCGATCGATGCTTCAGTGGCAGCTCCTACGTTCATTCCGAGTCCAATCAATTCGACGCCATCTCGAACATATTTGGTCTGGACCACACTCATGTATGCGCCCGGCAGAGTGGGTGTGGCAGTCATAGTCACACCACCATCTGCATCAGAGGTGAAAATCTGTTCGTCCATCACTTCGAAGGGACCATCGGTAAGGAAGGCATCAATAATTTCTGGATTTGGCATGGCTGATTCATCGTCATTTAGATCGCACCATCCAATCTCCATCCATCCCGTCGTGTATGATTCATCATCCTCGTAGACTATGAATCCTGATTCTTCCTCAGAATAGACGTAAGTGAGGTAGTGAGAGACTGTACTGTATCCATCTACTGGTGTATATGAGATCTCGATGTAATATTCTCCGTGATTCTGGTAGGAATGCCCCTCCCCTCCATCTTCGCGATAATCATCGTTTTCCCCGTAGGTGTAATCATAGTAATCTCCATCTCCCCAGTTAATCGATAGTGTATCGAGGTCTGGCTTGTCGTAGGATACTTCCTCGTCATTTTCATCATCCCAAAATCTGAAATTATCATATTTCCATCCGATGTTGGCCCAATCTCCTCCACCACTGGCTTCTGTTCGAGCGCATCCTGCCGTACCAGGTAGTGGAACTTGATGCATGATTTCGAACTCTAGACCAGATTCAGTGGTCCCAGTTGTGATGACATCTGCCAATCCGCCTTCTTCAGGTAGGGCGTCACTGTGACTTGCACCCCATGTGCTACCGAGGCCTGAACGTTCGATATCTTCCCAATCCGTACCTGTTGGAGCACCATTTTGTCCATTTTGTACGGCTTGTGGGTGTTCGTGACCCTCTCTGTCATCCTTGCCGCTGAATTCTGCGATGATGCCATTGACATTCCCATCAAGGTCTTCACCAGTGTATTGAGCAACGATGTTCGAGGAACCGCTTGTAATGTCCACATCCCCTTCTGGCGATAGTGTCTCAACGGCCTCCATTGCCTTCTGTGGAGATGCACGTAAGATTGCGATATCTACCTCAGCACCACTGACTGGTCCATAGGCATCGTATGACAGTGCATTAACACTGTATGGGGAATCAACTGACATGGTTTCATCTTGGTCGACTAGAACACCGAGTGCAGAACCGATGAAGGTCTCATCATTGCCCTCGTAAGTCAGTGCTTCAAGCATGCTTGGGCGTAGCGGCTTAACCTCGATTTTTGCGTTCGAGACTTCGTCTGCATAGGCGTAGTTCTCCATCGGTTGGCTAAATGACCACACCGTGTCTTTGATTGAATCAGCCGTCAATCGGCCGATGTATGTGTGATAATCATTGTCTCTCTGTGTCAACAGAGTGGATTGAACGTGTATTCCTGAGGAATCAGTCATTGTCATCGTAAATGTTTCTGGGTACTTTTCATTGCCCGCATCGTCAGGGCCATCGAAGCGCATATTGATGCCAAGGTCGAGAACATGTGGACTGTAAACGGTTGTTTCAATATCGTACAATTCCTCGAAGATGATGACGGTGTTCGAAGAGGGAGAACCCGCTTCCTCGGCCTCTTCGGGATACCATTCGCTTTCACGCTCTCCGCCGGAGGCGTTGGACATCCATGAACCGAAGTCACCCACTGCTTCTCCAGCAGATTCCCATACAGGATTCTCAAAAGAACTCATGAGGTGATCAAAACAATCCTCGGGTAGAGAATTGAAATCATCGAATGCATCATTGACCCAAGAATCACTGGATTCCATGTTGGCCGACCATGCTTGCCCCTCAGGTGTCTCCATCAATTGCTCATATTCCCAAATGAACTCATCTGGCATATCATCTCCATCCGTATCAACGATCTCAACGTCTTGGATGACAAACCCGACGACGAGCTTCTGCATCGGCGTCATGTTGTCAATATCCTCATTCATCAACGGCTCAAGATAGGCTTCAATACCTGCAATAATCGCCTCAGGGTGCGCAGATACAGAGAGAAGTGCGATGTTCCTCATCAGCGTCTGTGCTGCTTCAAACTGCTTGGTACTATTTGCCAAATCATCTAGAGCACCCTTCATAGCAGTCCACTCATCACTGCCCAACATGGCGTTGTATGCAGCCTCAAATTGGTCAGTGCCCTCAAAGCGAGTGAAATTTTCAATAGGGTCAAAGGTCATCATATAATCTGCCATTTCGTCGAAATCATTCATCGATATTGGCAATGGAATATCATTGAGGTAGGTCATCAATCCAGTCATCATAGCAAGTGCCGCATCAAGATCATTGGAATCCAAGAATTCCATTAAGAATTCAAGGAACGTTGCGCCATCAGATAGGTTGTATTGGTCTGCTGAATCCAGCATTGCCTGCCAACTACCTGGCCCACTGCCGTCTGTTGCAGCATCCACAAATGCAGGGAAGCCACCATTGGAAATTACTTGCATTTCAAGGTCATCAAATTCCCCCTGAATTTCTACCGTAGGGTTTGCAGTATCCCATGCATCATCGATGGCTCGGAGGACAGTTTCTATTTCATATCGGAAGATTTCTTGCAATTGTGTGGGATTATCGGTGGCTTGCATCATCCCATGTTCTGCCGTAAATTCAGCGATATATACGCCACCTACTTCGGAGACAGGCAAGGTGAAAATCCCGTCCCAGATAGCCGTATTTGCATCATCCTCGTGGACACCGGTCTTTGTCAGAACCACTGTTCCAACTAACTCTCCCACTGTTGAACCGGGATTCCCGAACTCTCCGAGCAAATCCATTGGCTCAATATCCATTCGTAATATGTCGGCGGTGACAATCGTCTCGCTTGTATGCCCCCGCGTCAGGGCTTGTAATTCAACCTCTCCACCTACGCTAACCAACTTGGTGATAACAGAGCCATCAATGCTCAGTGTCTCTTTATTTCCATAATTATCATTGGGTGCTGGGATACCAGCATAATCAGCCAATGTAGGTTGCAGTGACATGAATGCCAATAAGATAACAATAAATGTGGCTGTACGTTTCATGTGTCTGCTATAATATAGCAGTATTTGATGGTTTTCTAGGGATTATATATCATAAATTTCAGAATTCAGAAATAGAAATTCCAATCCGCAGTAATCCATTATTATCAACAAGTGAAGCACAACCTTGATTCTCTGATTCAATTTCAGTCCAAGTTCCTGAAACTGGCACAAAAGATGTGCTTGGCAAGGCAAGTGCTTCCAAATAGATGCTCATCGGTGCTACCGCAGTAGCACTGCTCCCATCAATTGACCAAGCGAACGCTGCATCAATTTCTTGTAAATCATTATTGCACCACGCTTGCAGTTCTAAAGTAGGCTTGCCAACATCGAGTAAATCTCTAACCTGTTCAGTCTTCAACGGAGTTTGATTTGTGCTGGATACATTTTGTATTTCTGCCCAGTTAGCCGGGTGTGGGATAGAGAGGGGTGATTTTACTGGTTCAATGACTGAAGTTAGTTCGATATCTGGTTGTGAAACCAAGCACGGCATCGATCTCCCTGGCAAACAACCTTGCACGTTGTATGCACCTCCAAGCATAGATTCTATGAGGACCCAAGGTCCTGTGCGACTTTCACCTTCTGAAAATCCCGCGTTGAAACGATCTTCTGGCTGCCACATTGGTGGGCTGTGTACAATGGTGATGTCCCAAGTGAAGTCATCTCCTCCTGTGACATCCCAATGAAAAGATAGCCATTCGCGAGCAATCAATCCATTGCCAACATGTTCTTGGAGATGTAAAACTGCGATATTCGCTTCGATACGACCAGTGCCACTGCCCATTAATTCTGTAATATTAACAGGTCCCTGCATCGAGATTCCTATACAAGTTACGCATTGTGAACTGACCACACCTTGGACTTGAATATCCAGTGTTGCTTTTGCTCCTCGGTCATAATCATCTAAACCGAGGGCATTCATCGAGGAGCGAGTGGAAAGTGTAATCGTTCCAGATAAATGGGTGACTTCAAGTTCATCTTGAGAGTCTGATTCAGACTCAATTCCAATCGAAAGTACTGCGAGTACAACCAGCCCCAGAACAAACCATTCTAGGGTAGGAGCAAACGGCTTGCGTAAGTCATCCACGAGTGTTCGACAGCATTGTCATTGATGGTGTTAACCCTATTTATTTGGTTTGAAAAGTACTTTTTAACATTCTTCTAATTTATTTATGTTATCATGGCGTTCCAAAATTGTAATAAGTCATTTTCGTCGTCCTTATTTCATGTCTGAGAGAGATGGCGGCATTTCTTTCAGAGATTATGTAGTTAGCAACACACATAGTAATTTACAGCCAGAATCACTTCAATTAGATGCTATGATTCCATTGGAACAGAATAGTGAAGTCGTTGAATCGAATACTGAAATCCCACCTGAGATTGAAATCAAAACAGAATCCGCTCCTTTCGAAAAAATAACAGGGAGTGAATCACAAACACCTACATTTGATGCCAATCTTAGCGTTAGTGATTTTGAACGAGTTAAACCATTTCATAGTACGACATCAAATGCGAAATGGGCATTGTTGGGTATCCCATTAGGAATAGCCATCATCTCTTTTGCCTTTTCTTTTCCACTGCTTTTCGCCAATACTGCATTGACACAACAGGAATATGATAACATAATGGGGTTTCAAGGACATATGATTGTTTTCGGTCCTCTCATGGTTATTGCAAGTATGCGGAGTCTCACACGTGGGTGTAAATTCTATCTGACATCAAGTGGGGTACTTGTACGCCCCTACAAATTAGGGCTCTTCAAAATGGACCCTGTGACCGGTTCCACTCCAAAATTAGTAGCATTTGCTAAAAATAGGAAGAACAAAACATTCTCTCTCGTCATGTGGACAGGAAGCGAAGCATTCACATTGCTCAACCTTGGAAATAGAAAAGTATTGGAAAAGTTCCATTCTAAGGTCGAAGAATCTGCTGCGATAGAATTGAAATGGGTAGATTTTAAACCCGATTTGAAGTCAAAACTTGAACGATTGGCCACTATTATCGTTATCATTTTCATTTCAGCGTTGATATTATTCGTCATCGCCATTTTTTATGCGCATCAGAATGGGGAGATCAGCCAAGAACAGATAGGTGCTATCGGTGATACAATCCTCTCAATTACAGGAGAAGAAGAATCAGAAATTGAAGATGAAGGACCTGTTGATGAGGGTAGCCTCCCCTCATGGGCCACAGACAATATCGTGCTGATTGCGGTATTGCTATTCGTGATACCTATTGGGTTCAAGTTGTACGTTGCCCTTCGAAAAATGGTCAAAGAACCAGAAGTGTTGAGAAACAGATGTCTTGGAGTAATGTAAACTCCTAATCAATGATGCCTCTGGTAGTACTGGACCAAAGGGTACTGACTATTTTCTCCTTTTATCATGCAGAAATCCGTGCAATTCCAAATGTAATTTTTACACGTTAAAACAGCACAACTGAGTGGGTACGGGGGGGAGGGATTCGAATAAGTTACAAGGGTTCATTCCCCAGTTCAATTATTCTATCCCTTAGTTAAACTAATACCTTAAATCAACTGCGATTAAGCGTGGCTACCTATAGTGAAGATGGGGTGTGGATGTGGAATGAAGAATCTAATACATGGATTCCTTCACCTCCATCCTCCAATAATGCCATTGAAACTGTCGCTTCAACAGTCGCTTCAAATATTAATTCAAATGAAACATATTGCAAAAATTGTGGAAAGTTGGTGTATAAGGGTTGGAAAAAGTGTACTTCTTGTGGGGTTTTTGTAGAGCCTTTGTTAAGAGAAACACCTACTACAAACCCGTTTGATTATCAATTTAGCAATCCATTTCAAAAAGAAAATGATGAACTTTTGGATTCATCGATCAAGGAAAAAATAAAGAAAAGAAAAAAAATAGCAGGAACAATTTTTAGTATCATGGTTTCTATTACAATTGCACTTGCAACTGCAGGCGCCTTTGCTCCTGATTGCTACACAAATGAATACTGGGATATCGAGATAGATGGAGGAGAAATCACAAATACTCCTATACGCAAATCTGAAAGAATTTGTGAGGAAGCTAGTTCTTCAGTAGTTGGAGAAATTCTGTTTGGACTTGGGGTGGTATTGGGCCTGATGGCCTACGGTGTTGTCCCTGTTAGTTTGAAACATTGGCGTTATTGTTTACCTGATAAAAGAGAGATTTTTAAAGGATTTAGAAAAATATTAATTATTTCCCTAATCTTGTTTTTCCTTTGGGCAATTTTGACCGGTTGGTTCGAAGAGTTTATCTGATTACTTTCTGCTTTTCTTATGTAGAAAAGCGTCCAATTCTAAATATAATTTTATTATTTCAAAAATACACATTTCAAGTGATGTAAAAAAGGGTACGGGGTGAATCAATGGGGTGCAGTGGGTTAATACAGTTCCTAACGTTCCAAAACCACGGTTCCCACGCCTTTCAGGATTCTGTTGGTTTAGCGAGAAGTCTTGTTAACTGAAACTCATTCCGTCTTCTATGTCCGACGATTCGAGTGTTAAAATCTCTGATTCTGTCGTAATAGGTGATGTCAATCAAAGTGTGCAAACTCCTACATGTCCATCATGTAATGCGATGAATGTAATCATCATGTCCTGTGATAATGATGATTGCACTACTGGATTTTGTGAAGTTTGCACCACCAGTTGTAGATTAGATTACCCCCGTATCAGACGTTTCGACTCAGGGTTGGGAATGAATCCTATGTGCAAACCTTGTCTCTCATCCACCAAGAAAAATATGCAAAGGGTTGAACGCGAAAAGAGACGAGTCGCGAAGAAAAAGCGGGTGGATTTACTTTCGGAGTTTTTCAACAGACTGGGAGACCGTTTTCGAGATCTAGAATCCCGAAAAGATGTCCTAAGTAAAGGATTCACAATTTTACTCATCTGCGTAGGTATTTCCATCTCTACCTTCGGTTTCTTAACGGACAGCGAAGTACTTACATTCGCTCAACGTTATGTTTTTATTTCACTAGGTGGGGTGTTGGTAATTATCGGTTTAGTAACTTGGTTGAAATTGAATAAACAGCCCTTCTAACCACGGTTCCCACACCTTTCAGGATGGTATCACGAAGGTATCAGGTTGGGTTGAGGTGCGTAGTAGGTGAATTACCATCAAATCATGTGAACAGCAGCGGACATAACGACATCGCCGTTGTACTTGATGCGAACAGTTAGTGTGCAGTCTGCGTCGCAGAATGCTCCACCGGTGCTGGAAAGGATGAGTGTCTCTCCCTTCTCCCAGTACATTGCGTTATCTCCACCGTGTTGGCTAGCAGCACAGTTTCCGCCAGTCAAGCCAGGGTTGTCACAGATTGTTGGTACGCTGTCCTTGAGGATCTCAATCTGGACAAGTGCCCAGTCAAGGTCGTTTCCATTTCCAAAGATCAAGGTCATTAGACCTGCGTCGTCTTCTACATCATCTGTGTGGTCTGCTGCGCTGAGCACATACATGCTTGGTTCAGGTTCATCGTCATTGTTGGTTTCCTGCATAGTCAAAGAATACATCTCTACCGTATACAATGAATCATCATCTATGGCGATGAAAGCCACAGTGGTCGTAATGTCTACCCAGCCGTCGTTGTACTCATCTTCATCTCCTTCCGAGACAACCCATTCACTGATAGGTATTGTTAGATTTACGACCCCTCTTGATTCGCTGACTGGGACGTCAATAGTTCCATCCAAATCAATATCAAAGCCTGCGCTGGTAATGGTTCCATCAACGTCAAGCATTGCGTAGTAAATCGATGTATAGTAGCCAGTATAGCCTTCTAAATCTCCAGTGCTGGAATTGAAGATTGGAATTGGTTCCGCATCATAACCCCATCCATCTCCCCCCATTATCTGAACAGTTGGTGGCGTTCCAGAAGCGGTTGAGGTGTTGTTGTAGTAGTTATTCACGACAGTGGTTGAACCACTGTCAGTATCATCTCCTTCAGCATCGTCAATGACATCGCCATCATCAAAGAGGCCGAAGCATCCGGTCAAAATCAGTAGGCAGGCTAGTATGGTTACGTTGAGCATTCTTGCTATATCCATGAACCGTGATGAGGCAGTCAGTTGACAATCCTTTCGGATAGCAAAATAAAATCATTAATCTTTACCTGAATTGACAATAACAACTGTTGCATCGCTTTCTTCTCTCTTGCCTGAAAGAATTAGCCCATAAATAAACAACCCACACCCCGGCCAACAAATAAATTGGCCGAAAATTGGCCACATAATTGATACAGGTTCCTGAGCCGAAATCCAAGCCGCTGGACCAATGTAGACGCCTCCGAAAATCATCATCGGCACCCCAATTGCCATCATCAGGTTAGGACGTTTTTTCAGCCATTCCCAATATTCTTTCACATCACTGGCCATGGGTTGTGCCTAATAATACGCTTCATTATTACACGTTATTGCACGTTAAATGTGTAAAAGTTATGAAACGAATAACAAAACATAACACTGAGATTTGCTGATTACAGCGTTCATAATTAGCACTTTTTAACACACGGGGTGTGGTTTCAGTCATGCGTTTTTGGTGTGGGTACGGGGGGAGGGATTCGAACCCTCGAACCATCTGGACCGGATCTTAAGCCCGGCGCCTTTAACCATGCTCAGCCACCCCCGTATGGCCCGCCGAGTCACACTTTGGACTTGTATTAAACGGTCAAGACCTAACGGATTTGTGTTCATAGTCGGCAAACGTTCTAATGTGGCCTTGTCAGCCATTGGGTTGATGTCCATGCCTAACGCGCATTGTTCGGGCCTAAGAGTGGCCATGGGTTTGGTCTTCGTAATGCTGTTTTCAATGTTCACACCTCTAACTCCATCCTCGATGGAGGAACTACACAAATCCATCGAAGAGTTGCGTCATGGAAGTAGCGATTCAATGGTCTCCTATGACCTCTATATCGCTGAACAAAATTCTAGCGCAGGAGGATCTGGCGTGATAACTACTCATATTCCTGATTCTGGTGGTCAACAAGATGAGACTATGGTCGGTGGGGTTGAATTCAAGTCTGTTCCACTGATTTCTAACTTGACTGTAATTGGAGATGCTGGCGGTGGTTCAGAAGTTCCACTCTTTGTTTACATCCGTTTCACTGGCCAAGACCAAAGCACTGCTGACCTGACTTTTGAATTGATGAGTGGTACAACTGTTGTAGCAACTGCAACCGCCACTCTTGATGACCCTTGCCAAGATGGGGGGTTTGTAGGCTCATCTTGCGCATATCAATACCGCCCTTATACAATGGATATATCTTCGACTTTAGCTGATGGAGGTGGAAATGGATTTGTAGTTCTCTCAGGTAAGCAAATCACTTTGCGGATGACTGCAGAAACAAATTGCCAAGGTGGCGGTGGAGTTCCAGGCCAAGGCTCCAGTGATTGTGATGTTCGTGTTGCCTATGGCAATGTTGAGAATAGCAATGGGGCTTATACAAGGATGGGTGTAAAAGCAAATGCCCTCGCTAATTCGAAGGTCAAGGTTCACCGCAGTGGCGGTTCATGGAATGATGCAGAAGTTCTCGAATGGGCTCCCAATCACCGTTCTGAATACCGAACAATGCAGTTTTCTGTCGATGTGCGAGATTCTTTTGGCCGCGATGACATAAAGGATGTCAAGTTGGTCATGAATACTCCTGAAGATACTGCTGTGGTTTTTGAGAAGACCTTCTCCAATTCGGAATTGAAGTTAGATAACGAAGGTCTTGTTGCCCAATATGAATGGACATATAGTGCTGGAAGAGCACCTGGAGAATATGGCCTGAGGTTGGAAGTTCGTGATATGCAAGACAACCTAGTAGTCTACAGCCATGAAGGGGTTGAGTTTGTTGAATATGCGGTGTTCTTGCAATTGGCTTCATCTCAAGGTGATGTGATATTAATAGCCCCAGAAAAGACCTCTACTGTTGAGTTTGAATTGGAACATATCGGAGCAGATGGAGTTAACATGGATGTACAATTATCCTTGCAGCGCAACCCTGGTAGTGATTGGCTGATTGAATTCTCAGAACCAGGAGGCTACGAATTATCAGGTGGTGGAGCCTTGGTTCGCCCTACTCTAACTGTGACTGCTCCTGATGACCTTTCAGAGGCTCCAACTCAATTCGACATCATTGGCCGTGCCTATGCAGATACCAATAATGATGGTACAAGCGAAGAGGTGCAGGTTGTTACAACCTCTGTTAGCATTGAAGAAGTTGGAGTATTTGCTCCACCTAAGATGAGTGTTTTTGAGGATGAAGAGCACACCATGGAAATTGCAGATTCGGAGCGCTCAGATGCCTATAACCCCGATGTATCTCATTTCATTGATGGTGAAGGTGCTGGCCAATTCTACATGGAGGTCTTGAATTCAGGTTTCGACTTTGATACTTTCAGAATTAGAGTTGATGGACCTCACACATGGACTGTTCGAATGTATGACCAAGATACAAGTAACAGTTTAGTTGAGGAGGGCGCTTATTTCATGACTAGCCAAGTAGAGAGTCATAATTTTCAATCGATGATTATTGAGTTGACTCCACCATTGGAGAGAGGAGTGGATGATATCGCAAAGTTCGCAGTTTCTGTGCTGAGCGAGGGTAATACTTCGCTTCGTTCAAACCTTTCTTTCACTGCCCATAGAACATATGGTGTATTTGCACAGGTGACTTCTGATGAGTTCGGGCTGCCTTTGGGGCATATTGGACCATTCCCCTCAGCACGTTCTCAACCTCTTGTTATTACTATCGATATAACTAATGCAATGGACGAAGGAGAGTCAGTTAGTAATTGGCAGATCATTAATCCATCTGAACTTGATATTAATCTAGAATATGCAAATCAGGTATTCGGAACATGGGGATTTGCAGTGACTGATACTGATAGTTCTGCTGTTGTTAACACAATATCTCTTGGACCTGGTGATGTTGAAAGCATTCGCCTTTCTACGACACCAGGGAATAAGGTCAAGGCAGGCAACCACACAATTTACCTAAGAGTCCTCGAAATCGGAGAGGAAGAACTTCCAAGGTATTTCGATTTACCACTGGAATTTGAGATAGAAGCCGACATGCCAGATGACTTGGAAATCATCCAGATATCGACTAATTTACCTATGCAACCTGGGGATAAAAGAACCATGGAGTTCAAGGTTTTCAACGGCAATAACGTTGACTTGGATTTATTATTGGAAATCGACGGACCGGATGGCTGGGAAGTGGATCTCGAAAGCATCGCATACATGGGTGTTGATGCCTTTGGAGAAAAGACATTTTCAGTTATTGTAATCGCTCCCAAAGATAGTGTTAGAGATGGTGATATTGGATTGATTACCATCAGTGCCCAGCCGCTTCACAAAGAGACCGCTTATGGGCCAAGTTATACTAAGACAAAAAAGGTGAATGTGAACATTGAATGTAGTGGTTCTGGAGATTGCCTACTTCAGGAACTAATATCTCCACGCCAATCAACAGTTGTTGCAGGTGGGGGTTTTATCCTTCTGATTATTTTCGCTGCTTTCTTGCGCGGTAAGCGTTCAGCAAGAGTGTATGAAGACTTCGTTGATGAAGTAGATTTAGAAGAAGATGAAGAAATCGAATCTACCGAAATTGAAGATATAGTTGATGAAGAATGGGAAGACGAAATCGAAGTTCTCAATTGAGGACACCGCTTATTCGTTGTTTCAATGGCCCCCTATAGGGGGCCGTGTTGTATGAACCATGCACCATTCGCCTTATGTGCCTTCGACATTGGATGTAGGCTTGGTGCATACGATGTCACGTGATCACGTTTCCCCACAGCCCGCCATTAGAGCCTCAAACCGCAGGCAGAGGAATCTTTCTTTGTCGATGGTCTTCTTGATGCTATTCTCTACTTTTGCCTCTATACAATTTTCAGCTTGGGAAGTTATGGCAATTAACGACACTGATGGTGATGGTCTATCTTATGCTCAAGAATATCTCCTCAATACCCAGCCTGCTAACCCAGATACCGATGGTGATGGCTTACCTGATGGCTGGGAGTGGAAATACGGCCTTGACCCATTAGATTCTTCCACTTCAGGAGATAATGGAGCTACTGGAGACCCAGATGGCGATGGTCTCATCAATTTGCAAGAATATAAGATAAATATCCCAACCAACTGGGATTCCTCTGCTACTCCAACAGTTCTTGATAATGGAGTTTGGTGGAATGGTACCATTCCTGTAAGAGGCTGGTCCGAAGAACACGTGCAGACATTGAGCACACCTGCTTGTGGCGCAGCTGGCGCAGATGGTGCGAGTGGGACAGTCGTTCTATGTGATGAAGACCCAATTGGTGATATCTGTAATGATGGGATCGACAATGATGGAGATGGTTTCCTAGATTCCGCAGATTCAGATAATGATGGCGATGCTATTTGTGGTAGTAATGATGATGATGGTGATGGAGTTGATGATGAAGACCCAGACGGCTGGGATTCAGACAATGATGGGATGCCTGATGGTTGGGAATATGCAAATAATCTTGACCCAACTTCTGCAAGTGGAAATGATGGAGCCGGTGGAGATCCAGATAATGATAATTTAACGAACATCAACGAGTACATCAATCCTGGTTGGGATAGTGAATGTGGAAACACTCCTTGTTTCCAACCTGGACCTGATTCTGGAGCAACTGCAACTATCACTCCTTGTAATCCATCATTAGGAGTTGGTCCAGCATCTGACCCAGGGTGTTCCTCTACTACCGCAAATGTTGATTCGATTACAGAGACTGACCCTAACCGAGCAGATACCGACCGCGATGGGCTCAAGGACGGAGATGAGGCTTGGACATATCGTACAGACCCTACCTCTCAAGATACTGATAATGATGGAATTTCTGACGGCATCGAAGTCTCATCCGCCTATGGAAGCCCACCTAAGGCCAGTAATCCACTCTCAAACAATACTGATGGCGACCAGTTCGATGATGGCGACGAAGATATCAATGGAAATGGATTGATAGATATAGGCGAGACCGACCCAACACGCCGAGAAGATGCGGGCGATTTCGATAATGATGGAATCGAAAACTGGGAAGAAAATAACTCCTGTACTTTATGGAATGTGGCAGATACAGACCATGGAGGAGTTAACGATGGGGCTGAAAAAGAGAACAATCATAGCACTGAACCTTGTGATTCAATTACTCCATTTTTCACTACAAGTTCTGGATATAACAGTCAACGATTAACCGTTGCTGACTCATCTGGATTCAATCCGAATGGAGGTGTAGGTCGATACAATGTGTCTGGTGTCTATACTGATTTTGCTTATTCATCTCTTCAAGGAAGTGTATTGACGGGTGTTGCAACCGCTCCTCCAGTTGGCACTATATCTGTCGAATCATGGAATGCTTCATTTTGTCATACGACTGCTATGTCTTCGGGATTAATAGCTAGTACCCTATCCTATTGTGATGATGATTATGAAGATACTGACAAGGATGGCCTAGCAAATTGGGAAGAAATTACCGGCGCATATGGTTATACATCTAATATGGGATTGGTGGATACTGATGGCGATGGTGAATCCGATTATGCTGAAGTGATGAATGGAACTGATCCAAACGATCCATGTACCAACAACCTCGATACTGATGGCGATGGTTTGAATGATTATTTCGAAACTAGCACTGGTTGCCCACTAACATGGATTGAAATCGGCAATATGTCTACGGATATTTATGCCACTGACCCACTTGATATAGATACGGATGGAGGATTAGTTGATGATAGGAAGGAATACTTTGACTCTACAAATCCCGAAAACGACCCTTCTGATGACAAACTACTCGATGACTTCGATGGAGATGGAATACCAGATGTGTGGGAGAACATTACTGGCACAGATTGGCGCGACCCTGATACCGATGGTGGAGGGATGTCGGATGGTCTTGAATGCCCTGAACCATTCTGGAGTACCAATTGTGCAGGTTCAGGATTCGACCCTCTTGACCCACGCGACGATATTACGCAGAACGAGGTAATCTTCACTGCAGAGAACATATCAGGTATAGTCGACCCTCTCCAGCCACATTATTGGAGACAATATACCTATGATAATTACACTGGAGCTGCCTATGGCGCAGTGGCAAGTGAGCACCCAGCCGCAGAAATTCCGATACCATTCGGAAATAATTCAACCATGCTACCTGCGCTAACATTCCAGAATGGTAGTGTGAGTTGGGATATTAATTTCCAGAACCCTTACACTTTAGGGCCAATTCCATTGCCCGCAAACCTCCAGAATATTAGTTCAAGACAAGACTTCAGTGTTTCCTTAACAGGTTCGGAATTATGGCGCATGGATGTAGTTGATGGGTCAGGAGCCTTGTCATCTATGATTGCAGTACAACCAGAAGTCTTCTACTCAACTGCAGTACAAGCAACGACGATTGCAATGTCAGGAATGGCTCATGAAACTACTATTGATTCTGAACTGAATAATTCTGCTTCTCCAACATCCTTTACGCGAAATGTCACCAATGGAGTGATTACCGATACTGGTGCAAGCGACGCTTATTCTGTTGCTGCGTCAATTGCAGATTTCCTAATGAATGGAAATGCTTCTACTACATTCATTCTCGATGGAAATGGTTCCAATCCAGGTGGCGCTCCAGATTTAGCCAACCACATTCTTACAACGAACCAATTTGCAACTTGTTCTGAATATTCCACAGTATTCGTTACCATGGCAAGGTTAGCAGGATTACCAGCCCGCAAAGTATCTGGATATTCAGGAGGTATTTGGAATGGCAGTGGCTATACAGTAATGAGTCAAAATAGTGCTTATTGGGGTGAAGTCCGCTTGCAAACAAATGCCGGAAGCGGTAACTTGGACTTGGGGTGGGTTCCTTTCAATCCATGTCCAAAGGCGGAAATTCTTGAAGTAGTCAATGATACTTGGTCTCCAAGTGCATGGGATAGAGATAAGAGCTCGAATATCGAATTAACTGGTGTATTGCGTTTCCAAGAGAATCAAACTGAAGCTGGTGGAGTTCTGCTTACTGCTTACTTAATACCAGCAAACGAAACAAGCCTAGTTCCAGGTCCTGCTGCAACCCCCGGTAGAGAGATTGGAACAGGAATGACAACTGCAAATGGTAGTTTCTTCATCTCAGGAGTTCCGGCTGAAGTCATCCATTCGGGATTCCAAAAGATAGTTTACGTGCCAGACAATATGGGGATGTTTTGGGCTCAATTGATTGAACCAGCGTGGTTCATCAATATAACAGATGATGTCAATATAACTCACCTTCGCCCTGCACCAGTAAATAACCCAAATCTCGGAGCAGGTTCTGATACTGAAATAGAAGGAGTCATTTCCTATGAGAATTTACTAGGTTTGGATATATCGCAATTAGCAAACCACACCCTCTATCTGAATTATACTACTGTTGTAGATGGATTAATATCACAACAAACGACCATAGGGATTGGAGGCGCATGGAGCTTCATTGTCTCGATGAAAGAAAACGAGCCATTTGGTAATATCTCTGCCACTGTTGATTTCCCTGGATGGATGTCAACGGAACAGTCTTTCTCTGGCACACCAGATCATTTGCGCGCTAGTTCTCTTGGTATGGTTTTCTCGATTGAGGCTGCACCTAATATCACTGCTAACATAACAGGTCCAAAATCAAATTCTTCTAGATTGGTCGTTGATTCTACCGTATGGGTCAATGGTACAGCACAAACTGTTTCAACTCCAGCAACTCCTCTAACGGGTAATATTGAAATAGCAATCCGAGAGGCTGGAACAGGTGCTCACTACGAAGTGATGACTAACCTGTCTGTATCTGGAACTTATGCAACTTCTTTCATTCTTAACAGGTCATTCGTTCAAAATATCCCTGCAGGAGCAATTGAACTCAGAGTCATATTTTATCCTAATAATCTCAACTCTACCGATCTTGCAGACCTCAGTGGGGTTGACCATTGGATGATTGGAAGAATGAATATTTCCTTCGAGGCATTAACCCATGCCCGTGGCAACCAACAAACATACACTATGACAGTTGCAGACCACCGTGGACAAACCCCAGCTAGCGTGGTTGGAACATACATCAATAGTTTTGATGGAGGTGTGGAAAATACCACCGTTGACCCACAAAATGCCCAATTTTCGGTTTTATTCTCTAGTAGTTCCTCCTTGGTTGCTGGTGATTATACTTGGGAGACTGCCTTTGGTGGTTCAGATTGGTTTGAAGCGGACGTATTCAACACCACGGTTAGAGTGCAAGGAGAAGCAGGCTTCAACCCAACTAACCCTAACTTAGCAGATGATTGGACTCACTTAGGAGTCCAAAATTGGGTGACTGGAGATTTGTATGACCCTGGGCAAAGCACTGTAATAACAGGAAATAATTCGACTGTCATTGCTGGATTTATGCATCCAATTGCAGGTTTTACTATTGTTGGTACAGGCTATGTCAATACAACTACAGGTGCAATCAACATTACAATCACAGCACCTACAGATGTTAGATCTAGTGCAATTGGTTTAACTTTCCAATTTGATTTTGCTCCGGTAAATGGAACTCATGACAACGAGGCTTACTTCATTTATTCCGATGTTTTTCCAACTGGTCCAGCCATTCCAACTCCTATAGAAACCCCATGGGGAATTGAGTCTGAAGCCCGTTTAAATTTCGGTAATTCTTCTTATATCACCGAAGTTAATCAATCAATAGACCTCATTGTCTCTGTTGACGATATCGCCGATGGCAGCAATATTACTTCGGCAAGTATCGAATATATCTTTGATTGGAATGGTGCTAATGTATCACTTGGAACAGTTCTTTCAAATGCAACAGGGGACGCACTATTTTCATTCACTCCAGATGGAATTGCCCCCGGACAATACGAACTGCGTGCAGTAATGGCTGATGATATTTCAGATACTTTGGCAACAGCTAATGCGGGCAGGTGGTTAGGAAACTCTACTTTATCTGATATAACAATCCAAGTTGGAACATCCATTGACACCATTTTCCCAACTGTAGTAACCGCTGGATTAAGATTTAATTTATCTGGAACAGTCCTCGATGCCGATAATATATCTCGACCATTATCATCTCCGGTACAACTGAATGTATTTTGGAATGACAACCCCGATGAGATTCTAATCAATGGGGCAGCAACCATGTCAAATGGCAGTTTCTCCCTCAGTGTGCCAACCGATACTGCAACCAATGGAACAGAAAGAGGAGATCACATATTGGTGATACAAGTAGTCGATGAATCTAACCCATTCTACCTCTTTGGTGCGGCCCAATCGAGTATCTTAGTCATGGGTGTAACTATTCTTGAAGATTGGGCTCCAAGTGATGCAGCAGTAGTTTTGCGTGGCGATTCTGTAGATTTGGGTGCTACTTTGAAGGAATCCTCAAATCTGTACCAAGCATTAACCGGTCAAACAGTAGCAATTAAATTCGATGATACATGGCTCACTGAGCAGGTCACAGATGGAGCAGGTGCATTTGCAATGGCCTACACAATTCCTAATGACCAACCATTAGGTTTGATTTCGATAACCTTTGTTTTCAATCAGACAGTTGACCTTTTGGCTTCTGGAAAAGTTCTCAATACAATCACGATTAGTACAACAACAGTTTCAACTTTGGATCCTATTGCAGTAAATCCAATTGCTGGTGAGTCTTTCAACATTAGTGGTAGTGTAGTTTCTGACAATGGTTCGGGAATTATCAACCGAGATGGTTCCGTGTTAACTCAAACCATCCAATTTAGAGTGGATGGAGATATCAACGGCTTCACTGTTTCAGGTGGATTATTGCAAGTAGATGGAAGTTGGAATGCCACAGTCTCTCTCAATTCAGACTTCAAGAGGGGCTTACACAACCTAACAGCGTTATTCACCCCACCAATAAATTATTATGTGACCTCTGAAGATACCAAGGACTTCACTTCTAAGGGATTCTCAATCCTCCGATTCGTCAACCCAACTATGAATAATGGCAACCCAACTTTGGCCAGTGCAACGATAAGAAACCAGACATTGATAGTTCAACTGAGTCTAATTGAGAATACAAATGAACCTGTATCAGGGCAAACCATAACTGTTAACCTAACTGGGACTTCAATGACCAATTTTACTACTACTGATTCAAACGGAATTGCATGGGCAAATTTCACCTTGCCAGAAGACTTGACTCCGGGCTTGAATATACTAACTGCAGAATATGCTGGAATTAACCAACCTGATGGATTGTTAGGTTCTAGCACCAATGTTAGTTTCATCGCTCTTGCAAATACTATCATAACAATTGATGACCACACACCATCATTGATTGTCAATCAGGATTTCTATCTCAATGGTACCTTGTTAGATGATCTTGGGATGCCTCTAATGATGAATGGAGAGAATTTCAGTGGCGTTGTTTACTTAGTCATTGATGGAAACACTACATTGAGTGTTCAGAGTAATAACAGTACAGGTTTCTTTTCCTTCATTTGGCAAGTACCACAATCCTTTGGGGCTGGAAATCATACAGTCGAAGTTCGCTTTACTGGGGATCCTGCTTGGTCAAACCCAGGATCTACCCAAGCAAATGCTGCAAACCCTCCTTATTACATGCCGAACAGTGCCAATGAGACATTCGGTGTTTTAGTGCCAACAAGTATTACTCTTACAAGTGCCGGAGGAAGTGTTGACCGAGGGGATACAATTTGGCTCAATGGTACACTTGCAGATATCATTAGCATTGGATTAGGAAACCGAGATTTGGTAGTTAACCTCAATTCTAACTTTTACACAACTGCAAGTACTGATCTCAGTGGTGTTTTCACAATTCCAATAATTATTCCAAAGGAAACACCACTTGGCCCAGCAGATATTCAAGTCGTATTCGCCGGTGAGGAATTCTATCTTTCTTCTGAGGCTAATGGCACTTGGATCCTATTCAGTCCGATTACAATTACAATCACAACTGATGAAAGCGTAGCCATCGATGAGAACCTCAGTATTAGCGGAACGATTGTTGACAATAACCTCGATGCAGTACCATTCCACAGTGTTTTGTTAGAGATTGATGGAATGGTAATTGCACAATCTGTTATCACTGATGAAAATGGAAGTTTCAACTTGTCATGGTTGGCTCAAGGACTTGGAATTGGTGAACATACTTTGACAGTTTATGCAAATGAACAAGGCTATTATCGCGAAGGCAGCTCTAATACTACCTTTTTCGTGGCTCACAGAACAGCTTTCAGTGCAAGTTTTTCCTCCTCATCAGCCAATATCCGTGGGCAGAATTGGGTATTAGAAGGTCGTTTATTCGATAATGATAGTATCTCTCGAGACGGTATTATAAATACCCTAATTGAAATTAGTCTAGATGGAATACTGGTTGATTCTACTATGACAGGGGATGATGGATACTGGACATTTAATGTTGACATCCCCAGTGATGCTACAAGAGGAGTGCATAATTTGACAGTTTCTTACTCTGGAAATCAGACTTTAATGCCGAGTAATAATACGTTGATTGGAACAGTCTTAGCACAAGTCGTTATTGATGTAGTTGTCATCTCTCAAGAAGTCATTCGAGGTGATTCACTTTATCCAGTAACCTTTGAAGGTCGTTTGATTGAGGTGGGTGGGAATCAGAGTATAATCTCCGATGCGGATTTGTATGTCGATACTATCTGTGGAGGCTCTATGTTAGAGGCCTGTGAAATTCAATGGAAGACAGATGGTTCATTCGTGATGAGTGGCGTGGTTGGATTTGAACATCAGCCTGGAACAATCTATCTGATGATTTCTTACCCTGGTAATTCCACTCAGTACTTCCAGTCTGCAGATGTTAACCGTTCACTGGAATTGCAAGTTGACTTGGAGTTTGAAGTAGAATTCGAGAACCTCGTACCAGGGGATCAAGACAACGTCGAAGGAACAGTAACAATATTCGATAAGAATGCACGTGCACAAGGACTTGACATGCGTGTAGAGGGCATACCAATAACAGCAATCCTTACTTCAGAAGGGACTAACAATACTGCTTACAGTGTCCAAACTCAAGTGAGTGACTCTTCAGGAACTGTTTACTTTGAATTCAAGGCTGACCCTGATTACAGCGATAGTGAGTACTGGGGCCTAGTTTCACTTGAATTACAAATAGAGGATAGTAGAGTTTCAGAAGATTCTCTATCTGCATTTAGAACTGCACACTCGAACCAAGGGCAAATCCCAGTTGAAGAACCACCTGTGGAGGAAGAGACTCCGATTTGGATGTATGCTGCTGGTGGAGCCCTTGTAGTAGCCGGAATTGGAGCCTATGTGTTCTGGAAGCGTCGCGAAGATGCAATCAAGGAATTATCTGATATATTTTCATACACAGCAGAATTACTTGCCGCTGGTGATGAGATGCGTGAAGCCATTTACATGTGTTATGAGAACCTTTGTCAAGCCTTAATGAAGCACGGATATCTTCGCCGTGATTTCGAGACAATCCGTGAATTCGAGATGGGAATCCGTAAGGCATTACCAATCAAGGAGACTTCTTTGATGAATCTGGATCAAGTCTTTGAGGAGGCTCGCTATTCTGCTCATGAAATGACCGATAGACACAAGCAATTCGCTCAGGAATCATTACTTGGTGTGTTGAATGATATCGACAATATGGAACGAGTTTCAGTACCATCTTGAAACTATTATTTTGAAAATCAGGATGAATCGGAAAGGAATTTTATTTCTAGGTTGCCATCACTCCACTCAGTGGAAACACTGCTTACACCTATTGGGAGAGGAACTACTCTCTCGATGTGATCTCCGAGGCTTAATTTCAAAGAAGAGATTCCATTATCAGTGGATACAGAGATGTCGACATCATCAGGCGCTAACCCCATCAAGGGTAAGCGAATACCATTTGCATCTGAAACCCCATTCAATTCATCAGCCAACCATTCAATGATTCTACTTGGGGCGATTTGAGAAAGGTGAGTTTCTGCAACGAGCCCTGTGTTGCGCATTACTTTGGCGTGAATAGCCCTGACTTCTTCTATGTGAGTAGCAGAAGCGGTGAATGATGCATGATATTCCTCTGGTGTTGGAGGGTTGGCTGACTCCTTGTTTTCAGACCTCATTGAAACCAAGCCCAATGCCGCCGCTATTATGGGTTGCGTTTGAAAAAGCGCTTTGCATAAGAGGAAGTCATCTGGGAATCAGCACAGATAAGTGGTGAAATATTACTGGGTAAGCACTTTTTGTAAGTCCACGTAGTCAACCTTTGGTCTAATAATAAGATAAAGGCGCGGTCCCCCATCGCTCTAATTGGTCGCCCCATCGCTTGCAATACGGAGTTCACTGCTGGTTGAGTAGTAGCATAACGCCATGACAAATCTTTTCCAAACCTACTTGCGTAATAATCCTTCAAGGCATCTGAAACTACACTTGGAGGAGCCATTGGAATACCGATACATGCAACTGCAGTGAGTAAGTTTTGATGATAGTCGATACCTTCTGATAAGCGACCGCCAAACACCCCTGCCAACAGCACTTTACGGCCGGATTCCCTTTCTCGTTCTAAATCTTGAAGCAATTTATCGGCTCTTGATTTTGACCATGAGGAGTCCTCATGTATGACTCTTGAAACTCTCCATCGGTGTTCACCTACGTACTCTTGTAACTGGGCATATGATGGGGCAAAAACTGCCACATGTCCTGGGCTTGCTTCGATTAACGCTTCTATGTGAGATTGAATTTTTCTGGTGTTTTCAGTACTTCTGCCCTTCCATTTTGTTGTTACATCATTAGCAATTGCCACTGGCCTTTTTTCGCTGAGGAATGGTGATTCGTAGGTTTCCATTGTTGTTTTGTTGGCGGGAAGTGAAAGCAGGTCGGCGAACATTTTGGGTGGATGAAGAGTGCCTGACATCAAAACTGAACCCTTTGCTTTCTTGAAGATAGGTCCTGAAACCACCCCTGCATCGAGTAGATGCGTCGAAATAGTGCCAGAATTACCAGATGAATCGAATCGCAACACCAGGGCAGTTGATTCACCATAACGATGGAAAACCTCCAATAAAGCAACGAACCGGTGGCAGGCCAATTCCCGTTCTGAATCTTCATCAGAATCATCAACCTCAATCTCAACGGCCATTAGGCTAGCACAGAGGTCGACAAAGCCACGTTTGGAAGAAGAGGATTTGCTTACTTCTCCTAATTTCATCTGAACGCCGCGCCCATCAACTGCCTGCATTGAAGCATTAAGAACTTGAATTAATTCGTCAGATTCAACCTTCATTTCAGTGGCTTTCTTCTGCTTTGGTTGCACTTCTAGAGCATCTAAGCGTGAATACATGTTCCGAAACCAAGGCGTCATTTCCTTTCGCAGGGCCTTCAATACCTCAGTTGCCCAGATAAAATGGCTGATGTCGGCATCTTTAGTCTCAGACAATATGCCGCTATATTCTTCCATTTCAAATTGGGCGTTCCGTACCATTTCAGGACTCAATTTACGTTCTAGGCCTCGGCGTATTCGAGCAGGCAAGTTATGTGCTTCATCAACTACGATGATAACTTCCTCGAGTGAAATCCCCATAGCCGAGAGGGTAGCTTCTCTAACATCATCATTGAAAATGTGATTATAGTCGCAAACTATGATATCCGCATATTTAGCAGTCTCACGGGCTGCTTTCCATGGGCAGATCTGACATTTACGTCCTGTTTCAGAATGATTGCGCGCTAACTCTACTAATTCCTCAACATGTAGTGGTTTAGCAAGAATCTTCTCAGAAATAGATGGCGCCGTTGCCATCCATGGTTTGCAAGAGCGATTCGCTCTCATTTCGGCACATAGCCGTGAGAATAATGCCTTACTTTCCTTGGCAATCGGTTGGATGCACATTCCTGCTTGCCCGATTAAATCTACTAAGCCAACCTTTGCTTTCCCCGCAGGGATTCGTTCATTGATGGAACGAACAGTTTCTACGACTATTCTATGCTGAGATTGGCGCCCAGTCAAGAACATGATTGGCGCAGAGTCAACTTCGATATCTCGAGTATGGTGGAGACAACCCGCTAAGGAGGCCGCAGTCTTCCCAATCCCAGTCGGAGCTGCCGCTAAGTGGTGGCCTTTGGCTTTCAGTGCAGCGATAATGTGCTGCATCATCTCAGCCTGCCCAGGTCTAGCCTGTTCGTGAGCCATCCACATGGGACCTACTATCTCGGCTGCCATCAGAGACTTTGTTTCTGCGACCCTCTATGAGGGTTAATGTTTGAACATCTGATTATATCAGTTTTGAACCCACATATTTCAACTAATTTCATTTTAATTTGGAGAACAAACAACCTGAAATGCCTAGATGCAGATTCCGTTTTACGATATGTTAACTCTGCTGCTACAGATTATCGAGTTATTTTGAAGGATAAACAGGATTTGAGGTTGATGTAACCAAAAGAAGCCCCTCGGCGTGGGGCCGAGGGGCGTGTGGGTATCAAGTGCTCAGCAGGCTGAATCACTGGAATCAGAGCCCCCCCGGTGTGGGGCCGAGGGGGTGTGTGGGTCGAATTTGAAATCGCGGGAGGCTTTGGCTGCTCTAGCGCGCAAAGCGATCCAACCGGTGGCAATTGTAGGCATGTTCGGGGTGCCACCAGACAGGCCCTTGTCCGGTATCCTATCTGGTGGCGTCTGCATCCCATCCCCTCTCACGGCTCTCACCATATTATTCACTGCTCAAACTCCTTGGAACGTGTAACACGCCCTCGGATTTCATTAGCAGTGGATTCGAATCGCTCATTCAGAGCCGCCAAGTCTTCAACGACCTGGGAAAGATAGGAGTTCAGGGCTTCATTAATTGCCATCTCGGGAGTTTGCCCCTTCATCTCCAATAAGTGAGCCAACTGGAATTGTTGTGCTGTTCCCAATTCGATAGTTACGCTCTTCATAGAAGGGAGAGTTGGTTGTGCTTCGAACAAGAGTCTTAGTCCACGCCTGATGACATCGGAACGGCTACGCATTCCATTGACTCCAACATGTTGGTCAAGCAGAGACAACTCATCATCTGGGATTCGAACTCCTACCATGTTGCTTGGGCCGCTCATGCACTTTCACTCCTGTCCGGTAAAACTACCAGATAGGGTAGGGCATATGAATGTTATGCATTTGTTTAACAAT
>JAOMAZ010000017.1 GCA_028344335.1 Deltaproteobacteria bacterium | reverse complement strand
ATTAATGAAGACAGTAAGAATACGCGAGAAAATCAAGAAATTCCTGGCAGAGCGCCCTAGGAACACAGCAGAAATACTTGAACACATCAATAGTACAATGCGCCACGGCACAACAAGCCAACAATTAGGAAATGTACTTTCCAAAGACAAAGATATTGTCAAGGTTGGCTATATCAAGCGTAGTGGAATCCTCTCTGGTGGCTACGATATTTGTGAGTGGGCAACACGGATTTGGGTTTCCGACAACTGCCCCGAGTGGGAAGATGGCAAGCCAATTCTACTCAACAATGACAGAAATGGAAACTCAATGTTCAGGTGAATAAAAATATTCACTCCTCGAAAATAGCCATTGCTTTCTCCACACTGGCTTCTTCACAGATAATCGCGTGGCATGCTGCAGCCATCTTGACCGCTTCCTCAGTACTCTTTTGGTGTATATTACGGCCTGTTGCAGCACCCTGGGCTCCCGAGATATTGATTTGCTCCCAAAGACGTTGTAGGAATTCCTCGGCCGGAAGGCTACCCCCTCCTGAACAAATGACTCCTGTTCTACCTGCGGCTTCTACTGCCACAGCTAGACTTTCGGCTTGACTCATAGTATCAAAGGCTCTTGGATAATTGACCTTGGTGAAATCCGCGCCAATGCAAAGTGCAACTCCTGCTGCCCCACTGATGAGTTGTGGGTCTACTTCATCCTCAACGGCTTCTCCTCTTGGATAAATCCAAGTCACAGTAATTAGGCCATTTTCATGAGCCTGGCGAATCAAAGTTGCTGCTTCTGTCAACATATCATGTTCAAACTCACTGCCAAGATAAATTGTATAGCCTATTCCAACTACATTCACGCCATTATTGATGAGTGTAAAAACATCATCTATATCCCACATTGCCATACTAACTGGATCTCTTTGCCCCTTCTTCACAAGATGGCTTTTGCTATTCATCTTGACTAGGTATGGTACGTCTGGGGCGTCCATGGCATAACGAGAAATTAATCCTAGCTGGCTAGCAAGTACACCAATTGTTCCTTCGGCATGGGCGCGAGCACCAATCTCAAACAAATGTTCTGGATTATTTGATGAAAGTGGGATTTTCACTCCACCATCAAAAAAGTCATCATTCAAATGCTCAATTTTCTGATCACAAGCAAAAAGATTCATCCTACCTGTGTTGCAAGTTGCAGCAGCCATATTTTCAAGCCAAGACTCAACCATTTCTTCAGGTACATCCATTGGTACAACAACATCCATCTCAATCACCGGCAAAATCTCCCACAAGGGATTCCTCCTTCAATCAATCCCCAATACAAGGTGCTGATTTACTTGCCATATAATACATATAATAGTGATTTTATCAACCAATTGATAAAGATGTCTGGCAACTTCTTCTATATTTGTTCAAATTGTAATGAAATGGGACACAACAGAAGAACCTGCCCTAAATCAAATCCCACTGGGGCAAAATTACGTATGTATAGGCTAGAAACGCGGAGAAGCAGGAGATGTGGAAATTGTAACCGCGTTGGGCACAATGCAAGAACTTGCCCAAAGACTTATCCAAATCGAAAACCAAAAAAGAAAAGAGATGGAATTCGCCGTTGTACTCACTGCTCTAGAAAAGGTCACAATACACGTTCTTGCCCTCGTCTTCACCCAAACCGTCCTGCCAAACGAAAGCCCCGCGCAGATGGTAGAAGAAAATGTGGTGAATGCAATCGTGTCGGACATAATAACCGAACTTGCCCAAGACTATTTCCAGAACGAGCAGCTCTCAAAAGAAAACGTCCTAAAGATGGTGAGCGCCGATGTCAGGCTTGTAATAGAATTGGGCATAATACCCGCACATGTCCAAAAATAAACCCAGAGGTAGCGACTGCCCAGAAAGCCCTTCCAAATAGAAACAAACAATTTAGGCGCTGCAAAACATGCGGAAAATCAGGGCATAATTCTAGAACTTGTACTCAATGAATCGTCTCAATGGTACTGACTTTTCCAGAAGAAACATCGATGACTTGCGAAGTCGTCTTAATTCCTTCAGTAAGGTGTTCTACTCCAGGGAGATAGCCTGGGCAAACGCCGGTTGCAACAAAAACTGCATCTGATGAACGACATAATTCCTCTGCAGTCCAAAGTCGATCAAGGTCCCCATCAACCATTCCTTCTGCTCTAATACGCTCTTCTTCCGAACGAAATTTTAGTCTACCTTCGAATACACCACCAAGCCCACGTAATGCAGTAGCGGTAATCACTCCCTCTGGGGCAGCCCCAATTCCAAGTAACAAATCATAGGGGCCATCAGCTTCAGAGGCCCAAATCGCTGCAGAAATATCTCCATCTCCCATCAAATTCAATTGCGCACCTGCATCCTTAACTTCTGAAAATAATTGGGTGTGTCTCTCTCTATCAAGCGCTACAACCTGAACCTCTGAAACTGCTTTATCCAAAACCGATGCTACCTGTTCAAGGTTCCATAACACTTCAGCATCAAGGCTAATTTCTCCCGCTAATTCTGGACCTGCTGCTATTTTGTCCATGTAGCAATCTGGAGCATGTAATAAATCTCCGCGAGGAGCGGCTGCAAGTACGGCAATTGAATTTGGACTATTTGTGGCGCAATTATTTGTACACTCCAATGGATCAACAGCGATGTCTACTTTCACTGCATCAGGATGGCCTTGCATATTTCCAAGAGGCTCACCAATCCACAACATTGGGGCTTCATCTCTCTCGCCTTCGCCGATAGCCACCCTACCATCAAATGGAACTTGATCAAATGTTGAACGCATTGCCTCTACTGCTGCTCCATCAGCGGCCTTACCGTCGCCTTTACCTCGCCATTCATCACTGGCGATTGCGGCTCTTTCACAAGCCAACCGAAAGTAGTCTGCTAGTTCACCGACTGCTGCCATGTGCTGGGCGAAGCAAAGTGGCATGTCAACCCTTGCGTTTCTCTAGTACCAAAATATCGGTGATTTTTGAGGAAGGATATTGCCCTACTTCATCCTTTTCTAGGTACTTCACCATATCCCATGCACATAATAATCCTGCACATACACCAGTTAATGCTTCCATTTCGACACCTGTGCTGTATGTTGCCTTTACTGATACTGTACACCTCAAACTGTTTCCTTCCCAACTCCAATCTACCCAGCATCCCTCAAGCGGAATGGGGTGGCAATGGGGGACGATTCGCGGTGTTTCTTTTACTGCCTGAATTGCCGCGATTGTTGAGGCCTCGTGAACATCTCCTTTCTTGACATTCTTTGATTGGATTGTTTCGACTGTTGTTTGTTGCAAATGCAAGATTCCTGTTGCTTTTGCCGTCCTTATTAATTTTGGTTTTTGACTTACATCGATTATTCCTTCAACCATAATTTTCACCCCAATCCTGCTTTCCAAGTTGCACCGCTTGCTTTGATTTCTTTTTTCCACAATGGTGCTTGAGATTTTAGTTCATCTATGAGCCATGAGCAGGATTCGAAGGCTTCCTTGCGGTGTGCAGAAGCAACATGGATACAGACAATTGGTTTGTTTGCACTAACAATCCCAATTCGGTGAGCGATAACTATGGATGAAACTCCATGTAAAGAAGTTGATTCATTTGCTAATCTTTCTAAAACAGGGAATAACTTGTCTTTCCAAGAATCAAACTCCAATGAAAGGACTTCTTCACCTGTATCAAAATCCCTTACTAGACCAAGAAAGGAAACTACTGCTCCACAACCATTGGTCTTCAGATTATTTTTCAAGTGATCTGAATCGAGTTCATTTTCAACCACCTTGATGGTTATAGATTCCTCGCCCATGATTGCTCCCAGCAGCCACCACTTCATGCATGTTGTGCTACGAACACTTGAAGCCATATTCACCCATCCGAATATGATGCAGGGTGATGTGGTGCAAATCATGGGGGCCGGATTATCCGGTCTTTCAGCATCTATCCTTCTAGCTAAAGCAGGAAAAGAAGTACACATTCACGATATTAGAGCCGATTCAGGTGCCCGTTTCGACGGCGACTTCCAAGGGTTGGAAAATTGGAGTTCGGATACAGATTTCCTCGATGAAATGAGAGAATGGGGAATCAACCCTAATGAATTCAAAGCAACTCCTTTCAAAGAAGTAGATGTTATTCATCCAGATGATGTAATCACTCAAGCATACGGCCCTAAAGTTGCCTTTAGAGTAGTAGAAAGAGGCACAGCAGAACATACAATCGATCAAGGCCTCAAACGTCAAGCCTTAGCAGCAGGGGTAAATATCCACTATAAATCAAGAGTTAAGCCTGAAGATTGTACAATCGTTGCAAGCGGTCCTAAAGGTACTTCTGCAATTGCATATGGAGAGGTTTTCAAAACCAGTTTCCCCGACCATGTTTCACTTCATCTTAATGACAAACTGGCTCCTGGAGCCTATGCTTACCTGATTGTTATTGATGGAATAGGGCTAATTTGCACCTGCCTATGGAGAAAGCAAGCCAAGTCTGAGCGCTTCCTAAACGAGACAATCGCTTGGTACCAACAACACTACCCTGACCTAGACATGCAACCCATCAAGAGAGTCGGCGGAAAGGGGGACTTCACAATCAATGATAATTACAAAGTAGATGGGAGGTATTACGTTGGAGAAGCGGGTGGTATGCAAGATTTCATGTGGGGTTTTGGAATGAGGTATGCGATAACCAGCGGAGTCCTTGCAGCTCAGGATATCTTGGGAGGTCAAGATTACGATAAGCAAGTTCGGAAAATTCTCCTCCCGCTGATTAAAACTTCAGTGGCAAACCGCTTTTTGATGAATCGAATCGGCGATAAAGGAATGAAAACAATTTGTTCTAAATGGATGAAAGACCAGAAGAAAAAGAAAGACGGCCTCAAATTTATCGAAAGAATATTCCGTGGAAGTATTTGGAGAAATATGATATATTCCACATTTGGAAAGGCAATGCTATCTAGAGAAGTTAGCAAAGATGGTAGAAAATTTAGAAAGTTGCCTTTCAGGAAAGATTTGAAACACGATAGGTGGCAACAAAGTGAAGCCGCAATTGCAGTGGGAAAGCGTTGGGATGAAGTTCGCAAAAGTGGTGGTAAAGCCAGTTTTACAGAAGACAACCCTACTTCATGAACGAACTTTAAGTGACTTTGATGCTGCTAAAAGTGCAACAGCCCCAAATGCAAATACGATGATGAACGATTTCCAAATTAAGGGATTCGAAAGACCCCAACCTCGCATCATTATTGAACGGAATGATTCTGCTGCCCATGTTGTAGGCAATAGCATGCTGATTTCTTTCAATCCAAATGGCAAGGCTTCAACCGGCCATAAAATTCCTGATAATAGGAGCACTGGGAATACTATTGGCATGACAAGTTGCATTGCTTGAAATTCACTTTTTGCTTTCGTTGAAAGGAATAACCCTAAGCACATTGCAGTCCATCCTAATATTAAACCAAGACTGAATAATAAAATTATTGAACCATGCATTGGCACTTCAAAGAACATGACTGCAATACTAATTACAACTGAAACTTGGCCAACTATGATGACAGAAAAAGCTAGTAGGTGCCCCATTAGCACCTCAGAGGGTTGTACTCCAGCAGCAAATAATCTATCTAAAGTACCATCGTTCCTCTCACCCACAAAAGCCATTGTTGTAAGAATTAATGAAAACATAAAACAAACTAATACCATTATTCCTGGAGCAAGGAAATCTATGAATTCAGAATTTTCTTCACCGTGAATTGGCTCAGCGATTTGAAGAGCCAAGGTTGGGGAAATTTCTTGAGTGGCTGTTTTTATTTCATTGATTATAGTCTGCATTATCTGTTGGTTTGAAGCATCAAAATGAATCGTTAAGGAAGTTCCATTTGATTCAATAACCGCCCATGCTTCACCGTTCTCTACTTGTTGTTTTGCGGCTTGTAAATCAGAGACATTATGTAAAATCAATAGTTCTGATTCCTCTAATTCAGAATATATTGGATGTTCTCCAACCGTAATCACATCAAGATCAGTAGGCGATCCACCAATAGCAAACCCAAACAATATTATCTGAATAGCCGGCATCATTACGATAAAAGCAAACATTCGGTGATCACGACGAATGGATGCGAATTTACGGGATGCAATCGCCCCAATTCGATTCCAGTTCATGCAACCACTTCTCGCTTGCACAAGGTTAGGAAAACATCCTCTAAGGAATTAGTATCATATTTATCCATTAATTCAAGAGGACCCTCTTCAGCAAGTAATTTGCCATCTCGCATTAGACCAACACGGTCAGCTTTGCCTGCTTCATCAATATAGTGAGTGGTCAAGACAATGGTTGTTCCATCATCTGTGATTGCCCGCAAATGTTGCCAAATCCTAGCTCTTAATTCAGGGTCGACCCCAACCGTCGGCTCATCGAGTAGAAGTAAACGCGGTTCATGCAAGAGTGCCACAGCAAGAGAAACACGACGCTTTTCCCCTCCTGATAGTTTTCCTACTATTCTTGAAAAATCAGGTAAATCAAGAAATGATTTCAACCATTCCCCCTTTTCTTCAATCTTGGATTTAGGCATCTCATGCAAACGGCCATGAAACATCAGTGTCTCTGAAATATTCAAATCCAAGTACAAAGCCAATTCTTGAGGAGCATAGCCGACATCTGAGCCTGGAACTTGTGCATTATTATCGAGAACGTTTAGTTCACCTTTTTCTGGAATTAAAAATCCAAGTATCACGTTAAGCAAAGTAGTTTTTCCGCATCCAGATGGCCCTAGTAAGCCGTAGATACTACCTTCATTAACACTCATATCCAAAGAATCCAAAACACGTACTTTTCCATATCCGCGCTTCAATCCGGATATTTTAATCGCCATGCCACTTGTAGAGAAAGGTAGTCTGTAAGCCTTGTCTTTCCATGCGATTGGTTCTTGAATGCATCTCGTCTCGCCAACCTCATGGACAACCCATACGCCCTGACATTCGAGTCAATGCCTAACCACCTCGTTAACTATGCAGTCACCGAAAATGGTATCGCAGTCATTGAATTGGCTTCAGATTCAGCAGGAGCACCACTGGAAGAGGATGGCCAAGGGCCAAATACCTACACTCATGAAATGATGTGCGATATCGATACAGCAGTAGTAAAGGCGAGGTTTGACGACAATGTAACTGTCATCATGTTCACTGGACATGGCTCCAAATTCTTTTCCGCCGGTGCATCCATCCAGATGCTCAATAGTGTCACACCTGGATTCAAATACAATTTCTGTCTTCACGCAAATGAAACATTATCTCGCTTGGAACAAACTTCCAAGTTGGTAGTTTGCTGCTTAAACGGACACGCAGTGGGTGGCGGTTTGGAAATAGCAATGGCGGCGGATATTCGTATCGCTCGCAAGAATGCAGGTAAAATTGGACTACCTGAAATAAACTTGGGTGTTCTTGCTGGAACAGGTGGAACCGCTCGCTTAACCCGCCTCATCGGCAAGGCAAAGGCTCTGGAATTCATGGTTACAGGGCAATTACTCTCTTTCGAGGATGGTGAAAATATGAACCTCATCAATCACATCTTTGAGGGAGATGCAGACCAATTCCGTACTGACTGCCTCGACTGGTGCAGTCAATTCACCCTCCCTAACAAGGCTGTTAAGGCTGTTGGAAACATCAAGCGCAGTTGCCAAACTGGCCCAGAGATCCCATTTGAATACCACTTAGCTCTTGAGAGAGAACTCCAAGCCTCACTCTTCAACAGTAGCGATGCCAAAGAAGGAATTGCAGCCTACGTAGAAAAGAGAGTTGCAAACTTTACTGGTAACTGAAACACATTCATTGACCTGAATGCACACGCCTTGGCGTGGCGCAGAGATTACAGTTGGAGGTCCGTCTACCAGAAGGGCATTGGGCAGGAGACTTGACGAGGTTATTTCCCCAAGCGATGTTGAGAATTGAAGAGCATATGGCATTAGGAAAAGGACGAGGGAGCGCAACTGCAACAATCCGCTGTCACGATACTTCAACAGTTCTTTCCAACATCAATTCATTGGACTCTATAATGAACGTCATTGTCTTGGAACAATCAAAAAGTGGGATTCGATTTAGGGTTGAGATTGCTAAAGGGGGAGGAGGCTTTCTAAAAGCATTAAGGAAAATTGGATTAACTCCAAAAACTCCTTTTGAAATTCGCGATGGGTGGGTCGAATGGAGTATTGAATGTGACCAAAATAATGCGCGGGATTTAATTGAAGAACTGAATGAAGACCAAATACCTAATAAAATTCTCAGTATTAAGTCAAAGGAGGGTGAATCCTTACTGACTGAAAGACAACGGCAAGTCTTCGAATTAGCCTTAGCAGAAGGCTACTTTGACAAACCAAGACGAATCAGCCAAAGCAATATGTCAGAAATACTCAATATTTCAAAATCAACATTTAATGAAATTTTGCAAAGTATGTCCAGTAAAATAATGAATGAATTTGCCGCTGAAATACGCAAACGTTAGCCCGTACATGTTCGGGCATCATTCAAGGAGGAAGAGCATCTCCGAGAACCATGAGCGAGTTACCGACGACCTTCGACGAATGGGTAGAAAACTTTGGAGATTGGCAGAAAATGGTCGGTTTCGACCCTGCTTGGATTGGGGACTTTGATTTATCGATTAAATTTGATTGGGAACGTGCTGGTGAAGTCATTGAATTCGGAGACTATGAGGGTAGAAAGAAGTGGGAGCGCTCATTACAAATTCCCCACCAGAATATTCGAGATGGCCTACTAAGCATGATTACTGTTCAAGGTGATACAGAATTCGCAAGTGTCGAACAGCAAAAACACCTGTTAGAAAGTGCGCCAAGCGATTACGACCGCTATGCAGCAGCTCGTATAATGGCAGAAGAACAACGCCACGGTTGGCAAATGTGCTACTTACTTATGACCTATTTCGGACAACAGGGAGCCCGTGAAGCCCAGAAGTTATTGGAAAGAAATGCACAAGATGGTAGTCGGCTTCTCGGTGCCTTCAACAGACCAATGCCTCATTGGCTAGATTTCTTCTGTTACACCATGTTTGTAGACCGAGATGGAAAGTTTCAACTTGGGATGCTATCAACTTCCAGTTTCAAACCCCTTGCTGCTAGCATGGGCCCAATGCTGAAAGAAGAATCATTCCACCTTGGAACTGGAGCCAATGGGCTACGCCGAATAATCAAGGCGGGAGTAATCCCCTTAGATATGCTACAGCGATATTTTAACAAATGGGTTTCCACAGCCCACGACCTATTCGGCACCGATTCAAGCAGTGCTGCAGAATGGGCTTATGTTTGGGGAATCAAAGGACGCTGGGATGAGCGTGCTAAACTCGAATCTGGACAAGAAGTTTTCAAAACAAGACTCAATGAAGAAAGTCGTCAGCACTATCATGATGAAATAGTTGCAGAAGTTGATAAAATGAATGGATTATTACCTGAAGGTATACCACCGCTTTACGTTGCTCATGAAAACTTCAACCGTGACATCGGAGACTATGCCAACAAGCGCTACATGGTAGACGGAAATGCATTCGAAGGAACCGACGAAGAATGGAGAAACTACACCTCTGAACTCCTACCTACATCTCAAGACGAAGAAGACCTGAAGGAACTATTCAAACAAGAATGGGTCGAACACCGTGCTCCTACTCGAATGATGATTGATTCAGGAATCGGCCAAATAAAGGCGTGATTTCATGATACCTGTTGCCTTGTACGGCATTGACGTAGAGGGTTGCGAAGATTTTTACCAGCAATTCTCTGAATTATTGGATGCATCTGATGATGAAAAATACATACAGTTGTTATTCCAAATAGAAGGAAAATTATGTATTGAGCATCTTCAGCAAATTGACCAATGGAGTTCAGCAACACCAATCGCTCTCCCTGTGGGAGTTGTTCAAGAAGTTCTCTCGGCTCTGAATATCATCAATTATCCTGATGTATCACTTATCGAAGGCTTACTAAGCATTGATGAAATCGATTTACGGCGCCTCTCTGAATGGCTTCATTTTACTACCCTAGTCTATCCAATATGGTCCGAAGATACCTGTGCAGGTCTGCGAAAACTTGGATTAAATGCCCCCTTTGAAGAAGATATAGCAGCCTACGGCCTCTATGTTCAATTGATAGAGGGAATCAAGGAATATGCGCCAATGGATGCCTTGCCAGAATCTCCATTACCACGTCAGAGGTTACTAGAACTTGCCCTCGCAGAATGGTCTCGTAGGGAATAGACTCAATTCAATTACCACCTGTGGCTATATGAGGCACATGTCAGAAACCACCATACCGCGAATGATGGATATGGATGGGCCCGCCTCATCAAGGGGTCTTCAAATAGCCTTAGTGATTGGGATTGGTCTACTCATTACCACCGCAGGTTATGGACTCATCTCTTGGGGCTTTGAGCCTGAAGAAAGCCTCGATACTGACAATGATGGTATGCCTGATTCATGGGAATTAGAATATTCAGGCGAACCAAAAGTTACTTCGCCAGATGGTAGAACAAGCAAACTCGTTGGCCTTAATTACAATCTAATCGATTCAAATGCAGACCCAGACCACGATGGCCTAACTAATCTACAAGAGTTCTGTTGGCCCTTGAGCATCGAGACATGCGATATTGAAACTGTATTGGCAAGAGAAATGACCCTCAACCCACAAAACTCTGATAGCGATGGAGACGGCATTCCGGATGGCTTGGAAATCATTCTTTGCACTCGTCAAATGGCAAATGGCACAAGAGGTGATGATAACTTATGTGTTGACTTCTCACCTCTAATCGCCTCGGACACAGATGTCGACCAAGACGGCGTGGATGCAAATGCAAATGGCCAATTAGAAAAAAATGAAGAATTAAATTCCAGTACTGAAATATGGTTCGGTGCACCTGCCTCATGGCTGGTAGAAATCGATGGGCTTTGGAAAGGTGGCCTCGACCCCCTACTGGCAGATAGCGATCTAGACGGTATTCCCGATGGAGTGGAATTAACCTGGCAAATGGACCCACTCAATTTCTTAGATGGTGTAAATGACTCAGATAAGGATGGCTTCGATGGCATCTTAACTGCACGAGATGAATGGCTAATTAATGCTGATTCTGCAATTGGCGGAACATTTCTTATCAACACATCTGATAAATATATTTCACTGCGAAATAGAACTACGATAATGCCTAGCGCAGCAAGCAGTATTGCCACACATAGTTCTGGGAGTTATTGGTTGGGTGATTCTGAAGGTATTCAATACAGTGAAGGAAATAGAATCGGATTTACAGAAGTGAACCATTTACTGCTTCATGAAGGGGCACAACAAGGCTGGTTAGCAGTGGCAGACTCAACTGGTTTGTCAATTATTGAAACTTTAATCGATGGAAATTCAACAAATGAGCCTGAACTTATAGTCTCTGGGCAAATTGATGACTTGACACTGTTGCCAGAGGCATCTGGAACAACGAGATTAGCTTTTTTGACATCAACAAACCGCTTAGGAGTGCTTGAATTATCATCTGATGGGTCTTTGATTTCTCAGTGGAATGCTTCTGACTTCATCATAGACTTAGGTCATGATTTTCAAGCAATCGAGTTTTCGGGAGAAGGAGTTTGGATTGCTGTAGATTCAGCACTTATTCACGTCAAGACCCTCGACCTATTGGATAATCAACCAGATTCGAATTGGAAAATCGGGCCCTTTAGCGACTCTTCAACAGAAACTCCATTCTCCAACTTATTGGCAGACCAAGACAACGAAGGAGCAGTTATAGGTATTCGAGGGAATACGATGATTCATCACTTTTCAGAAGATAATGTTCTTGATACTAATTCTTTATTCGAAGAAGATAGAGGAAAATTGTCAGCACTAGCAAGAAGCGCTGCTAATGAATGGTGGTTTTCAACAAATGAAGGCATCTGGTCATATGATTTCAACAAACATATAGATTCTAGATTATCAAATGATGCTTTATTATTATCTGAAGTCTCAACTATATCAAATCTAAATGGCCAATTATTTGTTGCCACGATAGTAGGTAATTATTCCGGAATTGCACCCCTTGACCCACGCCTCAATGATAGCGATGGTGATGGCTGGATTGATGGCTTTGAACTGGAATTGAATACCGACCCTACAAATCCTAGCGATACATTTTCCTGTAATGGTTATTCCATCCTTTGTACCAGAAGTTTTGACGATGTTGTCTATCCTGCAACGCATAACTCTCATGCAAATCCCGAAAGTGGCTTCAACAATATTGCCGAGAATCAACTTGCAAATATTAGCACTCAATTAGAACGTGGAATTCGATATATTAACATGGATGTTTACGACTATAATGGTGAAGTCTGGGTCTGCCATGGAGATTGGGACATACCACTCATTCATCCATGTCTACAAAGTGGAGGAGAGTTGGCACAAAATCAACTGGAAGAGGTGGCAGACTTTCTTGAAGACAACCCATATGAAGTTGTAACTCTGGCGTTTGAAAATTATGTGAATGCAACCACAATGTACGGGGAATTCAATAATTCAGATCTAAGTCCATACTTGTTCTCAAAACAGGAACTATGGCCAACTCTCGGTGAAATGGTGTTCGCAAATACCCGACTTGTAGTGATGGCAGATAGTGAGAACCAAGGCTATGATTGGTGGTTAGATGAGCATGATGAAACTAGGATGACTGCTTTCTCCTACCAATCAGACTCTGAATTTGATTGTGAAAACAGTAGAGGAAATGGGTCGGCAAGCATGTTGCAGATTGCTCACTATATTACCGACCCAATTTCAAGTGAGGCAGATGCACAATTGGTCAATCAGTTCGCCTCACTTTGGCGACATGCCCAACTCTGTTTCGAAAAACATGGTATGTTACCAAATTACATCCTAGTAGATTACGCAGATTATGGTGATGCTGTTTTGGTAGCAGCAGTATTGAATGGAGTGGAAGAAGCACCTGAAGGCGCATTCACTTGATATCCTAGATATTACTCCCCATTGTATGCAGAAGCATCTTATCGTGCATCTGCAACTTCTTGCAGTAGCAGCAATATGGGGGGCAAGTTGGACAGCCGGTCGAATCATGGCCTTAGAAATACCACCAATCACAGCTGCTTGGTTACGATATTGTATAGCCTTGGCTTGTTTTTTCGTCTGGCTAAAAATCAAAGGAGAATTACATTTACCAACAAAACAACAATGGAAAATTATCTTGTTAATTGGTTTCTTTTCAACCACCGTATACCAAGCACTATTCATGTTCGGAATGAAATACACAGCCGCTGGCGATGCATCATTGATGATCACACTTAATCCACTATTTACCGCATTATTGGCTATCCCTCTTCTTTCCGAAAAAATGAATCCTCGGCTAGGAATTGGGATAATAATAGGTTTTTCAGGAGTCTTGATGTTATTTCTTTACTCGCCAAATGTCGATATTCCAGCCTCATCAAGAATGCTTGGAGATGCCCTCATCGCAACTGCAGCCTTGGCTTGGGCTGCATCATCTATCATGATGAAAAAAGCCATGACAAAACCTACACGCGATGCTGAACAAGCAATGACACCCCTAACACTCACAGTGTGGGCTTCTGTCGCAGGTTTCCTTTTTCTTACTCCTTGGGCTGGTTGGGAAACTACCCAATCAGGAATCCCCAGCATCAGTGCTCAAGCATGGTGGGCAACTGTTTTCTTGGCAATATTCTCAACCGTAATCTCGTATGTTTGGTTTGCAAATGGAATCAAAGTCATTGGGGCTGGAAAAGCGGCTCTCTATGTCTACCTCGTACCACCATTTGGCATAATCACAGGATGGTGGCTGCTCGATGAAAAACTTGGTTGGAGTTTGGTTGCAGCATTCATCCTAATTGCAGGTGGGGTTGCACTTGCTCAGAGCGATAAACGTCATCAACAAGCAACGCCCGGCGAGTAATATGGATATCGAAACCGTAGCAGTTATCGGTGCTGGGACAATGGGTGCGGGGATTGCTCAAATTTGCGCCCAAGCCGGTTGGAAAACCAATTTGTTTGATGCTTTTCCTGAAGGTCTTGAGCGTGGCATGAAAGCCATTGATGCTTTTTGGGACAAAGGTATTGCTCGTGGAAAGACGACTCAAGAACAGAAGGTAAAATGGGCCTCTAACCTTTATTCATACTCAGATATGGTAGAGGCTGTGAAAGAAGCAGACATGGTAATCGAGGCTGTTCCTGAAAATCTTCAACTCAAGGCTAGAATATTTCATGTACTTGGCATTGAGACAAAAGAGGATTGTATCTTAGGAACAAATACTTCCTCACTCTGTATTGCTGATATCGCAGCAGCATCAGGGCGACCAGAAAAGGTAATTGGTATGCATTTTTTCAATCCAGTACCGATAATGGAACTTCTTGAATTAATTAAGCATGATTTATGTTCTGAAGAAACAGTTGCAGCAGCAAAAGCCGCTGGTGAAGCTATGAACAAAACAACAATTTTGGTGAATGATGTACCTGGTTTTGCAACATCCAGACTCGGAGTCGTATTAGGCAATGAGGCAATTCGCATGTTGGCAGATGGTGTTGCTAGCGCTAAAGACATCGATACTGCTATGGTTTTAGGATACAGACATCCAATGGGACCTTTAGAATTGACGGACTTAGTAGGCTTAGATGTTCGTAGAGATATTTTGCTTAATCTTCAGAAATCATTCAATGATGATTCCTATGCTCCGCATCCGCTACTCCAAAAATTAGTATCAGATGGTGCACTTGGCAAAAAGACCGGCAAGGGTATCTATGATTGGGGAAGTGGTTCACCAATAGAGCGTATCCTATAGGAGAGTCTCTCCACAATATGGACAAGGCATCCCTGGTATGAATAACCCAAGGTTAAAACCGCAACTGGGGCAAATTGAGACGGCGTCATCAAATCCCATATCAGGGGCTTTGACGCCTTGCCTATTGAAACCCACGCCTTCAGATGTACACAAATTGATAGGTAGATACTCATTCGCCAAGTCGATGACCTCTGAAGAAATACTCAATGCCTTTGCCCACTGTGACGGACCCTGTGGGGTTTACGACCCTGCTAGCGCTAGAATTGCGGGTGAAGCAGTTCAATCGATGACCAAGAAAATGCTCGACCTAACTTACCCTGATGATTCAGGTGCAATGGCCGCCTACATCAACACCATGAGCCGCTATGCCACAATAAAGGAAGAAGAAGCCCAGAAGTGCAAGGATGAGTTACTGGTCCTTTGGACTGATTTCTTCAAGCCACAACACTTGGAATCCATTCCTAACCTACATGATATCTTTTGGAAAGCAGCAAAGTTATGCAGCGCCTGTAAAGTAGAGGTTTCTGCAGTACATGCCCAAGAATTGATGGATGCCATCGAAGCGATTCACCACATGTTCTGGACGGCCAAGGGCAGAGATGATGCTTGGGTTCGCGCCTCATGAGTTGGTATGCATGGTGAAGGTCGTCATTCACGGCGACAGTATGCTCCCCACCCTTAAGCCGGGTGATATCATTAAATTCAGTGCTGTTGAAAATTTGAAGGAAGGTGATGTGGTTCTTGTCTCTCATCCCCTTAGGAAAAATATGAAAATAGTCAAGCGAATAAAGTCCATTGATGATGACCGCTTTTTCTTAGAAGGTGATAATCCCGACCCATTGGCTTCAGATGATAGCCATAATTTTGGTGCTGTAACATTTGATTCTATAATCGGTAAGATGGAATACTCTTAAACTACTCTAATCTTATTTTGAGGGTTCATCACCCACAAAATGCCTATTCAAAATTCGCTGGACGTTTATTGAGAAAAGCATCAACGCCTTCTCGGAAATCGGTGGTTGTACCCGCTGCTTCAATCAACAAACGCTCATGATTAAGGTGGGCATCTAGTTCTTGGCTCGTCTGAACGTCAATAAGGTGCTTCGTTGCCTCTCTTGTATGACTGCCCCATTGTGACCATGTTGCCGCTATTTCGATAGCTTTTGGAATAAATTCTTCCTCTGATACATAATAATCAACTGCGCCATAGCCTTGTGCTTCTTTGGGTCCCCAAATTTGGTTTTCCAAGAAAAATCTACGACTCACTTGATCACCCACAAGCCTTGGCAATAGCCAAGTGGTCCCGCCATCAGGAGAAAGACCAATTCCTGCATACGAGGCTGCCAATTTTGCACTTGGCCCTGCAACTCTTGCATCACAAGCAAGTGCTAATCCCAAACCTCCCCCTGCTGCTGCCCCATTTATTGCTGCAACCAATATCTTCGGTGACCGCCTCATTCTGAGAATAAGAGGATGTAGTTTTCCGGTAAGGTCATGAATGAAATCTATTATTGTTTCATCTTCGATATGTTTTTTGAAGCCCTTAATATCAGCGCCTGCAGAGAAAAACTTACCCTCTCCTGTAATGACTATTCCTCTAACTTCTTGGTTGTTCAATGAAGCATCGATTGCTTCTGCAATTTCTTTGATAGCTTCTCTAGAGAATGAATTTGAAGCAGTTTTTCCTGTCATCTTTATGATCGCTACCGATTCTCTAATAGTGGTTTTAATCGCCATTTAATCATCCCAAGTTAACATTGACATTTTTGACACGAGTATAGAACTTCATTGCTTCTGCCGATTGCTCGACACCTATTCCGCTGCTCTTCCAACCGGTGAAAGCAGTTTGAGGGAAAGTGATTGGATATTCATTGATTGAAATCATACCTGAATTAATATCACGGGCGAATTTATGAGCCCGTGAAAGATTCTGAGTCCAGATTCCATTGAGCAACCCGAATTCGGTGTTATTTGCCATGGCAAGTGCCTCTTTATCTTCATTGAAGGTTGAAATTGCTAAGACCGGACCAAATAATTCTTCCTTGAATAGAGTATCATCCATTCCAACTCCTTTGACGATTGTTGCCTCCATGAAAGCCCCGTTCTCTAATTCTCCATCTGGGCATCCTCCTCCACAAACCAGTTCTCCTCCCTCATTCAAGCCTTTTTCAAGTAAATCTAGGACACTTTGACGGTGAGCCTTGGACACCATGCTGCCGATTCTAACTCCTTCACTAAGTCCGGGCCCAACCTTCCACTTGGCTACTTCTTCAACAATCATCGTAGTCAGCTCTTCTGCTACTTCTTCATGTACAATTAGCCTTGAACCAGCCCAACACATTTGACCTGCGTTCATGAAAATTCCAAAGCAAACTGCCTTCGCGCAGAACTTTAGATTAGCATCTGGAAATACAACATTACAACCTTTCCCTCCTAGTTCAAGAGTAACTGGGGTTAAATTTTCTGCAGCCTTTTTCATTACAGCTTTTCCTGTTGATACTCCACCAGTTAAGACGATGCCATCAACTCCGCTTGAGCCTGCCAATGCGTCACCAATTTCACCTCCAGGACCCGTTATCACTTGGAAAACTCCACTGGGTAATCCACAATCTTCGATAACTCTCGCCCACTCAAGTAGAGAAAGTGGAGTTAGAGAGGCCGGCTTGGCAATAACTGTACATCCAGATGCTAAAGCTGGAGCAAAAGAGCGGATTGCAAGTTGAAGTGGGAAATTCCACGGAATAATATGGGCAGTTACTCCCAAAGGCTGCCTCAAGGTGTAGTTGAATCGGTTTCCTGGTACTGGGATTGTTTGACCTTCTACTTTGTCTGCCCATCCTGCAAAATATTCCAAGGTCCATGCACCATAGCGGATTTCTCCTAATGCTTCGCGAAAAGTCTTGCCGTTATTTTGAGATTCTAGTTTTGCTAAATCTTTAGACGCAGCGTATGTAGCTGCAGCCATTTTATTGAGAATACGACCACGCTGTGCTGGGTCCATCAATGCCCATTCTTTTGATGCTAATGCTACCTTGGAAGCAGCAACCGCTCTATCTGCATCTTCTGTTGAAGCACGAGGTACGGTGGCGATTATTTCTCCCGTTGCAGGATTACATACATCCATGGTGTTTTCACTTGCTGCTGCACACCATTCTCCGTCTACTAGCATTTTCTTGTCTTCGCTCATACCTCGGCGCAGATGAAGCGCCATCAAAGGTCTGTCGGCGTAGCACTTCCAACGATGGATTTGATAGGGCGGTTGAACAGGCGAAGTTGAGGCGTATGGCAGACAGGGTCGGAATGCATGCATCTGTGGTCTCAGGACTACGCCAAAAACAACCTAGATTGATGCTAATTGCCGGTGCATCTGGAGTTGGTAAATCAACTATCTCAATAGAAGCAGCAAAGCGCCTAGGTTTTACTCGAATCATATCAACTGATGCAATTCGGGAAGTTATGAGGGCATGTGATTCTGAACGAGATATTCCACGTTTACACCGTTCATCCTTCACTCGAGGTGAGGCAGGAGACCCAGTTCTTGATTGGAAGGATTCCTGTGGGGTTGTTGAAGCTGGAATTGATGCGACGGTTGCCAGAGCACGCAGAGAGGGAATTGATCTAATCATCGAGGGCGTCCACCTAATGCCAGATAACCGCTGGTTGGAAGAATGGCGGGAGCAAGGTGGGATTGCAATTGGTTTCATCATGATTGTAGAAGTTGAAGAGACGCATATCTCGATGCTCAAGGAACGAGATGCACACTCATGGAGGAAAGCAGACCGCTACTTAGCAGCCTTTGACAGGATTCGAGCCATTCAAAATGGGGCAATTGACTTGGGCAGAATGAAACAATGGGATACTATGGATCCTACAACTATTGCCGACCCTGTGGATAGGATTGAACATTGGTTCGACCTTGAGTGGAATAAGAGTCTCAGGTGAAGAACTCAACTTGATGGAGTGAATTCCATACTCAATGGCAACTCCAACATTGCATGTGAATCTGATAATCCCGCCTCAACGGAAATAGTCAATACTCCGCTATTGTTACTTGCCGTCATTTCCAACATTTTGATTTCAACGCCTCTCAATTCTCCATGATGGAGATAATCATTATGAGCAGACTGAAGAGCGCTCTCAGCGGCATCAAGCCAATCCATCCCCGCATCGATTCTTATCTGAGTTCTCTCCTCCATCAATGGCGCAAAATTTAGTTGTAATTCTCGACTAACATCGAGTAATTCATCTGCTCCAGAATCATAAGGAGTACCAAGTCCTGCCAATTTTACCCCGTATACAGCCATTGAAAGAAGGGACATCAAAAGTACCATTCCAGCAGCCAACAACATTTGTGCTGCTTCTGAAGATTCTGGGTCTTGTCTAGTCATCCTATTTGCTCTCATGATGTCCCGCCTCCTCGATGCCAAACATCAACTGAAATAGTCCATAAATTATCGTTTTCCACGAACATCGAGTGAACCGTTTCAGTTCTCCCTAATGGATAAGTCGAAGGCCCATGAACTTCCGAGGATGAACCATCCATCGCTAACCAACATCTTCCATCAACAGTGGCTCCCAGCCCAGATAAAATAAGGTCGCATGCAGAATCTAAGTCCTTTTCAGCCAATAACTCTGCTAATCTCGAATCAGCAGCACTACTATTCAATGGGTTGCTCACTTTAGCCATGCGAATGGTGTCCTCAGCAGATGATTCAAGGGTTGCATCAACAGCAATTGATGGAGGGTCTGGAACCTGTATTTTGAGGATGAATATTGCAGACATGAAGAATAACCAAAACAAAGTTAGCATTTCCAGCACGTGAATTTGTGCTTCATCTTCTGGCTTAACCAGCGACTTCATGCCACCACCGTAACCGGTTCTAACATACCTATTTCACTACCGAAACCCACTCCATCATGTGGTGAAACAGTGAAATGCCATTCATCTCCAACTGAGGTTGCAGTTGAAGGAACAATCTTCTGATCATTATAAATCACTTGTAAGGCTCCATTTTTAAACCATTTAATTTTTGATGAAACTTCCCCATGCCCATCTGAATCAAAATAAGCATATGTCGCAGATAAATTTGAAGAATCAGAAGGAGATATAGGGTCAATTGACAATCCAGACACTTCTGGAAGAGTATTTGCAGTCCGAGATGGTGGATCAAATGTACCAGCCCTAACATCGATAGGAGGAGATTGCTGAATTCCAATCAAATCGGGTGAAAATACCACGAAATTAAAGGCGAACAAGGCTAGAATTATCATCATACCTGCGTGTTTCATCCCTGAACTAAATCTACCCGTCGCCATCAGCCCGGCCATTACTCCATTACCAACTGCCTGTAGGGTGACGCCGTAGTAGAAGACCATCAAGAAAAACAATGGATCAATAGCACGAATCGTCATGTTTCCAAGTTGTGCTCCACCGCCTTCACCTTCTTCTTCGTCACCTTCAGCAGCATCATCTCCCTCACCATCACCTTCTGAATTTGAAGATGCAATCGCAGGGATGAAGACTTTGCCTAGAACTACAATAACACCAAGGAAAACCATGTAGGATACCCAAATAACGGCAATATAGGATGAAATCGCTCTCTTTCTTTCACCTTCTAGGAATTTGATTTCTCTACTATCATTTGCTGCAGTCACCAATATATCAGAGATTTTCCCTCCTGCTTTATTGGCTTCAGCAATTAGTGAAATTGCTCGCTTAACGAGTGGTGTGCCTACACCATCTGCGAATAGCAATATTACATCACCAAATGCTACGCCCCAAGATAATTGATTGGCCATCTTTTCAACTTCTGGATTCAGCGGCCCATATTCCGAATTAGCTAAAGTTTGAACTGCCACGTTCATCGACAAACCACCTTTCCAATATTCTGCTAAATCGCGTAGGAAATCAGGGAATTTCTCCTCCTTTGCATTGACTCTATTTTTCACACCATCCCAATAATATGAAGCTGGGAAGAAGGCTACGAATATTGCAATTCCAAAGAAATTAAGGAAAAGTGTAGGCCTAAAAGTCGTGATGCCTAAATCAACTTCCGGACCTACCCAAAGAGATGCATTGTTCATATTTTCAGGGATTCCATCATAAGTTTCGATGCTAAGACTGAATTCCATAGGTCGTAACTTCATCAAACCTGAGTCATCTGAATAAGCAACGATGGAATACTGTTCTCCTGGTTCAACGTGGTCATGTTTTAACTGACATTTTCCTTCATTGGCAAAACCATTACTCTCAGCCAAAACCCGATCTTCTGAATCCCATAATTGAAGAGTATAGGGAATTGCTTCGTCGGCTTTTGCTACACAATCCCAAGTGAATGGTTGCAGCAATTCACCCGTAAAATTACCTCTATCCTCCTGCAGTAATCCAGGAGCAATGAAACGCTGGCCTTTTGAATAGAATTTTGGCCATGCTTTGGGCGCAACATATGTAGATGTTTGCTGTTCATCATGCATCAAAGGACATGATTCGTTATCTCCCATGTCCGGATGAAAGGTTGGGTCCCTACCACAGGCAAGGTTTACGAACATTGGTTGCCCATTTGGAGTTGGCAGGAACGGTGAATTAATGAACCAGAAAATGATGCTTGAAATTCCTAGAATCATGCAGACTCCCAGAATTCCATAGAGTTTTATCATCGTTGAATCGGACTTGGGAAGTTCAAGGTCAACCTTGATTTTATCCTTTTTCCTCGCCAATTCATCACCTCCCTTATTCACATATCTTGCTCTTTACTCATCGTCCAAACCAGAAGCGCATATGCAACGTGTATCGCTGGAATTACTCCCATAATAATTGTGTAAAGGAAACTCTCACTCATTTGTGAACCTGAACCTGATACCCAGAACATGATGACCAGCATGACGATTAGGAACAGAGGCATTGCTACTGCTACCACAACATAAGATTCTGCTAACATTGCAAGTGTCTCAAGGAATACTTGCAAACGTATTCGGTTTTCTCGCATATAGAATTCAGCACGATTGAGGAAGTATAGTTTCAAATTTCCCCCAGAAGTCAAAGTACCAACCATTCCTTGAAAGAACTCTGTTAACCAAGGAGAGGCTGCACGATCAACCGACATCTTGATTGCTGTCAGTAAATCAAATCCTAGTAATGTAATATCTCGATATATCATCGAAGAATCATAAGCAATATCGCCGTAAATATCTTCATTCATTGCCAATGATCTGAACATTTTTTGTGGAGTTGCGTTAGCAGCCGACATTGCAGCAGTATATGATGCAGCATAAGGCAAGAACTTCTCCAAGGCTGCCGAGCGAGCCTTAGCCTCTCGGTTTGCTCCACCCTTGAAATATTTGAAAGCCCCATATGGAATGATAAAGCCAAACATTATTGGAATCAGAATAGTTAGGTAAACTGGAAATACCAATGTCTGATAATCGGGGCAACCATTTCCGGGGAGTCCTGCCGCTTTCCCAGCTGCAGCCTTATCGGGATTCCAATATTCCCAAATTTTACACGGAGTTTCAGTCTCTGGGTCAGGCATCGATTCATACAATGAAATGACTCCAATGCCGGGTAAAAATACAATGACAATAACTCCAATACATACTAAGAATACCGCAATTGAAGTGACTATATTTGTCGCCATATATACTTCAGGCATGATAGGGATTGCAGCCTGTTCCAAAGTTTTCGATAGTTCTTTATCAGCACGGGCCCTTTTCTTAATCGGTCTACCGATTATCCTGTGGCAGATTTTCTGCCAGGCTGTGAGTTCCATGCTCCATCCCTTCCCTATGGTCAGCGTAATCCATCGACCCGAGCAAGAATTTCATGTGGTCTGACGTAATATTCAGTTACTATTTGTGAAACTTGGTCGGCTTTTCGAATATCATTCAAAACCATCCATTCAAGAATCCTCTTTCGGGTGCGTAATTCCCTACGCATTTCGTCTTGACTGAAGTTAATCTTGACCATTATCTTCTCCAATACATAGGATTTTCCACTAAATTTGAAATCATCCACAGAAACATCCCAGCGAAATACTTCGTTGGTAATGATTTCCATTGAATTTGGATCTATTCCTACAATCTCAACAACTTGTTTCGTTCTTCGAACACGTTGCCCATTTATTCTAGTTTGAATCTGAATAGCGCATGCTTCAAGAGAAGGAAGAAGAACTCTTGGAATATCAATTGGTTTATTTTCCAATCTGTGAACTAATGAGGGGACCGAATCGGCGTGGACAGTTGAATACGCACAGTGCCCAGTTGCCATCGCTTGGAACAGAACATATGCTTCTGCACCACGAATTTCACCCACTATGATATACTCAGGACGTTCACGAAGAGCGGCTTTTAGCAACTCGAATTCTCCGATTTCTCCTTCTTTTGATTCTCCACCGAATCCTTGTCTAGTTAATCCTGGAACCCAGTTTGGTTGCGGAATGTTAACTTCACGGGTTGACTCAATACTAACAATTTTCATTTGCCATGGTATGAAAATACACATTGCATTAAGAGTGGTGGTTTTTCCAGATGCAGTTCCACCCACGAATAGCATTGGAACTTCATTTTGGAATGCTATCCAAAGATATGCAACCATCAGAGATGACATCGTCCTGAAAGCAATAATATCGCAAGGAGAGAATGGGTCCTCCTTGAAACGACGAATACAAAAACAAGAACCACGAGTTGATATCTCGCGACCCAACTTCAATACAATTCTTGAACCATCCATCAGCGTAGCATCCAGAAGTGGTTCAGCAACTGAAATATGCTTCCCACAACGTTGTGCTAACTTGATAACATAGGATTCAAGCTCATCATCGGTATCCCATGAACAAGTAGTTTCAACAGATTCGAACTTCCGGTGATATGCGAAAATTGGAACCCCAGTACCATCCAAGGATACGTCTTCTACGTTTGAATCGTTCATTAAAACATCCATTCGGCCATAGCCAATCATATCACGCCTCAAGTAATAGAAAATCTTAGACTTGGTTTTCTTGTTAACCTTCATTCCATATGCTTTGATAATTTTATCCATCGCGGTACGTAAATAAGCAGGAGCGTCGGCATCTATTTCTGCGATATTTGCAGTTAATGCTCTGATGAAGATACTAATCAATTCATCCAGAATTTCTTGTTCCTTCTTGTTCAAAGGAGGTTCGATAATCTGGTAAATGATGTTCAAGGTTCTCTTATCACGAACGATACGCGCAAAGGCATGTGGAGGCATTACAGGATACTTGTCCAATTCATCATATGTTGCCTGCGCTTTGCCCCCGCGGCGTTTTCTGCCACCGCCCTTACCCCCTTTCTTTCTGGCCATGATGAGTTGCCCCTGCTATAGGCAGGGAGAAGCACGACTTCAAACCCACTATAACCTTTGGTTGACATTGAGGTTGCTTCATACCTATCCTTTAGGCTTTCAGTGTACCGGAAAAATACTTTTTAGCCAGTGTTTGGCCGCATTCTGGAATTCCTCAAGCCCAGATTCATTTGTGAGATGGTGTTCAGCACTTAAAATCAATTTTTCAACACCCCAACCAGATTCCCTCTGGTCTCTGATATCGAAGGAATTACGGTTGCCATCCTCAGCCCGTCCTCGTTGTGTAATTCTGTCAAACCTTGTATCGGCTGCAGCCTCAATTGCTACAACTTGGAAGTTTGATTGCCACGCCTGCACAAATACCTCTCTCTCATCAACCCCTCTCATTCCTTCAATTAATACTAGAGAATATGTAGAGAGAGACTTTTCAACTTCGGGGACAAGTTTTGTTGCCAACACTCCATAGCCAAATTCATCCCTCATTTCTTGAGCAACTCTGCCAAACACATGCGGATCTCCTTCTATGCCTTGCCTCTCCACTTCAGCCCGAATCATATCACCCATTGAAAATACTGGATATCCGGCATCAGCAACAACGTTTGCCAATTCTCCTTTGCCGCAACCTGGCATTCCAACTACCGCGATAACCAAGCCCATTAGCAAAGACGAAGGGACCAATAGCAATCAATCAACCGGCTCAGTTATTGAATGGAGCATGCTTCCATCGCCTATCGAGTAACTTCATCAAAAACCAACCTCCACCAATCAAAAGAACTGAGATGGTCAGAATACCAGTGAAACCCTTTTGCATTCTCTCATTATCGAAAGCAACCGCTTCGGCATCCAATCCATTTTGACCAACTTGAGTAACCCAATTATCGTAGAATGAAGTATCGCCTTGTGAAAAAGAAAGCAAGAAAAGCACGAGTAATGGGATAACGGTTCCAACCCAAAACCAAATCATGATAGAAGCATCAAAAATCGCCTTATTGGGCCGTAATCCCATTAAGAATGCTGTCAAACAAACGATGTAAATGCTATTTGCAATCATAACTATCAAGGCTACTGGTAACATTGCAAAAGAATCCAATTTCCAAGCCATTAGGATCAAGAATAGAATACTTATCCAAGTTGTTGTCAAGAAATAAGTCACCACCTTGGCTCGAATTAGTTGCGGTACTGTAGCAGGGATGCCATTCATAAATTCAGGAGAGTCAATTCCAGTTAACCATGAATAAAAATTGAAACCAAAGAATCCGAGGAAGGGGGCGTAAGTCAGTAAGTTCACTGGAATCGGAGAATCAGTGAAATCAACCAACCAAGCCAATGCGAGTAATACCAAAAGTGGAACTGTATAGGATATTATCATCTTCTTAATCGTGCCACTGCGAATCAAATCAACAAATTCTTTTGCCACCAACAAGCGCAGAGTGCCATTGCCAAGGAAAGACAGACGTGAGTAAATTGGTGATAGTAATTCTTTACGCTCAGATACTTGTTGCTCAAAATCATCAGCGACTGATACTGCTCCAAGCCATGCCAAGGCCGGAATCAAAAGAATACCTAATAACCCAATCCATAGAGAATGGTTCAACTGAAATGAATAACCAAGAATAAAACTGTCAAAATCAACCCAACCACCCAAAACAAATACCCCAGCAAGCACTGCTAACAATGGTACAATTCGAGACCAAGATTTTCCGCGAGTCCATAATGCACTGGCCAGAAATGACACTGCCAAACCCTCGGATAAGGTCAATCCCATGGCAAACATTGTGATTGGAATAGAGGTCCAAAGGAGTGGGGTTTCGAGTTCAAAAAAGACTTCAAGAAGAATACCCAAAGACATTCCGACTGATACTGGAATCAATATCAGCATTAGATAGTAACAAACTTCCTTCACCCAATATGCGAAATGATTAGTGGATTGTGGAATAGGTTGTAGCGCTGGCGAAGCGAGTAAATAATTCAGCCCAGAACCCCGCTGGCTGACCATTACTCTACCCAGAAAAGCGAAAGAACCCATGCCTAAACTGAACATAAAAAGAGGAAGATGAAGAGCGAATTTCAGTTCATCCCAAGTAAAAGCACGGCGCTGGTCTTCAAGGCCTTCAACATCCGCGACCCCATCTCCAACGAGAAACCTGATTCCAACGATTAGAACCATGGTCACAATTGCCAATAAAGCAGGAAACATCAGAATATGTCTCTTTTTAGCGAAGTCAATATTTTGCCTCCATTCTTCTCTAAACATCATTTTGAATGTAATACCAAAAGCAGAGGAAAGGGTCGCTGGCTGATAGCGACGACCAACCTCTGAGGTCCCAAGACCGGCCACTTTTACTCCTCCTCTGATGCGGATTCATCAATCGAATGACCAACAAGGCGAATGAATACATCTTCCAAGTTTTCATCAGAATCAGATTTCAATTCCGAAATAGTACCAGCGGCGAGAACACGTCCATGATCTATTACTGCCAATCTTGTACACAATCTCTCTGCAACTTCAAGTACGTGGCTACACATGAAAATAGTACCACCATCTGCAACAATATCCAATAAATGGGTGCGGCATTTACGTTGGTATATCGGGTCGAGGTTGGCAAATGGTTCGTCAAGGAAGAGTACCCTTGGTTCATGGATGAAAGCGCTCGCCAACATAACCTTTTGACGCTGACCCTTTGACAAATCCTTACACATCGTATCTCTCTTATCGGTCATTCCAAACCAATCAATCCAGTAATTGATACGGTTTTCCGTATCATCGAGTCCACGTAGCCTTGCTACGAATTGAAGAAATTCTACCGGTGTTAGATATGATGGTGGTGATTCAGATTCAGGGACAATTCCAATGTTAGCTTTAACCATTTGAGGTTCTTTGATGACATCGATGCCAAGCACTTCGACTTGACCTATCGTGGGTTTTAGTTGGCCTGTTAATAATTTAATAAAAGTTGATTTTCCGGCTCCATTTGGACCGAATACTCCAAAGAATTCTCCAGAATATACTTTGACATTTAGAGGATGCAGTGCTACAAAGTCACCGAACCTCTTACCAACATCGGTAACCCTCACCAATAATTCCCGATCTGCTGCATCAAACAACTCGATACCCGCCTCTGCCAACCCTCACTCATTCTTCATCTCTTGCTCAAACCTGTCAACAAAAACAACAAGATGATGCGATTAGATATTCAAGTCCAACCCATACGCCCAAACATGACAGCCCCCCCAGTTAGTGAGGTGATTATCATCGAAGAAATCCAAGTTGATGATGAAAATGATGAAAAAGGTGTTATCGCATTAGTTTGCATTAACCGCCCTAATAAATTGAATGCGCTAAATTCTGATATAGTGTCAGGACTGAAAGCGATGTGTAGTTGGGCTGAAAGCCAAAATGAAATTAGATTGGTAATCATCAAAGGAGCCGAACCATTACTGCCTGAAGAAGGTAAAAGAGCGAAGCCAAATGCCTTTGTTGCTGGTGCTGATATCAGTGAATTTACTGGCAAGAAATCCGATGACATTCGTCAATCATTCAAAGATAATGCTTGGGAAGCAATCTGGAATCTTTCCAAGCCCACAATCGCCATGATTGACGGTTTTACTCTTGGAGGAGGGCTTGAAGTTGCATGTTCATGTGACATTAGAATGGCCAGTTCACGTTCAAAGTTCGGCACTCCTGAAATCTCCCTTGGACTAATTCCAGGAGGCGGAGGGACCCAAAGATTAAGCCATTTGATTGGCTATGGAAAAGCGCTGGAATTAGTGCTTAGCGGAGAAATGCTTTCTGCAAATGAAGCACTTAAAGTCGGCTTAGTCAATCATGTATATGAGCCCGAAGAATTACTCGAAGCAACCTTGAAACTGGCAAGGGGAATTGCCAGTAAATCTCCTCATACTTTGAAAATTGGAAAGAAGGTTGTAAGAGCATCTCTTGAATTGCCAATCTCAGAAGGAGTGGCACTCGAAGCAGAAGAATTTGCTCAACTATTCGATACTGAAGATAAGGAAATTGGAGTCGAAGCATTTCTCAATAGAACTAATCCAAACTGGAAAGGTAAGTGAGATTAAGCAATTTCATCTCTCAGAGCGGCCAATTTATTCTGACTGTTAAGTACCGGAGGTGGAGGCAATGGTAATCCGCCTACCGCAGGAGGAGGCGGTAATGCTAATCCACCGGGTAATGGTAATCCACTGGGTAATGGCAATACAGTACCATCTGGCAGGAGTAGAGGCGGAAGTTCATCTTCTTCCTCTTCTAATTCTACAACCTTGAACCCCTCATCAAGTGCAACTCTAACCTTGAGTATTCTTGTATCATCTAAGCGGATGAATGTCGCTCCATATGGGTGGCCTGGTTCAACTTCATCGGGTTCATCAAGTATTGTCAATCCATGACCCTCAATACTAACTATGGCTGCCAAATCTTCACCGGATTTATCATCCCACATTTTTGCTACTGAAGCACGCACTTCTGCCATCTGTTCACGGCGACGCATTTCGATACGCTTGCGGATTTTTGCATGATGGTGGCGGCGCTCTGAAACTACATCCTCAATTTTAGCTTCTTCAATTGATTCTGCATCGATTTCAACTACGTATTCTTCAGCGATATGGAGGTCATCAATTTCCTCTATTTCATCAACAGAAATTTCTTGAACTTCTTCATCCTCTTCCTCTTCAGCAGCACTTTGAATTGCCTTAATTTTTGCCATCTTTCGCTGCTTCAAGGTTGCACCATCTAGCGGATCCTTGGTTACTGGATCTGGAATGTCGATATCATCTTCTTCAGCCAATGCTTTTTCTTCCACTGCATCGGCTGCTGCAGCAGTTCTTCTAACAATAATTTTCTTTTGTTTTCCTGGTAAAATAACGAATAAAAATGCCTGTCCAAGTAGAGCCGCAATGAATCCCCATTGAGCAGTCTCAGTCATCTCACTAACTCTTGCCATGTAGAATCCAAAGGTTCCTAATGTAGAAAAGGCAAGCAAAAGTTTCAGACCGCTACCCATCTCTACCGCTCCGTGCAGAGGTGGCATGCCTTTGACAATGACGGCGCGTTGGCCTTTTCAAATTATCATCTTTGATATCAAGTCATCAAGCGCCTTTCGACGATGACTGAAAGCCTGTTTTAATGATAAATCAATGCCACCAAAAGGAATGCCGCCAGTGGATGTGCCATCTTCTAAATCATCTGGAATAAAAATAGGGTCGAATCCAAATCCAGAACCATCTACTATTTCAGTTGAGATTTGACCGCTACATATTCCTTTACCAGTGATTGTGTTCTCTCCATCCCATAACATTGCAACTGCTTCAAAACGTGCAACTCTTTCTGTTGTGAGGAGATTTAGAATTCCATGACAGCCAATAGATTTCAGAGAGTTGGCTGAATAAACTCCCGGAAAACCATTCAAGGCATCGATGAATAATCCTGCATCTTCAACCATAATCGCCGCTTCAATTCCTTGAGAAAACAATAGAGCAACGGCCTGTTGCATCTTCGCCTTAGCTACTTCCTCTAGGCTATCTGCTTGTGGTTCGGTGATTGCTGGAGCCTTGCCATCGATCAGAAATTGTTGCACATCAAAACCCAGTGGTTTGAGGTGTTGTTTGGCTTCTGTGAGTTTCCCTTGGTTGGAAGTTAGGAACAAGAGTAGTTTGGCCATACACCTAGGGCGGAGGTGTCGGCCTTTTTTTTGTCGGTAGTATGATGCAGCGAATGCCCAGCCCAGCAACATGAGCGCCAAGGTTCTCCTTTACGTTGCAGTGGGTGGCGCGCTTGGGGCAGTTCTACGTTATTTAATTGGAAATTGGCTATCCACAGAGCAAATGCCATGGGGAACTCTAACTGTCAATTTAGTCGGCTCATTGTTGCTGGGTGCTTTGATGGGAGCGGCCGCCAATAGTGAAGCGGTAAGCAAGGAAATGGTGATGTTTCTTGGAGTTGGAGTGCTAGGAGCATTCACTACTTTGTCAACATTCAGCATTGATACAATCAACCTTTGGAAAGATGGGCGGATAAGCACTGCACTACTCTATGCAATTTCGACTTCTGTATTGGGGCCATTATTGGCTCTACTCGGATGGATTGCAGCAGAACAAGCAATCTAATCGTGATACCGAACCCTAGTCCTAATATCTTGTAATCGCTTGATAACTTCATTTGCAGTCGGTAAAAGCCCAGCTGGAATATCGATTACATCATCAGGTGATTGAGAAAGGTATCCTGCCTCTACCTGCTCCATCGCACCTTCATATTCAGGATGACTAGCACTAAGAATTTCCTCCAAAACATGTAGGTCAATGCCAAAATCCTCGACTTCGATTGTGTGTTTTGAAAGTCCAAAGTCTATTAGAGTAGGTTCACCTCCAGCTTGCCAAAGAATATTATTTGTCGAAATATCACCATGAGAAATGCCAATTTCATGAAAGTTTCTTATTATTTTTCCAAGTTGAATGAAAATGTTTTCATCAACTATTCCTGCTTGTAATGAATCGATTAAGGGGCTTCCTTCAATTTTTGAAATTATCATTGTCATCTCATCTTTGTTTAGTTCCAATATCCTAGGTGCGGAAATATTTTCTTTCAATAATTTATTGAGGATTTTACACTCAATATCTAATCGACGCTTTGTCAAGCGTTTATCGAGGTCTGGATGGCGCCAAGTTCTAGGGGCTCGAGTTTTCTTGATAGCAGGCAAGCCTAACCAACACCCACTACGAACCTCAGCCTCGGCTCCAATGTGGATTATTCCTTCATCTTGCCATAGCATTGCCTGTCCTCCGTGATTCTGCTGGGGATAGATGGCTTCAAAGGTATTGCCATTACGGGTTGAATTGATGGAACTGGCTGTTTGTGATATCCAATCTACCACCGCCATGAGCGATGAAGTGGTGCATTCACGCATTCAGGAAATAAAGCAAGAAATGGGCGATAAGTTACTAATCCTTGGTCATCACTACCAACGCGACAGCATCGTTGCCCATGCTGACCTATTGGGTGATTCCTTTCTTCTAGCAAAAATGGCTAGTGAGAGCAAAGCAGAGAATATCGTATTCTGCGGAGTTCATTTCATGGCTGAATCAGCAGATATTCTAACCCGCGATTCACAAATTGTTAGCCTACCTAATTTGCGAGCTGGTTGTTCTATGGCTGATATGGCAAATCTTGAGCAAGTTATGGATTGTTGGGATGAATTAATCGATGAACTAGGTTTAATCGACCCTGCTGACAGAGATGACCCCACTGCTCCTGCTGAAGACGGTGAGTCATGTTTGATTCCAGTTACTTACATGAATTCAAGCGCTGAACTGAAGGCCTTCGTGGGCGATCATGGCGGAGTAGTATGCACTTCTTCCAATGCTAAAGGAGTTCTTGAATGGGCCTTTGAAAGAGCTGGAAAGAATGGAAAGGTACTGTTCTTCCCTGACCAACACCTTGGCCGTAATACTGGCTTATCGATGAATATTAGTGAGGATGAAATGGCTGTTTGGAGCCCAGATACTGATGTTGATTGGAAGGACTTAGAATCCTCACGAATAATTCTCTGGCACGGCTATTGTAGCGTTCATCGCCGTTTCACAACCTTGCAAATTTCAGAATTGCGGGGGAAAGTTCCTGATGCCTTGGTAGTTGTTCATCCCGAATGCCCACGGCAAGTTGTCGAGGCTGCTGATGCTGTTGGTTCAACAGAGTATATTCGGCGCTATGTCGAGAATGCACCAAGCGGATCACACATTGGTGTTGGTACTGAAATAAATATGGTAAAGCGCCTTGATACTGCTTATCCAGACAAGACTGTTGAATGTCTTGACCCCATGGTTTGCCCATGTTCAACTATGTATATGATTCATCCATCATATCTTTTGGATGTTCTTGAAAGAATAAAGTTAGGAGAGGCAGCCAACCAAATTATTGTCCCTTCAGAGACAGCATCAAGTGCTCATGTTGCTTTGATGAGAATGCTCGCTATCACTAGTTGATGCCCTTTCAAATGCCTCTCGGTTGCCTTTCCAAATATGGAAACAAACCAATGGAATCAGAATTAATGTTGCAAGTTGAAGGGCGGTTGAAGAATATGGTTGTAGTTCTACATTTCGTCTATGGACTTTAGTGGAAACTACTTTTCCATCTTCGATAACTTGCCAAACAATGTGATCTTCGCTGACTTGGGGGTTGCGTTGATCAATTAGGTCTTCAGTCAAATGCTCAGTAAGGTTTTTTGAAAGGTCGAAATACCATATTTCGTGGTCAGCGAATTGCTCACTAGGTTGAGTGGGATTCAAGTGCCATTGAGAAGCCCATGCCACAACTCCATACCCAACAGAAGGGTCATGAGCAGGGTACTTAGGGTCGGCAAGTAAGCGGCTTTCTCCAGTCTCAATATCTAGTAAGATTAGTCTATCTGTTGCGGTAACGTTTACCGTAGCTACTAACCATTGTCCATCAATTTCCAAGTCAACAACAGTTGCATTTTCAATGTCGACAACATAAC
>JAOMAZ010000016.1 GCA_028344335.1 Deltaproteobacteria bacterium | reverse complement strand
CTTGCAGCAACTGAAATAGCACGACGATTGAGTGAATGGGCAATCACTCCAAGAGCAGAAGGAGGGGGGGCTAGGAATGATGGCTCACAAAGATTCCACGTCTGTACTGGTGCGGGACCTGGGATAATGGAGGCATCGAATAAAGGCGCCTATGAAGCAGAAGCTGGGAACATTGGACTTGGAATAGAATTGCCATTCGAACCAGGAATCAATAAATGGATTACTCCAGACCTTGGGTTTCAATTCAAATATTTCGCGATGCGCAAATTCTGGTTCGTCTATCCTGCTAAAGCAATCCTTGTTTTTCCGGGAGGTTTTGGAACATTGGATGAACTATTCGAAGTTTTGACTTTGATTCAGACTGGAAAAATTTCCAAAAAACTCCCCATCATCCTTTGGAATACAGAAAATTGGAAACGCTTAATCGATTGGGATTTATTGATTGAGACTGGGATGATCAGCCCGGAAGATATGAATTTACTGCATTTCTCTAGTGATGTTGATGAGGTAGTTTCTCTTCTATTAGAGCATCTTGGCTCATTGCCAGAAGTTGTTCCAAGAGCCCCTTGATAGCCAATAGTAAATTGAATAGCACTTGTACGGTTATTTGATGGCGAAGGTTCAGGTGTTGGCAACCAACCAACCTCTCGCCGATGAATTCATTCAACTTCTCAAGCAGGATGGCCATTCGGTTGTAGGAAAATTTGCTGAAGATGTGGACCACATTGTTTCGTTTTCAATCCCAGTAGATGAAAAAAGCGAGGCAATAGTGGTTATTCCTCCCTCGTCGGATTTGATTGGAAAAAGATGTACCGTAGTTGTTCACGATTTAGTTCAATGTGGGATGGAGGGATGGTCTGACCTGCCATTCCAAGAATGGTTCAATTCTAAATGCCAGCATCCCCCTGTACATGATTCCGTTCATTATTGGTTATCTTGGAGAGACACTCTTTCCGCTTTGATGGGAGTAGTATTCTCAAAAACTCCCCTCCCAAAGAAATTGGATATTTGTGGAAGAAGGGGCATGTGTATATTAGAAACATTTGAGGAATTCAAGACTCTATATCAAAGAACGATGAGAGTTTTTGATTCAGGTATGCATGCTCAAGACTTAGAGAAAAAGGCCATTGCTTCATCTCCCCTAATTGCAAGAAGCAGTAGACCGAACTTGAATCCCCTTCATGAATCACTTTTAGCAGCAGGTAGGGATGATGGTTGGCGACCAGCCTATGGAATAGGAGTTATTTTGATGGAATGGTTGGCCGGAAAACTGGAAGCACAGGAAGGCGTGCTTTGAAGAACCTCCGTCACCCGGATGTATTCATGACCGACCTTCTCAAGGCGCGGGACAAGCATGGCAAAAACGCCAGCCCAGTTCTTTCTGAAGAATGCAAGAACTTCATGATTGACATCGATGGCACCATTTGCGACGATGTGCCAAATGAAGAACCTGAAAGAATGGCAGATGTAAAAGTCTACGAAGGAGCAGTTGAAACAATCAATAAATGGTTCGATGAAGGACATATAATCACATTTTTCACAAGCCGCACCGAAGCACACCGTGAAGTCACAGAAACTTGGTTAGCAATGCATGGATTCAGATATCATGGTATTCTATTTGGTAAACCTAGAGGGGGAAATTACCATTGGATAGACAATCATACTGTAAAGGCAACGAAGTTTCACGATAATTTCACTGACTTAGTAAAGAAGGTAAAACAAATTGAAGTGTTTCCAGACGAGCCTGAAATTTGAACTATCCAAAAATGTCTGCTCCAAGAATTGGAAGCAATACGCTGGCATCACCTTCAACACAAATATGGGGTGCTTCTGGCTTCATTTTACCCCAAGATATTGCTTCTCTCAATCGAGCCCCTGATAGACTTCCATCGTGCTCAGGAGCAGTGGTAATGTAAACTGCCGAATCTAGGCCTTCACGGTATTGATTCCACCAAATTACGTGATGCTTCGAAATTCCTCCACCGATCATCAAAGCGTTTGAGGTTTCCACATCCCATGTTAGGTCTGAAAGAATTTGTTCATCTGCGAGAGTATCAATATGAAAATCTCGATACTTTTGTCTGAACATGAATAGTTGAGCCCCAATACTTCCATCTGTTATTCCTGGAATTACTACTGGAATCTTATGTTTGGCTGCCCAGTAAATAATTGAATCCTTTGTTCCTATCCTTTTTCCTAATTCCCAAACTAAGTTTATACTTCCGAAACCCAACCAGAGGTCTGCTCCTGTTTTCCCTGTTTCAGCCATTCTATCATTTCTAATATCTTCAAGAATAGGCATTACCATCGCCTCAATTATTTCACCATAAGATTGGTTAGGCACCACCACGTTGCCAAGGCGCATCAATCCAACTTCACCTAATTCAAGATCGTCTAATTCAAATGACCCGTGATAATAATGCTTGTAGGCTCTTGCAATATCGTGGTCAAGCATTCCACAGGTTGTTGAAACAATATTGAACATATGGCTTTTCAGTGATTCGACAAAGAACCCTCTAGTTCCTGTTGCACAAAGGCATGCTGGGAAAGATAACCAGTTGAGAATTTTAGAAGAATCATAGTTTTTATCATTGATTTGAGATTGCATATCCTTCAGCATATCTCTTGCTTTTGCTAACTTTGTTGCTGTGAACCCCCCCGCTTCAGCCATTTGGTCAAGTAGCTTCTTTGTCGAGCCACCTTCGGTGAAGTTGTAGTCCACAACAGCTTTGTTGAATGACTCAGGGTCTAATGCCATGTGCTGCGCGACCTGAGTTTTACTGATGAATGCTACCTAAAGGTCGGCTTCTAATTCAAAGATTCTATCTCTCAAGGCTGCAGCCTTCTCGAAATCTAGCATTTGTGCAGCCTCTTCCATGGAGGCTTGCAACTTTTTCAGGAGTTTAATACTGTCTTTATTTTCTAATTGAAAATCTATTAAATCAATTGGTTTATCTGTTGGCTGAGAGAGTCTATTTACAACATCATTAGAAGATGCCCAAGCGCCTGCACCATATTCTACTTTGATTGAAGATTCTCGACCTCCTTTAGGTGAGACTAATCTTTTACCACCACCTCTACCTTTTCCGGATGTGCCAGATATCAAGTCATCTACTTCTGAAGACATATTTGGTAGAGGCTTAATTATTGTTTGAGGAGTAATATTATTTTCTAAATTATTTTGAATTTGTCTTTCACGTCTGTCGATAGTTTGTTCTATCGCTGCTCGCATTGCTGGACTTATACTATCGGCATAGAGAATAACTTGGCCCGAAGAGTTTCTTGAAGCCCGACCCATAGTCTGCAATAAACTCCTTTCATTTCGAAGGAAGCCTTGTCTATCTGCATCAAATATTGCAACAAGGCTAACCTCTGGAATATCGAGCCCTTCGCGCAATAAATTTATTCCCACAATCACATCGATATGCCCAATCCGTAATGCTTTGATGATTTCAGTTCTTTCAATAGTGTCTATTTCACTATGAAGGTGATGTGCTTTAACCCCCATTCGAGTGAGGTATTCGGCAACTTCTTCAGCAAACTTAATTGTCAAAACCGTGACTAGTACTCTTTCATTTTCTTTCACCTTTCGGTTAATTTCTGAAAGCAAATCTTGAATTTGACCCTCAGTAGGACGGACTTCTACTTCCGGATCGAGAAGGCCAGTTGGTCTAATTTCCATGCGAGGGATTCCGTCAATTAGATTCAACATTGTGTGCATGCTTTCTGCCTGAGGATGTTTCTTTGGTAATTCTGCTTCTATACTGCCTCCACCTCCAGGTGTGTGTTTTAGGCCCATCAATACATCTTGTCCGGTTACTTCACAGAGGTGTCGCAACTCTCTTTCTCCAGGGGTTGCAGAAACATAGAGGATTTGAGGAGTGAGTTGCTGGAATTCTTGAATTTTTAGAGGTCTATTATCTGCTGCACTGGGGAGGCGGAAGCCATGCTCGATTAGATTGTCTTTGCGTGATTTATCACCTGCATACATACCTGATGTTTGAGGAAGTGTAACATGGCTTTCATCCATGATGACTAGGAATTTATCTGCTTGCTCATGGAATTGTTTAGCACAAGCCGCCATGAAATCAATTAGGCAGAAAGGGCGTTCCCCTGTATCTCTGCCATCGAAATGCATGCTGTAATTTTCAACTGCTGGACAATAGCCAATTTCTCTGAGCAATTCTAAGTCATATCGAGTTCTTTGTTCTAGACGGTGGGCCTCAAGTTCTTTTCCTTCTGCTTTGAATGAAGCGACACAAATATCCATCTCCTCTTCAATTCCCTGCATGGCAGCATCATAGCGTTCCTTGCTAGTCATGAAGAATTGCTTAGGATGAATCCAAGCCTCTGATAGTTCGTCTATGATTTCCCAAGAAACAGGGTCGCAAACTTGTATTGCGGTAACTCCTTCAAAGTCGAAGCGTATTCGTAGTGGATCATCTCTACTAGGCATCCACACATCCAATAATTCACCCCGCAGCCTAACTTCTCCACGACTAAGTTCACTAGTAGTTCGAACATATTGTAATTCAATCAATTCCTTGAGCAAATCCATTGGTTCTATGCTCTGAGCAACATGACAACGACAATGGTGTGAGAGAAATGTCTCTGGAGAATTTAATCCGTAAATACATGAAACACTAGAAACCACAATAACATCAGGTCGAGTTACTAGACTGGCTACTGTTGCAAACCTTTCTTGCTCAATACGTTCATTGATAGAGAGTTCTTTATCGATGAACAAATCGCGCTTTGGAAGATATGCTTCTGGTTGGTAATAATCATAATGGCTAACAAAATATTCAACAGCATTTGTCGGGAAGAGTGAGCTGAACTCATGATGTAATTGCCTTGCAAGTGTCTTGTTATGACTCATTACCAAAGTAGGAATGTTCAATCTTTCGATAAGGTGTGCCATAGCGAATGTTTTACCCGAACCCGTCACCCCAAGTAATACACATCTCTCTTGGCTATTTTCTAATTGAATCATTAATTCCTCAATTGCATTTTCTTGGTCTCCGGCAGTTTCAAAGTCAGTATCAAGTACAAACTTCGCAATATCTGGATCAAGGTATTCTTTAGCAGCCCCTTCCAAGGCTTTGGAAATGTCGAATGGGTCGGGCTTATTCATTTGGTTGCCACCTATTTCAGAAAAGGTATTGCCCACCATTAACGTGGATGATTGCAGCAGTCACATATGCCGAATCTTCTGACGCAAGGAAGGATGCTACTCCTGCGATATCTGTTGGTGTGCCTATCCTTTTCATTGGTACCGATTCCTCTCGTTCTCTTCTTTTTTCTTCGCTATCTCCTGCAAGAATTGCGGTATCGATAGCTCCAGGGGCGATGACATTCACTCTCTTGCCTTCTGGGGCATATGTCTGTGCTAGACTTCGAGCCCAAGCATGGAGGGCGCCTTTACTTGCCGAATAGTCAGCACCATGAGGCGACCCTCTGATGCCCAACTGACTGCCAATGACAATCATTCTAGCCTTTTCTGTTAGCAGTGGATCCAATGCTTTCCAAACAAGAAAGGACCCTTCAAAATTGACATTCATTGTTTGTTGTAAGTCCTCAATTTCTAATTCATCGGCTTTCATTCTGTGATATTGACCATGGTTCAGGACTAGTACATCAACACCGTTTTTCACCCAAGGGTGATCTGCAAGTAATGCCACTTCTCTAGAATCACCGCAATTTACTTTGAAGGCGAATCCATCTGAGCCGTCTTCAACAATCTCTTCGACTACTTGCTCTGCAGGAGTTGATGATGTATGATAGGTGAGAAGAACACGATATCCATCCTTAGCCAGCCTTTTGGAAATGGCTGCACCTATTCCCCTGCCGCCACCGGTTATCACTGCAAGAGGTGCTTCCATGACTATCCCATCAAGTCGTATGGCTTATTGCTTTAGGAATTGTCCCAGATTAGGAGGCGTCCAGCCTTCAGGTTTCAGAACCTTCCCATCTTTTCTACGTAATACCTTTCCATCAACCAATTTTGCCATGTTGGAACGATGTACTTCGTCAAATGATGCATCGAAAATATCTTGCATTCCGTGATTAATAATGGTGCCAGCGAGAATATATCCAATATCCGCAAGTGCATCTAGTACTTCTACCAAATCACCAGCACGTGCGGCCTCTGCGTATTCTTGGACTTCTTCTTCAAGCAATTTGATTCGCAACTCAATTAGTTCTTGAGAACCAAGCCCTGGCTCATTGCGCTTGGGGATTTCAAAGGCTTCATTGAATTCAAGCAAGGACTTGACTATTGGGTTCATGTGCAGTTGGCATACCTGAAGGCTCATCAAATTTGCATCTCAAGTATTAGACCTAGAAGCAGTAGCCAACCAGTTGAAACGCTGGTTCTGAAGAGCCTTGTTTGGAAGGCTTTCATATCCTCTTTCTTTGAAGTGAATGCAAGGATATTCACTATTGCCATAATAACACAGGCTACGGTCCAAAACCATCCACCTTGAGCAATAATGAGAATAATCATCCAACTAACAGTTAGGAGTACAGCTAACTTGACCGCAGTTCCATCACCAAAACGAGATGGGAAAGAATGAATGCCATTTGCCAAATCACTTTCAATATCCATTATTGAATAACCTAAGTCGAAAGCAGTTATCCATAGCATTACACCGATTGAAAGGAAGAGAACTTCAGGTAGCCAATACAATTCGGTGATTGCACCCCAGCCCAATTCACTTCCAACAATACCTAACCAAGCCCCCGCAGGTGCAAGTCCAAGGCAGACTCCTAACCATAAGTGGCAGGCCCATGTTTTCCGTTTCAAAAATGGGTAAACAAGAAATGCCAAAACTGGAATCCATGCTAATTGCAAGGCAACAATGTTGAGTTTCCATGCCCCGAGAATTAGCATACCAAGGAAAATTGCAGAGAGTGTTAATGCCGTGTTCAACGACATTGTTCCCGAGGCTAAATGTCGTTGGGCAGTGCGGGGATTTGCGGCATCAACTTCTTTGTCAATGATTCTATTCAATGCCATGGCCAACCCTCTAGCCCCAATAGCGGCAATTAATATCCAAAACAATTGAAGAGAGGTTGCCTCACCAGCAAAGATTGCTCCAATGAAAACAAATGGAAGACTGAATAAAGTATGCTCTATTTTGATAAATTCGAGAATTTCTTTTACTCCCAAGGCCAACCCTCCTGTTTAGCCATAGCATCTATTTTGGCAATAACTTCCGGATCATGTAAGGTAATAGCAGGCCAAGAACGAATGGGGATTTCACCATTTCTAGGAATTGGAGCCGTGGCATCCCAAGCGATTCTCTTATTATTATCATCAAAGTGAAGATCACGGCTAACTTCGAACCTACAGAATAGTTGCCAGAGTAATTTCCTTCTGCACCCTTTGGCATTCAAATCAAGCTCATTATCTGTAATAAAGAGCCACCTTAGTTCACCACTACCTTCTAATTGCCATATTAGTTTTATCAATTGTGAAATCTGTTTAGAATGAGACTCAGAACCTTGTTGATTTATCTGGTTGACAGTTTGCTCTGGTTTAGGTCCAGCCTCGATGCTTGTTGTTATGACAAGAATTGAGGGTCTCAACATCCTTGCTTGTTCAACCCCTTCAACTGTCGCTGCCAATTTCGCAAATTCCAATCCGGGTCCATTTGCTAACTGCATTCCATGAAGTGGATCACCGAATGCAGGGATAGAAGCATCGATGAGCAGTTTTCCGTGAATATTTTCCCATGGAGCAGCATGTGCCAATTGGTCTGCAACCATGCCATCGAGAACTATCAAATCATGAGCAGGGTCGACATTTCGGTCTAAAACATCGAGTAGTGCATCAAGGTCCTTGACTTTGTGTTCAGCATCACAGGCAACGATTGTTTTGAGGAACATCATTTGCCCCGCACCCAGCAATCCAAGTGCAGTTTTTCGTGCCTGTCTCGGATAGCGTTGTTTCGATGCAACAATTGCGAGATTGTGAAACCCTGTTTCCAATGGCAAGAATAGATTAACAACATCTCGATGTTGGAAATTTAATACAGGTAAGAATGCATCACCAATCGCTTCACCAAGATAACCATCTTCCATTGGTGGCAGACCCACGATTGTTGCAGGTAACATTGCATTCTTACGATGCGTGATAGCAGTAATGTGTAGAACAGGAAATTGCCCTTCTAGAGAATAATGCCCAAAGTGGTCTCCAAATGGCCCTTCTTTCCTTGTTTCTCCAGGGATGGTATAACCCTCGATGACGATATCGGCCTCAGCTGGAACCCAAATATTTTGAGTTAGTGCTTTCGTAATGCGTAACCTTCGTCGAGCAAGAAGACCAGCAAACATGTATTCTTCGAGATTATCAGGTAGTGGTGAAATCGCAGAAAAAATCAGTTCAGGTGGGCCACCAATGCAAATTGCAACCGGCATTTTCCCATCAGAATTTGCCGCATGTTCAGCACCATGTTTGTGGAGTTGCCAATGAAGTCCGATTTCTTTTGGACCAAACACTTGTCCACGATACATCCCAAGGTTATGTTCCCCATTCTCTGGGTTCTTGGTTACGACTAGAGGAAGCGTGATGAATCGGCCACCGTCTTCAGGCCAGGTTTTTGGAATCGGAAGTTTAGTTGCATCAGGATTTCTCATTCTTACTCGTTGACATGCGCCTCTTCTCACTTTTTTTGGTGCAAGCGATATTGCATCTTTCAACAGAGGTAAGCCTTTCCAAGGCCTCTTGCTAATCTTAGAGATATCTGGCTTCATTAGTCGAACGAGGCGCTGACCAATTTCACTAGGGATAGTTACTCCAAGCGCATCAGTGGTACGTTTTGTTGTACCAAATAGGTTCATTACAAGTGGAATTTCAGCAATAGTTCCATCAGGTAATTTTGGATTTTCAAAAATTACTGCGGGTCCACCACACTTGACCAAGCGGTCGGCAATATATCCAGCTTCTAATTCAACATTGATTGGCTTATTAATCCGCAGCAATTCACCAGATTTCTCTAGATTATTGAGCCACTGACTCAGGTTCTTCGCCGCCACGACCGCTGCTCATGCGCCGAGAATATCAACTCGATGCAAAGAAAACATCTCTAAAGTGGGTTGGGTTCATGAGCCAAAGCCCTCCACCTTTGGATAGAGGTCCTGCGATGTCTACCAATTGTGACGTACTAGTAATCGGTGCTGGACCGGGCGGGGGTTCTGCTGCTTTGCATTCAGCAAGACTGGGATTAGATGTCATTATTGTGGAAGACCACGCTGAAATCGGCACCCCTGTCCATTGTGGAGAATGCCTTTCTAGCCTTGCAGTTGAGAACTTAAAACTTGATTTGCCAGAACAAGTGATAGCTCTTCGTTGTAAAGGGATTCGAGTTATTTTCCCTGATTCGGGTTCAAGACTTTTGACAGAGCCAGGATATGTGTTGGAAAAGCACCTCTTTGAGAGATGGTTGGTTGATCAAGCAGTTGAGACAGGAGCAGAATTAAGATTATCGCATAAGGTAAAATCCATTCAAAAACAATTCAATAGTGAAAACAAGTTTTCCAATTGGAAGATTGACGGAAAAGGTGAGGCCTTTCCAATCGAGGCCAAGGTAATATTGGATGCATCAGGGGTGCATGCACTTTGTGCAAAACTTCTCAAAATGGAGGATGAGATAGAAGTTATCTCAGGTTTCCAATATGAGATGCATGAAGTAGAGAATGATGGTTATCTCGATTTCTATCTTTGGCCAAAGTATTCTCCTCATGGATATGTTTGGATGATTCCAAAGAAAGAAGGAAGAGCAAATATTGGTTTGGTCACCACCGACAAAAAAGGAGCAATTCGTTATCTTGATTCATTTATCGAAGATTCTTATCTCAAAGCACACCCCAAAGCAAATCCACCATGGCGCACTCAATCTGCAAAAATCAAACCATTCGGTGGCACAATCCCCATCAGTGGCCCGAGACAGGAAACCTATGATGATGGATTAATGTTAATCGGTGATGCCGCAGGATTTACCTCGCCTCTTTTTGAAGGAGGATCTCACCTTGCCTTGAAGTCAGGAATGTTCGCAGCTCAAGTTTCAGCCAAGGCAATATCTGAAGGCGATGTTAGCAAAGCAAAATTAAAAATTTACCAAGATATCTGGGAAAAGGAATTTCCACCCTATGATAAAATCCTCAAAGGTAAGACTGCGCTCTATGAATTAAGCGAAAAAGAGTTGTCTTTCGTAGGCCGTTGCCTCCCCAAGGAGATGTCATCTATGGGAATCCTAACAAAACTTGTAGTGGGGCTGAAAATACTTTTTAGAAAACCACTTCTTTATTCAAGGAAAGTTATTTCCGTGCTCTTGTCTTTTGGTTATAGTCGTGCCAAACACCATGGCTGGTGATGAGTATGTTCTCAAACCAACAACGATGCGCGTCTAAGCGAGGGTTCTGAGATGTGGGGTGGCAGTTTACCAATTGCTTGCCTTGCAGCATTGGCATTAGCCTTCGATTTACCCAAGAGAATTGAAGAAAAGCGTTTGACTGCACTACTACATTTTTTGGTTGCCCTTCCTTTTTTGATTATGGCAGGCTTATTTCTCGTAGACGCCAGCAACTATCGCTTGGTTTGGGAGCATGGAGGTTCAGATTTACCATTACGATACCGCCTTGCGGCATTGTGGGAAGGTAGGGAAGGGCCACTACTGATGTGGGCAGCCAGCATGGCCTTAGTTGGTTGGTTTACACGTGGTAGAATCGGTACTGAAACTGAATTAAATCGCCGATTTAGGATGTCATTCTTTCATGGATTTTCGGTATTCCTACTTTTTCTTGCTTGGAGTATGGGTGCTTTTGATGCAGCTATCAATCCCGATGCACCAAGGTCCCAGTTGAATGAATTATTGCAGACTGATTTGATGGTTATTCATCCTCCAGTCATTTTTCTGTACTATTCTTTTTGCATAGCATTAACCAGTATTGTTTTGGCTCATATTTTCAACCCTACTTCTAAATTTGATTCTTTGAAAGACGGCCTGATTCATCTTGCAAGACCTGCACTGTTTGTTGGTACACTCGGAGTTGGCCTCGGAGGATTATGGGCTTATACAGTGTTGGATTGGGGCGGTTATTGGGCCTGGGATCCTGTGGAAACAGCCAGTTTATTGCCTTGGTTGGCTATTTTGGTTCTCCTCCATATACCTCAAAGGCCGGGTAAAACCGATGTACGGTGGTGGGCTTTAGCGGGATTAATGCCAGGGCTTTTTGCATTAATGTCTACCTTGGTAACTAGAGCAAATGGTGTATGGGTTAGTCGTCATGCATTTGTTGGTGATGGCAGCGGTGCGACCCCTTCAGATGTGTGGGGGAGACTGATGCTACTAAAGGGCGATATTGGAGTTGGAATTGAAGTAATGGGTTATTTGATGTTGATTATACTCTGTGCTTCAACCTGGATGGCTTGGTATTTGAGACAGGAATTGAAAGAATCAACCGCTTCTCCTTCGATTCCTGCACATTTTATTACAGGATGGATTGTGATTCCACTTTCTGCAATCATCGTCTTATTGAGCCCATTCAGTGAATCAGACACCGCCTCGATGTTTTGGGGTTCTATTTCGGGTATTTTCCTTTGTATTGTTGGGTTTTCTCCAATGTTTTCATTGTTTGAGCAACGCGAAGCGCTATTATTACGCCTCAAAAGACCAACTAATCTTCTGATTTTATTCGGCTCTATTGCCGCTGCAATAATGAGTGGAGATCTGATTTTAGGAGCTTTGGCAATCCTTGCAGTCATGCCTTTAATTGCACAAAATCGGCCACAAGATAATGGTGCCCTCCTAGGAGTGCCAATCTTATTCTGGATTTTCTCGGCATGGGCTCAAGTCGTCGAGGTGCAGGCAGCAGCGGTTGGTATGGGAGTAATACTAATTCCATGGTTATTAATCAACGAAGATGACACTAAGAGAATCGATGTTAACCCATTGAAATGGTCTTTGATGGCTCCCACCACAGTTGGAGCAGCATTCATTCTCTTGACATGGTTATTGATGTTCGCTAGTATAGATGCACCTCGTTTGGAGAGCCATGAATTGCTTGGGACTCTGCTAATCGTCCCTATTATTATGGCTTTGACAATTTATGGCTGGCGTAAGAACATGCAACAAAATATGCAGGTTTTGATCCTCATGGTAGTTCTCTTATTGGCATTTTTAGCCGCCGCTATGTTTGCTGAATCATTACCAGGTGATTCTTCTGGAGTATTGTCTGGTTCATTCGTTCGTGGTCAAGTTGCGTGGTTGTTATTACTTCCATTACTCATGGCAATCCCATCTATTACTAGGGAATTAGCACTTTCCATTTCATCACTGAAGAAGAGAATTGCCAAGCGAGGTAGAAAGGGTTCGTCGAATAAATGGCGCACTACCGGAGCTCATATGGTACACCTTGGTTTGTTGCTCCTCTTACTTGGTCATGTATTCACGACGACCTTGATAGATAGGGGAGATGCGAGCCACCGTCAAACCCTTGTCAAGGATGAGGCAAAAATAATCGGTGACGAGGCATTCATTTTTCGAGAAGTTATTATCATATCAGATGAAGACCCTGAATTTGATGAGAAATTCCTTGTCGGCGATGGCTACATCGGAGTAAGAATAGATATCCACGAAGTCGATAATGGCGAAGTGGGGGATTTGTTGGCCACCCTTGAACCAGGAGTCTTGAGATTCGATTCACCAAATGGTAGAACCACTGCACGCAGTGAAGTATCTAGGCATGCACGCTTGCACGGCGACTTGGTTGTTATCTTTGATTCAAGTCAGGCGAGTGGGCTAATGAGCGCCTCTTTCATGTCCCAATTAGACGATGTTGATTCGGTTAGAGTTACAATTCAAGACCTAAATGGAAGCCACTTTGTCTGGTTTGGTTGGAGTATGATGTTGCTTGGCTTGTTGATAGGTTCAGCAACGTGGCAACAAAGAAAGCACGATGAAGAGGAATAAAATACAGACCGGATTTGCATTTTTTCATAGTTTCACCTTTGCCGTTCCACTTATCAATGAAGGTACGGTCGCCGGCTCGCCCCAGTAGGGGAGGATGTGCCTGAAATGGATAACGGAACCATTGTTCACGTAGACTATGAGCTGTATAACGCTGAAAATGGCGATTTACTTGAGACCACTCTCGAGTCAATTGCCAAAGAACAGGAAATGCACCAAGAAGGCCGAACTTACACACCTCTAACCACAGTAGTTGGCGCAGGACAACTCATCGAGGGATTCGAAGAAAGCCTAATGGAAGCCAAAGTTGGAAATGAATACGATATTGTAATCGAACCAAGCAAGGCATATGGAGACAAAGATACCAGTCTTATCGAGACTATCAACCAAGACAAATTAATGCGCGCAGTTCAAGACCCAAAAAGCCTCTACATCGGCGCTTCAGTCGAGATTGGTGGCCGTAATGGGACTCTAACTTTGGCAGCAGCAGGCCGATACCGTGTTGATTTCAATCATCCTTTAGCTGGACGAAGCCTTCGCTACAAGTATACAATAGTCAAGGTTATCGAAGATCGTGCAGAAAAGATTGCAGCGCTCCTAAAGTCTAACACTGGACACGATGATTTCGAAGTAGAGTTTGAAGGCGATGATGTTTCAATCACGGTACCGCAGGCCATGCTTTTCGATACCAATGCTGCAATGATGAAGTTCAGAGTAGTTTCAGTTCTTCGCGATGCCACAGATGTGGCAAATGTTTCCTTCGTAGAAGTTCACGAACCTCGTGTTGCTGCAGCAGAAGGAGATGAGCACGATTGCGAAGATCCTGATTGCGGCCATGAGAGCCACTCTCACGGCGAAGAAGAGTGATTAAAATCACCTTCATTGGAACTATAATGCCGACAAGGCATATTGCCACCTTCTTCACCTGCCGGAGTGACCGAGATGACTGAAGACGACTTGAGCGAGCCCTCTGAGGAGGAAGCAGCCGCAGCCGTCAAGCCCTCTCAAGATTGGCCCCTTCCTCTTCCAGATGAGCAGTATAGCACATCTGAACTATGGGCAATGCGGGTTTTATTGGCAGCTATTGGAGTTTTATTCCTAGGGTCAATAATAATTCCATCTGTATTTTGGGATGGTTTCCTCGCTCCAATGGTTTGGAATCCAGTAATCAAAGATGCCGAACAAGGAGATTCGGAATATAATTCAATCAATACAGTGTTGTTTACTGTAGTATTATTGCTATTCGTCGTTGCTCTTTCTGCTCGCTTCCGAAAAATGGGATTACCTGCTGATTCGAGGACGATTTTAGCATTTCTTCCATGGGTTGTTATGGCAGCAGTAGTTAGGGTTCTGGAGGATTCAGAATTATTCCCTTCATCTTATCAAACAATTTTTATTTCACCCATCATTCATTTTCATCTCGCTGCATGGGTTGTACTCGTTGCTTGCCTTGGTTATTGGGCTGACCGTAAGAATAGCGAGCATTTTCTTTCTGAAGTAGCCATCAAAGGAAGGTACCGTATGGTTGCAATAAGCATCCTATTACTGATGTGGATTGTCATGTACGCAGGTGCTTTCTCAAATAACCCGAGTGTGGGCCCATTGTGGACCATTCCTGGTTTCATGGTATCAATCATCATCGCTTGTTGGTTAGCTGGAGATACTGCTTCTGAGTGGAGTGGAATTGAACGTTCACTATTCAGTATTGGCTGGGGTGCAGTGGCGATGGGATTGGCATTTTGGATACAATTCAGCCATTATCCTTGGCATTCAGCCAACGATAATCCGGTTTGGCCGGTTTTGGTAATTCTTGGTATTCCAACTCTGATTTGTTGGCAAATGTACCGATGGGGAAGTCCAGCAAGAATGAAGATGCTCGCCTGCGGATATGAACCGGGGATATTGCCAGAGGGAATTAGCCTAGATGAATGGGAAAAAGGAGAGCCTGAAATCAAAGAAGAGTACGAGGCTGATGTACGTTGGGCCTTATTGGCTGATCCTTTGGTATTGGCTTTCACCTTTGGACAATTATGCGACGGCATAGCAACATGGGTAGGCATTGATTTCTTTGGCTATTCCGAGAAGCATGTCGTTAGTTCTCAAATCATTGAATGGGGCAAAGAAATCACAGGTGGTCTTGGTGCTTGGCTATTTTTCTTGGTTAAGGCGGCATTGACTGGACTGCTGATTTGGGTATTCACCCATGTTAGAGTTGAACACCGTCAGCGCCATCTTAGAGTGCTTATTGTGCTGGCTCTATTGGTGGTAGGGCTGGCTCCTGGATTACGGGACCTTGGACGCTTGATGCTCGGTGTCTGACCATATGCTTGAAGGCCGGCTCACTTCTCGTCACTGTTGGAGGGGGATGATTTGGATAGGATATCAAGCCGCGTTAATCGCTCAGACCCTGATTTTAATACTCGAAAAAAACACAACCTATCTCTTCTCAAAGAGTTGTCATCAAAGCACGTTGAAGCACGTGCAGGTGGAGGTGGCAAGTATGAGGCAAGGCATCGGAGCCGGGGTAAGTTTCTAGCAAGAGAGAGAATTGAGAGAATTATCGACCCAGGAAGCTCTTTCCTTGAATTATCACCACTTGCTGCTAATGGCATGTACGATGGCCGTGCCCATAGTGCTGGAGTAGTTACTGGGGTTGGTTTGGTACATGGCCGAGAATGCATGTTTGTAGCAAATGATGCAACTATCAAGGGTGGCTCTTACTACCCTATTACAGTTAAGAAGCATATTCGCGCTCAGGAAATAGCCGATGAAAACCACCTCCCATGTTTGTATTTGGTTGATTCAGGAGGGGCTTTCCTGCCATTGCAAGATGAAGTCTTCCCCGACAAGGGACATTTTGGTCGAATCTTTCGCAATCAAGCGATGATGAGCGGTAAGGGCATTCCACAAGTTGCTGCAGTTTTGGGTTCCTGTACCGCAGGAGGGGCTTATGTTCCAGCGATGTCAGATGAATCGATTATTGTCAAGGGCAATGGAACGATATTCTTGGCAGGGCCCCCTTTGGTCAAGGCTGCAACAGGAGAAGTTGTTTCTGCTGAAGATTTAGGTGGGGCAGAAGTACATACTGTTGAGTCAGGAGTTGCCGACCATTATGCAGAGGATGAACCAGAGGCACTACGCATGGTTCGAAATATTGTTGAAAACTTCAATCCTTCAAAGAAAACAGAATTAGACCGAAATACGCCAGAGGAGCCGGCTCACGATGTCGAGGATTTAATGGGAATTATTCCGCAGGATAACCGCACCCCCTATGATGTAAGAGAGGTTATTGCCCGAGTTGTTGACGGTTCAAGATTCCATGAATTCAAGGCAAGGTATGGTACAACTTTGGTTTGTGGCTTTGCCAGAATTCATGGCCATCCAGTTGGTATACTTGCTAATAATGGGATTTTATTCAGTGAATCCAGTCTCAAGGGGGCACACTTTGTGGAACTCTGTGGCAAGAGGGGAATCCCTTTGGTTTTCCTTCAGAACATAATGGGCTTCATGGTAGGTAGAAAGTACGAAGCTGGCGGTATCGCCAAGGATGGTGCAAAACTAGTCACCGCCGTATCATGTGTTCCGGTTCCAAAATTCACAGTAATTATTGGCGGCAGTCATGGCGCAGGAAATTACGGTATGTGTGGTCGAGCATATGACCCTCGTTTCCTTTTCATGTGGCCAAATTCGCGTATTTCTGTCATGGGTGGGCCACAAGCAGCAGATGTTCTGACCACGGTCAAGCAGGACCAGCGAGAACGTGAGGGCAAAGATCCGATGTTTGGTGAGGAACTTGCAACCTTCAGGGCACCAATCCTCAACAAATATGAAAGCGAGGGTTCGCCCTATCATTCAACTGCTAAATTATGGGATGATGGAATCATCGACCCCAGAGATACTAGGGACATCTTGGGCTTGTGTATTGCCGCCAGCCTTAATGCGCCAATGCCAGAGCAGGATTACGGGATATTCCGAATGTGAGTTAGCAATTGAAAAAATGACAATTCTAATTGAAAGGTGATTTAATGAAGACGGCTCCAGAATATGAACTAATCAGTGTTGAAATAAATGGTCCAGTTTGTAATATTCGCCTCGATAGAGAGCACAAATATAACGCAATGAATCAGCAAATGATTCAAGAAATCATCGAAGCATTATCTTGGTCAGCAAAACACTCAGTTTCACAGCAAGGTGAGTTATTTGATGAGAATGATTCTGAAAACCTTCGGATCATTGTTCTTTCAGCCGCTGGCAAACATTTCTGTGCCGGTGCAGACATTAACATGATGCGGGATGCAGGTAGTAAAACTGCAAAAGAAAACCGTGAAGATTCCCGAAGATTAGATGCATTGTTCAATGGACTATGGTCTCATCCGTGTTTCACTATTGGAACAGTACAGGGTGTTGCATTGGGTGGAGGTGCTGGATTAATAGCCTGCTTAGACCATGTCATTACTACAGATAATGTAAAAATTGCATTATCAGAAGGAAAACTAGGAATCCTTCCTGCTGTGATTGGGCCCTATGTTTACCGACGAGTCGGCAGTGCATGTTTCCGCAGATTATCAATGCAAGCCAGCAGAATTGATTCGGAAGAAGCGCTTCGAATTGGCATGATAGAACAAGTCGTTTCTTCAACCGACGAATTCGATGATAAGGTACAATCACTAATCAAAGAAGTATTGTCAACTGGACCAATGGCTGTTTCATCAGCGAAGGAGTTGGCATTAGGGTTTGACCGTTGGCAAGAAAATGACGAGCAATTGCGAAATTGGACTTTGGATTTCACGAGTAAAATGCGAGGCGGAGCCGAAGGTCAAGAAGGCCTTTCTTCATTCCTTGAAACTAGGAAACCAAATTGGCACCCTGATTCAAAGTGAGGTGGTGAAATGAGTTTGAGGTGGATGGAAGGTGGTAGCCGCCCATACACCAAGGTGCTAATCGCCAACCGAGGTGAAATAGCCTGTAGAATAATCCGTGCCTGCAGAGAATTAGGTTTGAAGTCGGTAGCAATTCATGCTGCTAATGACCGAGAATCATTATTTGTGGAAATGGCTGACCAAGCAGTAGAACTGAAAGGAGGTAGTCTTGCAGAGACTTACCTCAACATCAAACAAATTCTTGAAATTGCCGAAAATACCCAAGCCGGAGCAATTCACCCTGGTTTTGGGTTTCTTTCAGAGCGTTCAGATTTTGCCAATGCGGTACAATCGGCAGGATTGGTTTGGGTAGGACCATCTGCCCAAGCCATAGAATCGATGGGGGACAAAATGACTGCTCGAAGATTGATGCGAAAGGCAGGAATTCCCGTTATCCCTGGGGAGGAAATAGATGAGGTCGAGGAACAAGCAGCATTAGCTGCAATTCATGAAGCATCTCAGCGGGTTGGCTTACCTTTGATGCTCAAAGCAAGTGCTGGTGGTGGCGGCAAGGGTATGCGAATGGTAGAGGACTTTTCTGAGGTTAGGGGTGCTGCTATGGCGGCAAGGAGAGAGGCGCTATCGGCATTTGGCGATGGTAGAGTTTATGTTGAGCGAATGATTACATCAACCCGGCATATAGAAATTCAAATTCTTGCCGATTCATTCGGCGAAGTCATCCACCTTTGTGAGAGAGAATGCAGTGTTCAACGTCGTCATCAAAAAGTCCTCGAAGAGGCTCCTAGTCCAGTAGTTTCAGAAAACTTACGAGCCCAAATGGGAGCAGCAGCAGTCAATGCCGCCAAAGCAGTATCATACGAGGGGGCAGGAACAGTAGAATTCTTGGTTACTCCACATGGTACATTCCATTTCCTTGAGATGAACACCAGAATCCAAGTTGAGCATCCTATCACCGAATGCATAACAGGAATCGACCTTGTCTGTGAGCAATTACGAATCGCTGCTGGCCTGCCATTAGGTAGGGAGCAATCCGATATTAAAGTCAATGGCCATGCAATTGAAGTCCGAATTTATGCTGAGGATGCAAATAATGGATTCCTCCCAGCAATCGGTCCATTAACGGTCTGGTCTCCCCCTACGGGTCCCGGAATTAGATTGGATTCAGGAGTTAGGCAAGGTGATGAGGTGACTCCAATATATGATCCGATGTTGGCAAAGCTCGTTGTCCACGCAAGTGATAGAAAGGCTGCAATCCGTCGTATGAAGAGCGCCCTCTCTGAATTCATCATCCTTGGAACAACCACCAATATTGATTTCCTTCAAGATTTAATTTCACACCCCGCATATCGGGCTGGCAAAACCACTACAGATTTCATTGAAACAAATTGGCCAAATGGTTGGAGTAACACCCAAACGAGTTTAGAGGTCATTTTCACAGCCGCAATTGCTCAAAACAGTGGCATTCACAGCAAAATATCCATCTCAACAGATACTCAATTGGGCGACCAAATACGCAATGATCCGATGAACCCCTTTATCAGAATTGGCAGGAGATTCCCATAGGTGAATGTTATGAAATCTATCTATATCGATGCCGAGGGATTGCGTTGGGCAGTTTCAATCTCAGAAAAGGATGGCACCTTCAACATCGTTTCTATGCAACAAGAAGAACAATCCATTGAATCAACAGTTTCGGCAACCTTGAGAAAAGGCAATGTCCTTCTCAGTGATGGACGAAAGGCTACAATAGCCAAAGTTGGTGATGATTGGTGGGTCCATCTTTCTGCAAGGACTTACCGTTTGAAGTATATCGAACCAGGTTCAAGTTCAGTAGATGAAGTAGAAGGTGGAATGACCGCACCTATGCCAGGAACCGTGCTCGAAGTCCTCGTAATCAAGGGTGACCGAGTGCAAGCAGAGCAACACCTAATGACCATGGAAGCGATGAAAATGGAACATAAAATAGTCGCATCAGAATCAGGAACCATCTCTGTAGTACATTGTTCTGAAGGTCAAAAAGTAGAGCAAGGCTTTGTGCTCATCGAGTTAGATGCAACGGAGTAATGTTCATCATCAGCACAAAGACGTGAAGGTGGTATGGAGCCACTACGTGAAGTGCCGCAGAGAGTCAGCGAAAACAGTCCAAATTTAATTAACAACATGGATGAGTATCAAGACATGTACGATACAGCATTAGCAAACCTCGATACTTTTTGGCTGAATGAAACACGTCAACGGATTACTTGGAAAAGTCCACCAACAATTGGCATAGAGGGTTCATTCCTTGAAGTTCCAGAAGCACCATTGAAATGGTTCTCAGATGGAAAATTAAACGTAACAGAATCTTGTTTAGATAGTAATTTGGAGAATCGAGGCGATAAAACAGCCATTATTTGGGAAGGCGATGAGCCAGATGATTGTCGAGAGATAACTTATTCTGAACTTCATGATGAAGTTTGTAAGGCAGCAAATGCACTGAAGGCATTGAACGTCGGAAAGGGAGACCGTGTAATTATCTACATGGGAATGGTTCCAGAAGCAGCCATCGCTATGCTCGCATGTGCCCGCATAGGTGCAGTTCACTCGGTAGTATTCGGGGGCTTTTCAGCAGAATCACTTCGTGATAGAGTCCTAGATTGTCATTCTAAGGTCATCATCACCCAAGACGAGGGCTTGAGAGGTAGCAGAAAAATCCCGTTGAAGCAAGTTTGTGATGAGGCCCTTGAAGGCGAGCACCCAGTTGAGAAGGTGTTGGTTTATCGACGTACAGGAGGAGATGTAGATTGGGATGATTCCAGAGATGTGTGGTGGCAGGAATTCGTCGGCGAGCAATCAGCAGTATGTCCTGCAACTATTTGTGATGCTGAAGATCCATTATTCATCCTCTACACATCTGGTTCAACTGGTAAACCAAAAGGGTTGGTCCATACTTGTGGAGGCTACATAACCTATACTTCCTACACCCATCAAACTGTTTTCGATTTGAGAGAAGATGACGTTTATGCATGTGTTGCCGATGTTGGATGGATAACTGGACATTCTTACATCGTTTATGGGCCACTAGCTAATGGTGCAACTTCACTAATGTTCGAATCTATTCCAACTTATCCTGATGCTGGACGCTATTGGGATATGGTTGCAAGACATGGAATTACCATCTTCTACACCGCACCAACTGCTATTCGAGCTTTGGCTGCTCAAGGTGACGATTTCGTAAAGCAACATGATCGTTCGAGCCTAAGAGTACTCGGTACAGTTGGTGAACCCATTAACCCTGATGCTTGGAATTGGTATTATGATGTAGTTGGCGAAGGTCGTTGCAATATCGTCGATACTTGGTGGCAAACTGAAACAGGAGGAATTTGCATAACTCCAATCGCTTCTGTAACTCCAACTATAGGTGGTTCTGCAACCTTACCAATGCCAGGAATTGTGCCACTACTCAATGATTCTGATGGCAATGAGTTGACAGGGCCAAGCGAGGGGTTGCTTTGCATCAAACACCCTTGGCCAGGACAGGCTCGTACAGTTTGGGGAGATCACCCCCGCTTTGTCGATACTTACTTTGGAATGTTCCCTGGTCTCTATTTCACTGGTGATGGTTGTAGGCGCGATGAACGTGGATATTACTGGATTACAGGCCGAGTTGATGATGTTATCAATGTCTCAGGACACCGTATGGGTACAGCAGAATTCGAGGCAGTATTGGTTAGCCATGATGCGGTTGCAGAGGCTGGAGTGGTGGGATTCCCACATCCAATCAAGGGCTCAGGAGTTTATTCTTACATCGTTTTGCAATCTGGTGCTGAATGGAATGATAACTTCTCAGTTGAGTTGAATCTTCTGTGCCGAAAGCAAATCGGTGCGCACGCAAAAATCGATCTCTTCCAACATGTTCCAGGATTGCCAAAGACTCGCAGTGGTAAGGTAATGCGCCGTATTCTACGTAAGGTCGCAGAAGGTGAGCCTGATGCGCTTGGAGATATTTCCACCTTGGCTGATCCAAGTGTTGTCGAAGCCATCAAAGAAGGGGCGCAAGCCCTCTGAGGTGAATCAGAATGAGCAAGGCTCAAGAATGCCTTTACCCATGTATGGAACCAAAACCTCAGGCACCTTGACTCTACCATCTTCAAGTTGATTCTGCTCCATTATTGCAACGAGGGCTCGTGAAGTTGCAACTGCAGTCGAATTAAGGGTGTGAACTGAAGCATGGGTATTGTCCTTTTTACGGTAGCGAATTTTCAACCGGTTTGCCTGATAATCAGTACAATTTGAGCATGAAACAATTTCTTTGTATGCATCAGCACCCGGTAGCCAAGCCTCAAGATCATATTTCCTTGCAGCAACTGTACCCATGTCTCCAGTGCAGATATTGACAACCTCATAGTGTAGGTCGAGGCTATCCCAAAGGTCTATGCAATTCTGAAGTAAGTCTTCATGATGTTGCCATGAATCCTCAGGGTCTGAAATTATAATTTGCTCAACTTTAGTAAATTGATGAACTCTCCAAATACCACGGTCCGACAAACCATGGGCACCGACTTCACGGCGGAAGCAGGCAGAGACTCCAACCATCTTGATTGGCAGCAAGGCTGTATCGATGACTTCATCCATATACATGGCTGTTAGAGGATGTTCGCTGGTAGCAACCATGTACAACTTATCTGGTTCAACCCCGTACATAACAGTCTCAAAATCCGAAAGGTCGGTAACTCCTTCGTAGGCTTGACGATTCATCATTACAGGAGGTTGGATGAAAGTATATCCACGCTTGCATATGAAGTCAACTGCATATGATTGTAGGGCTAACTCCAGCCTTGCTAAATCGCCCTTTAGGAAGAAGAAGCGGCTACCTGTTATCTTCGCCGCACGTTCTAATTCTACCCATTTATTCATTTCAATAAGTTCGTTATGGGTGCGAGCATCGAAATCAAATTCAGGCTTATCTCCGTGGAGGGAATGTTGAGTATTTCCTCCTTCGTCTGCCCCAACGGGGACTTCTTTGTGGAGAATATTTGGTATACTCATTCGAACTCTATCTCTCTGCTCGATAAGGGAATTTGCAGCCTCGTCGAGTTCATCAATGCGCTTTCCAAGGTCTGTGACTTCTGCCATTACCCTTTCTATTTCTGCGGCATCGCCGCTTTTCTTAGCCACACCAATTGCTCTGGCTGCTGTATTTCTCTCTTTACGAGCCATCTCCATTTGGTGTCTTGCATCGACCAATTGTGCTTCTAGTTCAAGCACTGTATCGATTGGCTCGCAAGAAATACCCCTTTTTTCATGGTCGGCTCGGATTAACTCCACTTGTTCTTTGAACAATTTCATGTTGAGCATTTAATCTACCTCATAAAGTGACATTGAACTCAAAGGCCTTCCAACCGATAAATATCAAACCTGAAACGAAGAAACCGATGATACTTCCACCATTTAATAATGGTAATCCAGCTTGAGGAATACCCAGTGCAACTCTAGTCATCAAGAAGAGATATCCACATAATCCACCAATTATTACACCGATTGCTACCAAAAGTGCAGCATTTTCACCACCGATTGGCGCTAGATAGGTCATTGCTGAGATAACTAACATCCCTGGGAAGATTATATCCCCTAGGCCCATGAACATCGCTTCTGAACCGCTTTTTTTGGTCGCTTTCTTGCCAGACTTTCGTGCTTCATCAGCAGCGATTGATTTTGCCTTGAAACCTTCTTTCTTGACTGCTGCTTCACCAATAGCATCATCCTTTTCAGTGTATTCAATTTCCTCAGTTTCTTCATCGACCTTATCAGGAGTTGAAGCAAGAGTGTCCTCTTCATCATCAAGCATCGAAAATCCCTTTTCTTGAGGAGCAACCAATAATATCGGTAATTTTAGACCAATCATAGTATCTGCAAGGTCCAGCATGTGCTTGGATTTGTGAACCGCCCAATGGTCATAAATTGCAGCCATTATCATGAAGAAGATAACCAACCATGGCACAAAAGCAATTCCCAACATGACAACAACACCTGAACCCACTAAGATTCCAGTGGTATTAACTACATACCATTCAGGCTTCCATATCAACCAAGCCATGAGAAGAGTTGCAGTGAATAGTCCTACCATCGAAGAAAGGTTGTCCAAACGTATTCCTTGTTGCTTTAACATGCTGTCATCGAGCATACCTCCAGCCCAGGACTCTTCATTGAACCATGAAACTTCGGCACCATCATCTTTAGCGGTGATATGAATCGCTTCAGGTGAATTTTCAAGATCGATATGCATGTAATCAACAAGGCCTGTGCCGAGGAACATGTGCAAGGTGTCACCACTTGCGATAAAAATTTCATTGATCCCCCCATCACCATAATCTCCTAACCTAATAGCATGAATACCACCTTCAACTGCATCATTATCAGCTAGGTCCATCCTCTCTTCTTCTATTACCTTATTATTATCAAGGTTGAAATTCCAAGACAGGACATTCCCTGTGTCGGTGCCGATGATCAGCATCATTTCTCTACCATTATGCTCTTCAAGAGTGGTCTCAGACCATGGTGAAACTCCCCATTCAGCAGCGCTGATATTGACTCCATCTGGAGTGCTGTAATTCCATATTTCTTCAACTGAGTCCGTAGGCGTGTCCCTGCTAGCGACTGGTGGAGAAGTAGTTTCAGGGATGTTGAACAATACCGCATAGTTAGCCGTAACTACCATGAATCTATCATCATCAAATTTCTGGGCTAAGAGGGGATTCTCTCTCATATTTAATTTATCAGAAATTAACCACTGACCATCCTTGACGGGATTAGTTTTGTTGCCTTTATCGTAGGGGTCAAATCTGATAACGCGAGGTTCATCTGTGATAGTATAGGTATAATTCAAATCATTGTAGTTATGGGTAAAACTGGTAGAACAGCCAGCAGGGTAGGTTGCTCGTAAGCAAGTATCATTACTCAGCTCATTTCCATTTAAGTCTAGAATCCAGAGGTCCTCACCTGCCGATATTATGAAATTTTCAGCTTGAGGAGTAACTCTTAGGGTGTGTTGGGTAGTGGCAATATTTGCTTGCCAAGTCCAACTAGAATCGCCATTATTCATATTCAAAGCATGAGACGATAAACTGTTATTATTATCATCAACAATTTGCTCTCCACTTTCATTCAAGGCTGGAATGACATTGTACATCATATATCCTTCAGCACCGTAGTGTAGAACAAAGACTCCTTCTTCAACTCCTTCTTCAGTGTTGCTGAATTCATCAACGAAGGGTTCTGGGCCCATATCGGGAGCAAGGAAAAGATGTGCAAGTGGAACAGTTGCATAGACTAGTGCCAACCATAGAATTGCCAAGATTCCCAATTTTATTATCCATTCCTTCTTTTTCTTTGCTAACCAAATAATGATTGCAGTGAACACAAAAATCATCGCTAATTCCATGATAATCCAACGGCCTTGACTTGCTCCTTCTGTACCAAAGGCCCGCAATTCATCTGTTTGATTGTAGAATGGCTGTAGAAGCATTCCAAGACCAATGGTGACTACAAACATAGCCATCATTCCAACCATGGAAACCCATTGTTCCTTCATTGCCTCAATGACATATTGGAATTCTGACTTCCGTTGGACCGGATTGTCATTAGATGCGGCAGCATCAGGGCTCATGGCTATGGCGAGCAACTGATTCCCTTTCATGGCTTTGCTTGACGAGGCTGGGCGAGGGCTGAAGTGGAGATACCTACTGCAATTATCATTATCATGCCACGAGAATGGTTAGAGGGCCTTAGGACTCGTGGAATGTCACTTGGATTAGATATGACATATCGGGCTTTGGAAAGACTTGGAAATCCCCAAAAAACTTCGAAGGCAATACATGTTGCTGGTAGTAATGGTAAAGGAACGACATGTGCAATTTTAAGTGCTGCACTGATTATATCTGGCCAAAAAGTTGGAACCTTCACTTCTCCTCATGTTTCCAGAATAGAGGAAAGAATCCGAGTAAACGGAGTTCCGGTTTCGGCTTCTGTTTTCGATGATGCATTACTTCGGTTAATGGAAATTGATGAAGGGATGACTTTCTTTGAAGCGACTTGGTTGGCCGCCTGCATAGTTTTTGAGAGAATGGAAGTAGATGTCATGGTGGTGGAAGTTGGGCTTGGTGGGCGCCTTGATGCGACTAGAACTTGTGATGCAATGTCTTGTCTAGTAACTTCGATATCATTAGAACACAGAGAGATACTTGGAGAAACGATTCAGGAAATTGCTTTAGAAAAAGCAGCAATCGCCTCCAAATCAGTTCCTTTGCTGATGAAGTACGACCCATTATTGGTTGATGAGGTGGAGAAATACCACCAAGTCCAATGGGTTTTGGTTCCAAACGTAGATTTCACAAATGAAGCAGCCATATTAGCAAAGGCAGTTCTACTCAAATGTGGATTTGAGAATGCGGCTACGGCAGTAGAAGAATCCCTTGGGAAATTGAATTGGCCGGCTCGGATGCAGAATTTTCACATAGATAATATTGAGTTTTTGTTGGATGCTGCCCATAACCCAAGCGGCATGATTCGTTTTGTAGAGGCTCTTGAAAAGTTGATTCAAAATAGGCCATGGAGTTTGATTTTTGGTTCCTCTCCGCAACATGACTTGGAAGAGTTCATTCAACCATTAGTAGAATTAATGGTAAAATATCCGCCAATTGATGTTGTTTGTACAGAACCCCAAGGTGGTCGTTATCCAGCAATCAAAACCTCATTGATACCATTTGGAAGAAATGTTCCCACTCCAAAAAACGCCCTCAATCAAATAAAGGGTGATTTTATCGTTTCTTGTGGATCATTATATCTACAGGGGAATTTATTAAAAATACTTGGAAAAGATAGTGATGAAGATCTATCTTTGCTCTAAGTCAGGTTCACATAAGATAGGCTACAGCAGGTAGTTGGTGGCGGCATGAAAGACAAACATCTGGCAATTCGTATCGAGCAATGCCTCGCTCTTGCAAAGGCTAGTAATTGCCCCCGTGCTAAATTTGGAGCATTACTTGTAGATCCAGAAAGAAACGTCGTGCTGATGGATGGCTACAATGGTGGCCCACGAGGTGGCGGCAATCTTTGTGGTGGGGATGAATGCTTGAGAGATACGATGAATGTTGAATCTGGAACAAGAGTGGAGATTGGTTGCCATCATGCTGAGATGAATTTGATTTGCAACTCTGCGGCTAATGGAGTTCCTACCAACAAAGCCTGGCTAATCGTCACTGGTGAACCATGTATGATGTGCGCTAAGATAATCCATCATGCGGGGATTTCCAAAGTGATTGTTGTTGATGGTGGATTCGGCGGGGCTAACGGCATAGAATATCTCCAGAAACATGGGGTTGAAATCCAAAGCACTGATGGTCCTAAAGACCCACGTGGGCAGAATCTATAATTCAATTAGATTTTTAATTTCATCAATAGAAAAGATTACCAAAACCGGCGTGTTCTTGCATAGAGAATTTCAGCATTATGAATCGCTTCTAATAAGGCATCAAGATTACCTGGTGGCACACTTCGTAATAGCCGAGTGGCTGTAGTTTCACCAATTCCTCTCCCCATCAAACAAAGAACAGCATCAAGTCCTCTTCTTTTGATAGCTTCAGCACAACGATTCATTCTGTTTTTATCAGATTTTTCTTTTGAGGCGACCCACTTTTCTAGCATCTCCCTCAAACCTTCTCGAGAGCAAGCCATCATTCTGCCTTTACAGAATCTGCAAATAACTTCCAATTCAGCGAACTTGGCAACACGAAAAGTCTTGGTTCCTCCACATTTTAGACAGCACAAGACCGCACGCTCATTCATCAAACGAGATCTCAATCGATCTCTAACTTGTGCATTTGACCAGTTTGGCATCAGCAAATCCTTTTCTCCACGTGGCGATAATCCCAAAGGTCCTGCAGCAGTGATTTCAACTCTAATTATTCCACTTTGAATTCCTCGTAATACATCTCCTGTACCTTCAACATCCATTCTTTCGTGGAAAAGACGAGAGAGCACTTCTTGCATTACTACTGTACCACGGTATTTTTTGAGTAAGCCGTGAAGATTAATGCGTCTTGGGTCAACACCTTTACGCAGAACCCCAAACACCTTTGCTACTTCTGCGAAACGCCATCTCACTTGCCTAGAGTTTGGTAAGGTTACCGACAATATTCCAGCAACAGCATCGGGTGGGGTTTCCATCATCCATTTTTTTACATCCTCTGGGTTGATACCTCCCATCTGTAATGAGAACCGAGTAGGCTCAACTAGAATTCGACCCATCTTACCTGAACGTGTTGAGGCCATGGCTTGTAGGAGGTGTGCTAAGGCTTCGTTTATCCTACTACCTTGACAGGAATTGACTACGATTGCTTCATCTCTGTTTTCGATGGTGATACAACGGTCAGTAGGTAGTATTCCAGTTGTATCAAGATGGTTTAGAACTTCTTCAAATAGCAAACCTCGTGCTTCTTCATCGAGTGGATAACTACCTGCATCGATTTCATCCATGCAAAGTAAACCAAATTGGTCCGCCTCTTCATCCTCCAACATCTGGGCCCCCACATCAACTGCCAATAAATGCCGTAAACGACCAATTTCACGAGCGACCTTTTCAGGTGTTGGAGGCAATTCCCCAGCCCAAACTGGGGCTGTGCCTTGATCACTAACGGGAGCAACTAGCAATTCCTCTTTTTCTGGGTCGGCATCGATAACTTGCCAAGTTCTTCCAGCCATGACGAAGCGACGACGTTGGCCATCTTCGTCATCACCACCTGAATCAAGAGATAGAACAAATGCCTCGTCTACAGAACCGAGGCTACGCCGAGTAACGGCATCCCTAACTCGATATGACTGACTGTCTGGAATCATAGAAAAGTGATTCATTGCATAAGTCCTTGTTCTTCCAGCAGGGGAAAACCAGCCATTTTTGAAGTGTTCAGGGATTTTCAATTCTAATTCTTCGAATCCTTCTGGGGCTTCATCACTTTCAGTCTGCGGCATTTCCTCTGGGATTTTCCCTTTACTTTGAAGATAAGCAATACTCCAAATGCTACGATGCCAAGTCCACCAAGGTGCTTTCTCACCTTCTTCAACAAAGCGCAGTAGCCAACCGTCCTCAAGAACCCTAATAATTTCTATTGTATCTTCTCTTTTCCAATTGGTAAATTGGGGGGCCTTGGAGATTATCATTGTAGCTTCATCAATGCTAACGGCTCCATGGCATTTTGCCATTTGAACAAGTTGGTTTGCAACTACTGATAGTGGCCTATCTCGCCAAGAAACAGGCTCAAGGGCTCCTTTCAAAGCACGTCGGGCAATAACTGCAGATTCAGCGATATCATCGCCTTCCCAAGAAATCAAACGTCCGCGCCCAATTCCATCGAGGTGATGTTCGGCCCTTCCAACTCTTTGCAGCATTCTATCGACCGAACGAGGGGAGCGGATTTGGATGACATGAGCAATACTTCCCACATCAATGCCTAATTCCAAACTGCTAGTACAAACCAGTGCATGTAGGTCGCCTGCCCTTAGTTCATCCTCCATTTGTTGTCTAGTTTCACTTGCAAGGCTGCCGTGATGGACTCCAACTCGAAGGTGAGTAGCAATGGCTTCGAGCCTTTGAGCGATAGTTTCTGCTGAACTTCGAGAATTTACAAATACTAAACAAGGAGAATTATGCTCGATTCTTTTTGCTAACAAACGCAGTGCTGCATGGGCACGAGCGGATAAACCAAGGTCCAACCCTGAGGCTTCATCCGACACATCTGGATGAGCACTTTCAACGATCAATTCTGTGGCTCTCATTCCACCTACTGAAATCGCTTCAGCCTGCGGAGATAACCAAGCCGCCACTTCATTTGGATTGCCAACTGTAGCAGAGAGCCCTACTCTTTGAACATCATTTCCGGTTAAGGATCGTAATCTCTCTAAGCCTAGGCTAAGTTGCCATCCACGTTCTGAAGAGGCTAATTCGTGTACCTCGTCGATAATAACTACTTTTACATTTGATAGCATTGCTAATAGACGATGGCCTGTGAACATGACCTGGAAAGTTTCAGGAGTTGTAACAAGTAAATGTGGTGGATTTTTTACTTGCTTCGTACGCTCATATTGGGTTGTATCTCCATGCCGAAGTCCTACGCGTAGGCCAATGGCTGCGGCAATATCTTGAAGTCGTCTATCGACATCTCGATTCAATGCTCTTAGTGGAGTAATATAGAGGATTGACAAGCCCTCCCAACCTTCATTTTTACAGCGCTCAAGTAATGGAAGTACCGCAGCCATCGTTTTTCCAGAACCGGTTGGGGCGATGATTAGGCGATCCAACCCTCTACTCAAGGGGTCAATCGCCAGTTTTTGAATTGGAGTAGGCGTCCAACTAAGATTAGCTAACGCAGCATTGAGTTGCTCATCGAGGAGCCCGTGTTCTGAAAAAAGTGACGCGCGCAACCCCCCTACATGGAAGGGCCATACCTCTCCTTCTTGAGGTTTTCAACTCCCAATCAAAGTGAAGAGTGAGTGGATGGCTTGAAATGACAAGGATTCACGCATCATTCAATGGCTGATGATTTCGATGAGGACGCTGTCGATGATTGGTCGATGCGGACATGGGGTCAAGCACCCATGGAAATTACTCATTGGTCTTCATTTGATGGAGTTCATGAGGTCCTTCTCAAATATTCAACTATGGTTGCAATACTTCGATTGAAAGCAGGTGAAGACAATGTGTTGGCAACTGAAAGGCAAGTGGCTATCAGGGTCGAGGAATGGAATCCTGGATCAGTTCAAGCAAACCGCCTTTCGGATGGTACCATCAAGTTGCGTTTCAGGCGGCAGAACATGACTTTGTCAGCGATGATGAAAACCCCCCATGCACTATCATCACTATTAGAGGAATGGCTGATGAGTATGCGAGGGAGTACAGAAAAGAACCGCGACCAAGCCAAGAGAATCCAAGCAGTAAAGAGAAATAGAGATGCAGTATCACGAATGCTAGAACAAGCGAGTATCGGGAAATTAGTTGAGGCTCAGGACAAAATCAACCAAAAAATCACTCATGCTGAAGACACGTTGACCGGAAACCGTTCCGCATAATTGCGCTCTTGCTCAGCCTCAGCAACCTCTGGTGAGCCATTAATAATTCGATTCAATAGTGGCTCCAAAATTATTGGCAGAGCTAACACGCTTGCAATACTAATGAATAACCAGCCCCAAGATGCACTTGGAACTTGACTTGTGCCAGGCGAGCCATCTCCTGACATCATCAATTTCACCGTGCCAAGCCAAGGAATCTCTCCTCCTGCAATACCAACGAGGTGACTGCGAGAGACTGCATCAACCCCAACTCCATTAGAATCGAATAATCCAGTAGCGCCAGCAACACCGCCCTTTGAAGGAGACCAACCTTGGTCAACAGAACATTTGTTGTTATCTCCAAGGGTCATGAAACCCGCTCTTTGTGGCTTCCAATTCTCAATTGTTAGAAATTTCTCCATGCCTACTTCTCCATGATTGAATTGAGAATTTCTTTGGCAGTCGTATTCACCTGTCCAATTGCCATCAAAAACCCATGAAATACTGCTCACATTACGTAGGGTAGTTCCTGGAACATCCCAACTGAGGATACAGGCTTTGAGACTTGAATCGTAAATGGAAGTGTTGCAATCAGTGCTATCATTTGCCGCTTTAGTCAGTGAGGGCACAGCCTCAAGAATTGCTCTGTGAATGATTGGTGTACCGACCTCTCCATTTTTCTCATAGATGATGACATCGCCATTCATCCCATGACTAGAATGGCCGTAATGCTTGTTGTTCGGGTAGGTTGCCTCTGCAAATGTTATCACTTTAGTTGTTTGATATTGATGAACCAAAATCAAATCCCCAGCATCGATTGAACCAACTTCGCCGGACTCTGCATTATGCACCATTGAATCAGATTCAACCACAACCAATGGCGGCATCTGTCCGGTTATCCCCCATAGAGATAGAATCAAAACTCCAATCATACCCACCGCGAGGCAGGCTTCGCGCAGCAAGTTCCAACTCATTCCATCACCTGTTCAAGTACGTCTTGCTCGCTTGATACCGAGCTCGACAAGATGTTCATCAAGCCTTGCGACATACCGGCTGCCAAGAATCTTTGCAGCCGCTTCTGCCTCTTGTCGGCGACGTGAAACTTCGGAGCGGGAATCTAATTCGAGTACCTCATTGAGGAGATTGTATTGACCGATATAATGAACGAACTCCGGCCCAATCCAAATTGCAATCAGGCTTGATAGTGTTAGAAGTATCCACGCCATCGTTGTATAATCGGCCCATGCAGCATCTTGACGGAGTAAAACCAGTTGCACAAGGCTGGATAGAATCATTGCAATCGCGCCCAAAAATATGGCTGAAAGAATTTGTAAATGTTTGTCTTGCTTTCCTCGCCACCATCTTTTGAAAGCCCCATCTTTTTTCCTTGCTCGCCCTGCCATGCGCTCTTCTCCAGTGTGGCACACCTCCGAGTCATTCATCAAGGATTGTGTGATTTGATTTGCAAACGAAACTACTTCCCAGTCATGATATCGGTAAAACGCCCCCTTGGGGGCGGTGTTCACGCAGGGGATAGTTCAAATGCAATTATCCATTGCAGGGAATAGAGATTATCATGCGCAAGGCAATAGGACTCATTCTACTCTTTCTCGCATCAACATTTTCTCCGCTAGCAAGTGGAGTTACAACAGAAACCCAATTTGTGGGTGGTGAAACTTCTTACACTCATACTTTCAATGGTCAAGGCAATGGTTCTGCTGGCCAAATCAACATTCCATATGGAGCCGAAGTTAGCGCTGCAAATTTCGATCTCAGGGGGGAACCATCTTCTGCACAATATAGTAACTTGACAACAGATACGGATTTTGGTGGCAAGGGTTCAGCATCATGGTCAGGCCAACCTCCTGGTATGGCATATGGCTACAAGAGTAATGTTGAGATGGATAATGGTGAAGTACAATTACTCGGGCAACCAACTTTAAA
>JAOMAZ010000015.1 GCA_028344335.1 Deltaproteobacteria bacterium | reverse complement strand
GATTGAGAATACTCCCAGATGCTCCTGCATTGGTCATCGTCCAATCGATTTGGATATTGGAGTTTTGAGGAACTTCTTCAACCACCATTAATGCCTCTAAAATCAACAAGTCGAGGGTCAAAGCCCTACCAGCTTGTAGCACAAAATTCACTGAGCGTTCAGGAAGTAGACCATCACCGCCATGACCAGCTCCGGCCTCATTTAAGAAATTGAAAATTAGTCTGTCAATCCTTATATTTTCCATTTCAGGAGATTGTAATTGGTATCTTCCATCTTCCATTTGAATGGCTTCAGATACTTCTATATTCATCAATAAATGTTCTCCTACCAAGATTCCGAATGTCGAGCCCAAATGCTCTGCAATGGTATTTTGAGGGGTTCCAGGTTCTAGGACTTGCCATATCTGTTCTAGGCGATTCTCAAGTAACCTTTCGATATTCACCGAATCCTCCTCAGGGAGTGATTCCCCCCACATCGTTAGCGGATGGGCGATGCCACCGAAAATGATGAGAACACCTGAAAGTGGTAGCATCAGACGGCGAGTCCACTTCCAAGTTGGCTGAACTGCTGCTGCCCCGATGACTCCGAAAAGCATCAAGAACCCGAAGGCTAAAGAGAAAAAACCACTCGCCTCGATAATTTCACTTTGACTTGAATCACCCATAATTGTAGTGCCGGATTTCCAACTTCCATCTCCTTCGAATTGAGCAGGAGAATTTGGCCCAATTCCTTCATAAGTTATCCTTCCAAGCCAAGAATATGGTTGAAATTTGTCATCTCTTCCATCAAAGCAAAGCCTGTAGTCACCGCTTTCCAAACCTCGATATTGATATGTTTTTGTCTCTATTTCACCATCATTGGTAGTCTTCACATTTGGAGTGGGGGTATTCCTGTTTCCAGGGCCAATTAGATCAGGAGTTTGGTGAGGCTGCTCCACTTCAATCGGCACTTGTTCCCAAATAATTATGATATTGAATAGTTCATTTTCTTCTAAATCAAATTCAAAACAATCGCTATCATCTCCAACAAGTGCTCCATCATGCCAGATTTCAACTTCACTCGATTGGCGTGGTTGCTGTCTCGAAGAAGGTTCATCGACATCTGCTTGGGCTGGATCCACTGACCAATCTATGTCCAACTCTAGATTGCTAAGACCCCTCAAGCCCAATTCCCAATTACTTGGGCGTTCTAATTGGAATGAAATCCTGAGGCGAATAATTTCACCAGGTAAGAGCATTCTTCCATTACTCATATCGAGGGGCTCATCTTCTAATTCATACGGTTGGGGTTGTGCATTTAATTCGGGGCCAGCTCCGTCTATTGTCCAAGAATTTTCAGAGGCTCCTAATTTCAATTCAACTTCAAGGTCTGGCTGGGCCCATCCACCCAAATCCTCCCTAATCTTTAGATCAATTGTAAGACTTTTCAGGTTTTCAGGAAGTAAAGATAATTGATTTTGACTTGGTTGCATATTGAACTCCAGTGAAACTACCTTTGGCGTAAGGGGGTTTGCATCATTTTCTTGCCCAGAACTCATCTCTTCTCCAGAAACACCATTCGATAGAAAGCAATCATCATCAGAATCACAAATTAAATTTAGAGATTTTTCAGCTTCTTCCATACCTAATTCAGCTTCAGTAGAGATTGCTAAGAAAGGTAGCAATACCAGCATCAATATGATGCTGACACTACGTTGCATGACCTTGGCTCAACCGTTTCAATGATATGTTATACGGTGCTCTGATTAAATTTAATGTCCTTAAGGATGACATTACAATTCCTGCAGCGGTATTTTCCTGCCCCTTTTTTCCTTCGTGGGTACTCCTTCTCACAGGAGGAGCAGACCCACAACCAAGTGGCATTTTCTCTCCGCATTAATTCTGTAAATGTTTTACCTGCATCGCTAATTTCCTTTTCCCAACACCCTTCCAACCTTCTAAAATTGGCATCATGTGCAAAATTTCCTAAGGCATGAATAAACTCATGGTAGAGGACCGTTTTCCCATATTCTTGCCAATCTTCAGTTAGTAGGTGAGGATGCAAATCAATGCATTTCACATCATTTGGCCCAAGGGTTGCGGAGTGTACATCTGTTCCTTTGTGAAAGCGGCAGACTCCATGCTTTTGGGTTGAATTTCTGCGGAGAAAACCTAAGTCAATTGTATTGAGGGATTGAATTTCTTTGTTTGTAAAGAATGGCTTGGAAGACATCCAATGTAAGACCTCTGATTTCATTGATTCAAGAGTTGGTTGCATCATAATTCACCAGTGTTGTCGTATTTTTAGCATCGATTCAAGACCAACGGTGGTAAGCAGGATGTCCTTCTTCGACTGCAACGAATAAGCCATTGCCGCTTGCACATACCTTGCCATCAGCTTCTAAAGTCATCTCAACTTCAACTCGGCTTCCATCTATCTTGCTAATTTGGCTGCGTACGATTAGGAGAACCCCTAGGGGAGTTGGGCGGCGTAATTTGATTGAATAATTGGCAGTAACTGTGCAAGGAGGCTCATCTAATCCTTGTTCATCCATGATTGCAATAGCGGCGGTCCAATTGCCATGACAATCAAGCAATGTGCCAATAATTCCACCATTAATCATTCCTGGGAATGCCTGATGTTCTTCGCTTGGTAAAAATTCTAATTCCAAACCATTTTCAATTCGATGAGAAGCAATTTGCAACCCTTTCTCATTTGCAGGTCCACAACCAAAACAAATTGAAGTTGGGGCGTATTGTTGCTGCACACCGTTGTCGTTCATCGCACTCACCGTAGCCATTCTGTGACATTACTAAGTCAAAGACTTGATGGCAGATTGACAACCCCAAAGGGATATGCCTGATGATGAGCCGGTTGAGGAAGCGGCCGAGGAGGCAGTTGCAGACGTGGGTAAAGTTGTGAAAACGAAGCCAGAACCTAAGAACAAAAAACCTCAAAAAAGGCCTCAGAATAAAGCTAAGAAAATCAAAAGAACAATTCGTGTAGCTCATGAAATGCCTGCTGATAGGCGAAAGGAAATCAAATTGGCATTGAAAGAACATGAATCAGAACACCGCGATGAATGGGACCGCTCTTCTGGCCAAAAGAGCCATGTGATTATGCGAAAAAGAGTAAAGCCAGGCCAAATGAGGACATTAATGGTAAATCTATTAGACGTTGAAATTGGCGATGCTTGGCCAATTCCAATCACCGTTATTCATGGCTCAAGACCGGGGCCAGTAGTTACAATTACAGGAGGAATACATGGTGATGAATTGACCGGACCTAGTGCTTGTACCCATTTATTATCAACATCAATGACAGATCCAGAACGCCAATTGGACCCATCACATATCGCTGGAACAATTCAAATTATTCCGGTTATCAATCTCCCTGGATATCGGAATAAGTCTAGGTATTTCCCCGATGGGCGAGATTTAAATAGAGAATTTCCTGGACGAATAAAAGGCAATACAACTTCTAGGGTAGCTTATCGATTATGGCATGATATCATCAAGGGTTCAGATTATCTAATCGACCTTCATAGTGCTGCTAAGGGTAGAATAAACATGCCCCAAGTTAGGGCAAACCTTGCCGACCCACATTCAAATATTGTAGCAAAGGCCTTTGGAATAGAGGTCATCCTTGATTCCAAACCTCCCAAGGGTTCACTACGAAGAACAGCAATAAAGGCGGGAATTGGTTGCATGACCTATGAAGGTGGAGGTGCTGATAATATTGATCATGAATCAACACAAGTTGCTGTTAATGGTGTTCTAAATGTGTTAAAATCACTTCATGTCATCCCTGGAAACCCAACACGTCCAAGATTTAGATTATTGGCTCAAGGTTCAAATTGGTTAAGGGCTGGAGAAGGTGGTTTACTCGATATGTGGGTAGGACCATCCAGTGTTGTTGAAGAAGGTGAAATCGTGGCTACTATTTCGGACCCTGCCCACCCCGGTTTAACAGTGGATATCATCGCTCCTGGAGATGGATTGATGATTTGTACAGCTACTAACCCGCACGTATCTGCAGGCACACCAGTTGGTCATTTTTTGCCTCTTTCAAAACACGTTGATTTGATTAGAAGTCAATTAGATGAAAATAATATGTTCATTATTTCAGGAAGTACTGATGAGCCAGTTTGGAGAGAGGAAATAGAGGTAGACGAAATCTCACTAGAGGGAGAATGGTCTGGTGGCTCTATTGATGCTGAATGGCAAACTGCATTCACTGGAGATTCAGAGAGTGGGGAAGCAGGGCATCGAGTTAGTTGAATCTTACTTACCGAATGAGTCAATATTCCCAACTTTCTAATATTATTACCGACGCTTTGATACTCTCTCTTATCTTGGTAATTCCATGCGAGGTGGACTCTCAGCCGTGATTTTGTCTCTCGTCATGCTGTGTTCAGGCTGTCTAGCACCAACCGTAGACACGCCTTCAATGGTCCAAGACCAAGAGGCAGAAGTACCAACAGAAGCATGCAACGGTTTGTTGATTCTATGCTTGAGAACTTACGACAACGTCACGTTCCCTGAAACGCATAACGCCTTTTCTACCCATCAAGACGGAATCTATTATCCAGCCAGTAACCATCGTACAGGACTTGATGCCCAATGGGATGCTGGAATGCGTGCATTCATGATTGACACACATTACGAAATACTAGGCGATGAACGAATTGAAACCGTACGTCTTTGCCACGGAGACGATGACCGTGGATTCAGTCCTTGCACCTATGGGAACGTGAATTCAATTGCTTGGTTGTCGAGTTTGCACCAAAAAATGGAACAGAGTCCACGAGATATTGTGACCCTCTTGGTTGAAAACTATGTGCAACCGGACCATTTACTCGCGGTTTTTGAACAATCCAACCTGTACGATAAAGTGTTATTCCATGAAATGAACTCTCCTTGGCCAACTCTGCAGGAAATGATTGACCAGAATACCACTTTAGTTGTCTTTTGGGAGCAGGGCGAGGATGCATCGCACCCTTGGATTCATGATTTCCTTACTCACAGTTGGACAACAAATTTTGCAGAAGAAAACACTGAGGACATGAATTGCGATCTTTTACGCGGTGATATCCAACAAGAAGTATTTCACATGAACAATTGGTTAAGAGGCCCCGCAGGCCTTTCTGACCCCTCACGAGGAGAAGAAGCCAACAACGTTGATTTCCTTATTCAACGTTCTACTGAATGCTGGCAACAACACGGCAAGCGCCCTACCTTCATCGCTGTTGATTGGTGGGAAGACGGTGATGTCGTTGCAGCTGCTAAAGCCATCAATGAATTGGAAGGTTTGGAATAATCAGTTCCAGAACCTTCAGTTGGAAGGGTAGCGTCTAAAATGACCCACGCAAAGCCCTTTGAAATTCAATTTCCGTTTTAATGAGTAATTGGATATAACCTTGTAATTCATCCGAATAACGGAGGCATGTTTATCTCCGTAGTGTTGAAACATCAATTGTGCAAACTTCTGGTTATGTGATAATTGGTATTCTTATCCAATTAGTTCTAATAAAAATGATACAGGATTATACTCGTGAGAAAAGAAATTTCAAATATGCATTTTGGACTTTTTTTGCTGGTGCTGAATTATCACTAATTTCGATTGTTGGGTATGAAATATACTTCCATTTCAATCCATGCTATGGACAATTTTATTGTGGCTTTGGTCAAGGAATGGCATTGCTTGTTTGCTTGATTATTTCTGCAATATTGATCTTGCTGTCACTAATTTTCTACCTATTTGAATACTACAGAATGTTAATTCAACCTCAAGATGAACTTTCAGGTGAAGAGTAAATTGCAAGGGGACCCCTCGTAAACGGGGGCATTCAGATGGATACCCTATACAATGCGGGTGTTTCAGAGGGGAACCCTTTGAAACGCACCAATTAACTCATTCTTCGATATGCTTCAACGTATCCACAATTTCCGCATAAATATTCATCTGACTTCCACGCCTGATGTCGTACAGTCCTTTTCCGCCTCTTAGGTATAGTAATATTCTCGCCGCCACATTTTGGACACTTGCCACTCTTCATAGACAATCAAAGTGGTCTCACACTTTTCAATCCATCTCCAAACTGTCCCGGATGTATTGAATGGGTTCATCCGAATACCCATTGAAACGGATTTACAATTTCAAAGGGCTTCTTCTTGTTGGATGGGGTTTCGGATAACCCCTTTGCGGTACCACACCGATGGGTTGGTGATGTCGAAGAAATACTCATTCTTCTTCAGAATCACTTGTATCTTGTTTTCGCTCTTTGTTAAGCAAAATGATGATGGATAATTCGGCTAATTTCGTTGTAATACCTAGGTAATCTTCGGTAATGTAGTGTAAATCATGATTGGAAACAAAATATGCGACGAGCATGATTGTAACAACCAACCCTAATCCTAACCTCGCGATTTTCTCCTGCCATTGACTAAAATTAACGAATAAGGATAAGACCAGAATTCCAATAACCCCAACTCCACCTAACAGTAGAAGATTATCACTCAAACCCAACAAGATATGTACAGATCCTGTGAATGTTACAAGTGTTAAGACCAATGGGCTTGAGAGATATGTTTGAGTTTCAAGGACTCTAGTGATTAGAAAATATATGGATGCTGAAATTCCAATCGAAATTAGCATGATTTGAAAATTCGTGAAGCCATCAGTGCTTTCGCCACCATGGGCAGAAACTAATGGGGTTGACAAAATTGTAAGTACCCCTGACAAGGCTAAAATGAGTGCACGAGCCTGCATATTACCACCTCGATAAATGATACTGAAATAAGTTTGCAAAGGGTGCATTCGGGCACCGGGAATGGTTACTGAGTGGCGTTTTGACGTTAAAACTCAAGATAAATGAGGGTCAACATCAATTGGAATCAAATGATTCTCATACTCGTAAAGAGCAATCTTCAGTGGGTCCAAAACAAAGCGTAAGTTTGCCTCTTCAACACCGTAAAGTGAAATTAATTCTGACTTGAATGCCTCGCGAAGAAGGTCTTCAGAAACGTTGAGAGGAGCCCCCATTCCAATTTGTAGTGCTCTTGCACCGATGATACGGGCTCTCTCAAAGCGGGTGTGTGGTTTTGCTGGCTTGACCATGGGGCTCACCTGTCTTCCCGAAGGAAGGCAATCCGGCCGACCGGCGGCCCTCTATTGAAACCATCGCTAAGAAGAGAACGTAGGTTGCTTGGCATATGTTGATGAACGGAATAGAGGAGCGATGGGTAATGAGGGGTAATGGTGACTGCGACAAGATGTCGCGCCTGCCTTTGGGCTTGATGGTTGCAGGATTACTAATCCTCGTCATTGGCGGCTATATTCGCATCAGTGATGCAGGTGAAAGTTGTCCAGATTGGCCAACATGTTTTGGAGAAATCCACCCTTTTGTTTCAGGTGAAGAACAACAACAGTGGTGGGCAAATAATCCAGAGGAGGCTGATTCCCGACACGACCTTAATCCTGATTTTACCTATGATACGATGCAAATCCTCTCTGAATGGTTACATAGATTGGTGGTAGGGATTGTTGCTATTCCAGTTCTATGGAACTATCTTCATGTTCGTTCTAGAAGAGAAGAATTGGGAGATGACATGGTTGGAATCGCCTTTGCAGGCGGTGTTTTGCTGATATTACAGGCAGTTGTAGGGTATATGACCGTTAAGTTCGATAATGTAGATTGGTCTGTGGCTCTTCACTTGGTATTGGCAGTTTGTTGGATTTCTATCTTCATTTGGCAATGGCTATTGTGGAGAGCAAGGACTGGAAGTAAAGATAAAATCAATGACGTCTCTGCGGAATTCGCACTCAAATCAATTCCGCTCCTTCGCCAACTTACAGGTGCAGTTCTACTACTTCTCGTGTTAGGAGCTTGGGTTGCTTCGACTGCGGGTGGCAATTATAATTCGGGATGCAGTACTGGCTTTTCCTCTGGTTGGCCAAAATGTTTCGATATGTGGTTTCCGCCATTTTCCAACATGGGTATCATCGTCCAAATGTTTCACCGAATAGGAGCCTTAGTGATTGGTGGAACTCTGATGTGGGGGGCAGTTCGCCTACGCGAAAAAGTGAGGGAACATGGCACCGGAGATGTTCTAGCCCGCTGTGTTGAAGCAGGTACTGCACTGTGGTTACTCAATGTTATGATTGGAGGAGTCTACATAATTACAGCAGGAGCCGATGGATTTGTTGAGATATTATCACTATTGCACTTGATATTTGGTGTCAGTTCTTTCCTTGCCGTAATGACTGCACTATTGATTTGTAGAGTAGCTGTGATGGAGCCAATAACATCAGAGGAGGAATAATATGACCTCTGATGCTGAACCAAGGCCTCCCCTGCCGATAATTTGGATTCGTTTGATGAAGTTGAGAGTCATCGTTCTTTTGCAGATAACTGCAATTTGTGCTGTATTAGTTCACGATTTACTAGATCGTAAAGGTGTCATCGATGGTGGTGGACGTACTTGGTTGGATACTCTTGAAACTAGTTTTTGGGTATTCCTTGGAGGGACGCTTTCTGCCGGAGGTTCTAATTCTATCAACATGTGGTTTGATCACGATATCGATGCAGGAATGCGCCGGACCAATACCCGCCCCGTTCCAATGGGTTGGATATCACGAGTGCATGCTCTAGTGTTTGGAATAATCATTGCTATTCTTGGAACCATAGTTCTTTGGCAAGTTCATTGGAAAGCTGGATTTTGGACCGGATTTTCAGTTTTATTTTATGTTTTGATCTATACAATTTGGCTTAAGCGTAGAAGCCCATACAATATCGTCATCGGGGGCATTGCAGGAGCAACCCCTCCTCTGATTGCTTGGGCTGCGGCTGCATCTACAACACTTTCAGGAAGTAATCCCTTTGACCTTGGCTCTCCTGTGCCATGGATGCTTTTCTTGTTGATTTTCCTTTGGACTCCACCTCATTTCTGGGCCTTGGCTCTTTATCGCCATGGGGAATATGGAAAGGTTGGTGTTCCGATGATGCCTGATGCTAAAGGTCCACATCGAACTTTGTTAGAATCAAAAATATATTGTGTGCTGTTGATTCTACTGGCAGCAATTCCGATTATCTGGTCTGGTTATGGTATTGGGTGGCCTCTTTCTGTGGTGATTGCAGGCTTGGGGATTTGGTATGCGTCTACTGTTTGGGCTATTGATGCTGATGAAGCATTGGATGAAAATCAAAGAATGCCAAAAGCATTCCATTCTTTCATGGCCAGTTTAAAATATCTGGCACTGATGTTTTTTGGAGTGGTTATTGTGGCTGCTCAACCTTGGCTATGAGTTATGCAAATCCGTAAAAATCGGGGTTTTCTACATCTGAAATACCACTTCTTTTCACAAGAAGAGTGCGTACCTCCCAAAGGTCAGTGAATATTCTAGGCTTTGTTGTCATATCAAGGTAGTCTACCCCAGATGAGCCTCCAGTGCCAACTCTACGGCCAATCATGCGTTCTACCATACGTGCATGATGATGTCTAAAGAGAAGTAATTGTTGTTCTAATTCTACGATACAATCTATCAGGGCTCTTGGCCAAGCCAGTAGTGGTAATTCACGATAGGATTCGATGAATAATAGCCCTGCTCTATGTCTACTAATGCTGCCTTCAGGAATTAGGAAGTCTGCCGCTGCTTGTTGAGAATTTGAGAATCCCTCTTCTACCTTTTCGATATTTGGAGTACCAAGGCTGATGTGCCTAGCCAATGAATCAGCATCATGTTTAGCCATCGATTCTAGGTGACTACCTATGAAAGTAGAGACTACTTCCTCATCTCCTTCATCACTTGGAACTGAACCATTGATCGGTGTTCTTGCCAACCAACTAGTTAGGACGTCCACTAAGGTATCTTCAGAACTAACCTTCAACAACTGTTGCCATGCTTTTTCCCCATCTTCAGATTCACTTGCTAGCTTCTTAAAATGTGCAAGAGGGTCCATACCACCTGGGCGGTTTTTCTTATCGAGACCAAGAATTATTTCTAGATGACGCATCTGGAAAGATTCGAATCCAGATGCTGTGCCTAGGTCATCTCGGAATGCCAAGAAACCTTGAGGGCTGAGAGTTTCCATGACCCTCCATTGAGATTGCATCAATTTGAGAATTTCAATAGTTCTTCTGAAATGATGAACAACTATTGGAATATCACTTTCAGGGACTTGTTCTTTAGAGAGTATGGACTTGGCCGTAGTCAACTCATTTATGATTAGTTTAAACCATAATTCAAAGGACTGATGGACGATTATGAAATGCATTTCATCATGGGTTATTTCTCGCCCAGATGCGGTTCCACCATCTTGTAGGGCAAGAATCTGATGCAGGTGCAGATACTCAGAATAGGTGATGCGTTGCTCCGCCATGTGATGCGGCTAATGATGAGAGGACATGAGCCTTTTCACAAACATGTATGGAAGAAGGCTTAGGATAGTATGTCTGTCAATACTCCTTTTTCCATTGCTCGCTTGATTGAACGAGCTATTCTGCGGCCGGTAGACATTCGCCATTCATTGATATCGGAATAGGGTGAACCACCAACGAAGGGGTTCGAACCTGCAACAATTCGAGCGCTGATTTCGAAGACTTTGAATTCCAATTGATCTGTAACAATTGTCTCAAGGCAAAATGGTCCAAGCATCCCTCTTGCACCTTCTTCTAATTCAAAAGAAGAGGCGACAACTCCTTCTGCTAATCTAAATGATTCAGGCAGTAGACTTTCTCTTAGTACAACAGGTTGGTTACCAGTTACTACAAAAGATGGCTCTAATTCCATCTCTCTTAAATCGCGTAAGGAACCGAGTTTGTAAAACTCATCAACATTGCTTTCATCACGCCTATCCATTGACATTAATTCCAATCTACCAAGGTTCATTCCAGCATGGCTTCCGACTCCTTGAACTTGAAATCCATCTTCAGCGGTTGGGTCGAAAAAGAAATGCAGATAATAACGGCAACCAAGCACATATTCCTGAATTGTGAACTCTTCTTCTAGAAGGGCATTTCTTCTGAAATCTCGGTAATCTCTTGCGATAAAATATCCGCGACCTCCTTTGGCGCCAGCGTATTTGATGATAACAGGTCCATCAATATCATGAGGGTCAACGATTAACTTGGGCATGGTACATCCACCTGCCTCCAACCAAGCCCTCTGAGATTGGCGACTCGATTCGTGCTTGAGGATCCCACGGTTTCCAAATGTTGGCACTTCTAAATTTCTAAAGTTTTCAGCTCCGAGATATTCAACTAATGAACCATGTGGAATAATAATGACATTGCGTTGTCGTAGCCATTCGGCTTGATCTAGTAATTCTCTATAATCCTCAAGCATCAACCATTCATCGGGTTCAGCTCCAGGGAAAGCCTTGTAGTATCGACGACGGTTTTCACCTACTGCAATTCCAAGTGTCCTAAAGCCCTCTGCGCGGGCCCCATGGAGTATCTGAAGAGAGGAGTGAGAGGCTACAACTCCAATAGTTATGGAGGTCGAATCATAGCCCGCAAGCCAAGCCGCCAGCTCATCTTGGGCTATTCCCATATAGCCGGCTTCCGTATTCGCTCTAATACGGTTGCGATGCAAAGCCTTGAGTTCTCATTATATTATTGAGTTCTTAAAACTGCTACTCAATGGATTTCAAACTCAAAAACAGACCTAATTGGTTCTGAAGAACTTATTTTACCTTCCCAACCAGATAGGCTTCCCTTTTTATTCAAAACTACAAAGAATGGAGTTGGGTCACGAGTCCCGAATCCAAATCTCTTTCGGAAGTGATCAACACTAACTTCATATGTTCCAGTGGGTGGTTTTGAGTGCCAAATGAGATGCTCAATAGGCCTCTTTGAGGCGCTCTTTGAATTCATTGCAGCAACTAATTGTCCACCACATGGAGAAAATTGAGAATCTACATTGATGGTGTTTCCGGCAGGTGTGCTTAGATGCAGATCCAAGTCATTTTTATTATTCCAAATAAGACTAACTTCCCAATCCGCTCTCTCTGTACCTTGGTACTTTAAGCGCTTATCTAGTTCTTCCAACAATTCAGAACTAAGTTTCATTTCAGAACCGATTGGTAAAAGGTCAAATTTTTCAGTTTCATCTTCGGATGGCACAGTTGAGGGTTCTACGATGGAAGATTGGTTTTCTTCTAAATCTTCAATATTTCTTTGTATGTTTTCCTTCCAAACCTGCTTCAGGCCTGCTGGAATTCCCTCAAGATTAATCTCCTGGTATTCTTCAATAGTAGAAGCATTTGCAATTTCATTTTTGATTCTCTCAAGAGGGGTTTCAGCTTCAGGAGTATCTAGTTCCGCTTCAGGGGTTTCAGCTTCAGGAGTATCTAGTTCCGCTTCAGGGGTTTCTAATTCCACTTCGGGAGCATCTAGTTCCGCTTCAGGGGTTTCTAACTCCACTGCAGGGGTTTCAGCTTCAGGAGCATCTAGTTCCGCTTCAGGGGTTTCTAACTCCGCTTCAGGGGTTTCCACTTCAGGGGTATCAGACTCCTCTCCTAACTCCCTAAGTAAATCATCAAATGATTCTACATTTGATTCGTCCTCTTCTGACTGAAGTGATTCCTCAAGAACTTCTCCAAGGGGCTCTTCGGTTGTCGGTTCCTCAATAGCTCCTCTAAGGGATTCTTCGGTTATCGATTCCTCAATAGTTTCTGCTTCTATAACCGTATGTAATTCCTTTGCCATATCAGCTGCTTCTTCTAAATTTTCTTCACCTACTAGAGTCTCTGACAAAACTTCTTTGAAATCATCAGTTAGTGAAATCTCATTCTCATCATCAATATCAGACTCTCTTATTATATCATCAAATGATTCAATATTTTGGAGTTCAAGGAAACGTCCTTGCATATGTTCTATTAAACTCTTCATTTGTTCTTCGCTAATTCCTACAAGTTCTATTTCATCAAGTTCATCAGACGTTGATGCTGAATCGATGAGTGCCAATATTTCGGAATATGAGCTTGCACTGAATCTCTCTAACGCTTCATCCTTGGCTGCTTGCAATGTTGCTCTTTGTTCTTCATTAACACCTGAAATAATGATGTCTTGAATTTCTGTAGTCCGTGAGGAAATCGTGATTTTTTCCATCAATTCATTATATTTCATTACTTGTTGAACATCTATGTTGGACTCCAATATTTCATTCAACCGCAGAGTTTCATTTTCATCAAAGCCAGTAAAGTCTAGGTCTTCAAGTTCTTCTGGAGAAGTTGCAAGAATTAGCATCTGTTTCACATCCTCAAAACGGGCTTCTTTTGCTTCTTGTTCAGCAAGTTTTTCTAAATCTTCGATATTTCTTTGTATGTTCTCCTCCCAAACCTGCTTCAGTCCTGCTGGAATTCCCTCAAGATTAATCTCCTGATATTCTTCAATAGTAGAAGCGTTTGCAATGTCTACTTTAACTCGCTCAAGAGAGGTTTCAGCTTCATATCCTACACGCTGATTTAATTCAGGCATAGTGAATTGTGCAATATGTTTGATTGGATCCCCTAGAGATAGAGAATCAGTGTATTCTTTTATCTCACCACCAGCATTCACGATAACCGTAAAGCGAGAATGTTTTTTGGTTCTCCTTTTTGGGTGATGCTTGTAAAAATGGACATATGCCTTGTAGATTCCAGGGGGCGCTCTCTCACCCCAAACAACATTCTCAACAGGACGTTTTGATTCAGCACGGACATTCATGTCAACATCGAGTTCTCCACCACACTTTGAATCTCTATTCCCACCGTGAATTCTCTCGCCACTTGGACATAAGACATGCAAATCAAGGTCATTACGGTCATTCCACATCAATGAAATTTGTACTTCTCCTGCTTTTGCACCTTCACGATCGAGTCTTTGTTCGAGTTCTTTTTGGGTTTTATCGTCCGCTTCAGAACCTTCACTTTCAGTTTCAGTTTCAGTTTTTGATTGGCTTTGGACTTCGAAATTTCGTTGAGCCTCCATCGCTAGCATATTTTCCTGACGAACTTCTTCATCGGCAATTCGGGCAGAATCCTCTTCCTCCTCTAGTAATCGCAAGCGCTCTTCTTCTTCCTTTCTCTTGGTTTCCATCCGCTTTTTGAAAGTCTCTAACTCAACACGCTCTTTCTCTTTTCTTGCTGCATACTCCTCGGCTTCCTTCTTTTGCTGTAATGCTTCTTTTTCAGCGGCATCCCTGATGCTTTCCATTATCATTAGCTTTCTTTTAACAGCCTTGGCCTCTTCTTCAGCAGCTTCTTTTTCCTCTTTTAATCGTAATTTTTCGAGTAATGCCTCGCGTTTTTCCATTAATTCCATCAATATTTTGTTGAATTCGTGTCGAGCGTCTGTGAAGGTTAATTCCACTTCCTCTTTTTCTTCCTCCTCATGCAAAGAGAAATCCATCGATTCTTCACGCTGACGGATAATGAATGGCAATGACCTATCGCGGATTGCTATGGTGGCAACACCATAGGCAAAACCACCAGCCAAGACTCCAAGAAGAGTCCAATCCACCCAAGGCATGACCCCCCTTAGGGGGGGCATGGCACAATAAACCTGCGCCAGCAGAAAATTATGAAATATCCTTGGATTGTTCAATTAAATCCATTTTATTTATTCTCCAAATTCCGATTGGGGTGGTTAAAATTGCCGCAATAAACACGTATAGGATGATTTGGCCAATAATCCACCAGTTAACTAATAGTGGAAGATGGAAAGCCCAAGTTGAAAACTCTGCAGATAACACCGAGGCCAAAAAATAAGAGGAAAATGCACCAACTAAGCCACCAAATAATCCAATAATAGCATGCTCTACAAGTAAGATTTTAGTGAGTGTAACTCGAGATGCACCCAAGATTCTCAATGTTGCGAATTCGGTATCACGTTCACTCAAATTGATCAATAATGTATTGAGTAATATAGCCAAGGCAATAGACCATCCAACGAATAACATTACAGCCATGACTCCAGATTGAACCTCCATCAACTCATCTATTGATTTCTGCATTTCAAAGCTACTTGTTATCGACCAAGAAAGACCTCGCAAATCATCATCGATAATCCCTTCTTCATGCTGTAGCCAAATCAGATTCGCACCCATTTCAGTAGCGGCTTCAAAATCCCTAAGGTGGAAACTCATTGTTCGTATCAGATCATAAGTTGTACCAACGATTTCAACTTTTATGGTTGAGGCGCCGAAAACAACATCTTGTTTTTCTCCAATTTTCCAATTCAGATGCAAAGCCATTCCTTCATCAATTAAGACTTGAGTGGGGTTTGCACCTACTATTGGCAATTTTCCAGAGACCAAGTCAGTTGTTCTCAAGGCATCTTTTGAGGTAGAAAGATCCCCCATTGCAAGAATCATGAATGGCCTTTCATCACCACTAGCATTGGCAAAATATCTTGCTACAAATTGAGATCCTTCAATTTCATTTGAGTCTATCCAAGCAGAAATGGAGTCATTATTCCAAGGCGGATATGAAATTTCGGAATTCCACTTATTTTGGGCACTATTTGCATCCTTGAAGGTGGTTTCCATTACTGACATCATTAACATTGAACTTCCAGTTAGAATCAAGGACAATCCAAGGGCGATAACAGTCACTGCCAATCTCTGTGGTTTACGGAAAGTTGAACGCACCCCTAGGCCTATTGTTGAAGGTAATGAGTTTGTTAATTTCGTCAACCACTTTGCTGGTTTTTTTCCACTTCCTTGGCGCATCACATCCAAGGGCATCAATCGGCTGGCCTTCAAGGCCGGCCGTATTCCAAATAATAAGACAATGATAAGAACTGCTGAACAAATTTTCAACAAGAGGTCTGGGTAATGATTTATTTTGACTATTGGAATGCCAAAGAAACTGAAGTACCATGAGGTTAAAGCTTCTGATCCCAATGGGCTAATGGCAAGTAGTAAGCCGAGTGAGGAACCAATTACTCCAAGTAATAATGGAACCATCATGTAATCCAATAGAATTTGATTACTGGGGACTCCTAGCGTCCTCAAAACAGCAATTTCACGCGATTGACTGCGTACCATTCGGTCCATGCTGATAGCAATAACAAGGCCCGAAACTACCGTTAAGACGAGGGTGATTAGCGGCAGTGATTTCTTTGACCCTTCAAGGTCTTGGCGCAGTATTTCAACGGAATAAATTGAACCTCTATCACCAACCTGAACAATCTCAATTCCTGAAATTGATAATTGCTGCAATAATTCAGCCTTCAGTGGTGAAAGTGCCACACCCTCATCTTCACTTGTGTCCTGTAAATCATAATCAGGCTCACCTTCAATGTCGATTAGTAATCTATTTCTTGAATTAACATCAATGCCAGCCATTGATGTCAACTCTTCAACCGGCAAATACAGTACTGCATAACCTCCTTTACTAGGAAATAATCCTCCATCTGGTACGTAGAATAGATGTTCTGGGCTAACTGCAATTCCAGATAGAGTCAAGTTATGTTGACCGTCTCCAATTAAAATGGGGAAGGTGTCGCCGACTTCAAGGTCCATGTACTCTGCTAGATGGTCATCTAGTACCACTTCTCCTGCTCTCTCAGGCCAATGGCCTGAGGTGTAATACAACTTGTTGACTTGGCCTGTTCCAAAACCATGTAATTTTGCCGATGACCAGTTTGAATCTTCATCTAGAAAAAAGGCTGACATACTCAGCCTTGTTTCGCAAGAATTGATTGGCAATCCCTGCTGAGAAGCAAACGAACTAAGGTTTGAACAAGCAGAATCGAAAGATGAAGCCGGATAGAAAGTCCCTCTTGAATCGGCAAATAAATCACCAAGGTTAGTTTTTGTATACATGTCCTGATAGACATTATCGGCATTTCTCGTATGTTCAGCCATACTTATGGATAGCCAAGTTGCCAAGGTTATCAAAAAGAGAACCATGATTACGCGTAATTTGATTCTCCATAAGCTGCGACGAAGCCGCTTGAAGAGCAAGTTTCTCACAGAAATCACTCCTTTTCTGAAATTGTATCCTTTACTTTATTGACCACATTAGAAAACATTTTTTCCGCTTTGGATATTCCATCCTTCACTAACTCGGTTGCATCTCCGACTGCTGACTTAACTACCCCTGAGGCGGTGGCCATTTCTCCTACTTCATCAGAAATTAAACAGCCACTATCAAGCTTGAGAACCCGTGTTGCATACTTACACAAACTTCGATCGTGGGTTACAAAGATGGCGGTTATCCCATATTCTTTGCAAGCCTTAGATAGAACTTTCATTATTTGGCGAGTTGTTTCTGAATCCAAATTACCTGTTAACTCATCTCCGAGCAAGAGGTGGGGTTTTTTCGCTAGATTTCCGGCGATTGCTACGCGCTGTTGTTGGCCTCCCGATAATTCACTTGGAAAGCGATCTTCCATTCCCTCAAGGCCTACTGATGCCAGAATTGAACGGGCTTCTTCTTCATTGGGTTGGCCCGAAATTTGTTGTAATAATAAGACATACTCTAAGGCTGTCAAGTCTGATAATAGATTGAAGAATTGGAAAATATAGCCGATGTTTTCTCTTCTGAAGGTGGTCATCTCCTCTGATTTTTCACGAGGGACGTTTTGTTCCCTGAAATGATATTCACCAGAAGTGGGTTTGTCAAGTGCTGAAATACAATTTAGAAGAGTAGTTTTTCCAGAACCAGAGGGCCCGAGCATTGCGATAATTTCACCTTCTTTGACGGATAAATCAATATTATCAAGGGCCTTGACCTCATGTTCTCCTTGACCAAAATATCGGCTCAGACTTTTCATCCGAATCAATTCCATTACTGCCCCTCAAGTCAATTGTGAAGAGAGGGAGCAATGAACTTATTGGGAAAGGTGAGTAGTAGCCTTGAATAACAGTGGCTCTCATTAGGGGGTATGCGTGAAGTTCGTCTGACTTGGTCACCTGAAAATTTAGCGGAAACGGAATTCGCAGGAATCTGCCAAGCCTGTGAATATTTGGAAGTTCTTGGGCATTTAGATGTAGCCAATGATGGGATTCGTCAATTAGTCAAAGTGAGATTTATTGATGGCAAAGGAATTGATGACCTTGATGCTCTAGATTACATCACAGTAGAAAGTCCACTTCCACCTCATCAATATCCAAGTGTTGGAGGTGAAGGGTACATTGTCATTACCAATAATCATCCATTATCTACTAATGCTATATTAATGGATGATATCACTGTACTTCCCCCCTACAAGTTGGGAAGAGAAGGAATGGTCATCAATGTACGGGGCCTACCCTCTGGAGTCTCGACATTTGTCAAATTAGCGCGAGAAATTCTGCCCCCAGATGGTATCGCAGTAACTGCTGGAGAAGAAGTTGAAGAAGGCTTGACAAATATCCTAACTGACAAACAGCGGCTGGCATTAAAGACTGCAGTGTCAGCTGGATGGTTTGAAGTACCTCGTAAAATCAGCCTCAAAGAACTATCAGAACTAACTGGAATCTCAAAAAGTACCTTGGGAGAGCACCTTGAAAAAGCCACTTCCATCACCATGAAATGGTTGGTTGGAAGCCAACAAGTATGATGCACAGGTATTGAAAGACGAAGCCCATGGGGATTTCTATGCACGCCCAGAGATTAGACCTCCTTCTTCCAAAAGGCAAGGCAATCTGGATACCTATAGATCATGGGGTATCATCTTGGCCGGTGCTGGGATTAGAAGGTGTTGGAGAATTAATTTCCGATTTAAAATCCGGTGGAGTTGATGCAGTTATCGCTCATAAGGCGATTGTCAGTGCTCATAATGGAGAGGTTCCAATGATGATGCATATTTCTGCTTCTACAGTTCACGGAGGGAAACACTCTGCTGATAAAGTACTAGTTGGAAGTGCTGAAGAAGCACTATCAAGAGGGGCTATTGGCGTTAGTGTACAAGTAAACCTTGGTGATGAATACGAATATAAGATGTTGGAAAGATTAGGCAAAGTCTCTGAGGACTGTCACAGACTCGGGCTGCCATTATTGGGGATGATTTACCCGCGTGGCTCAGGCTTGCAAATCGAAGGAGATGCCACTGCAGGAGCTGCTCATGCGGTCAGATTGGCGTGGGAATTAGGCTGTGATGCGGTAAAGACCTCTTGGCCAGGTGACAAAGATGCATTCGCAGAGATGGTCAAAGCGGCACCAATACCAGTGTTAATCGCTGGCGGTGAAGCAGAAGGCGACTTCAAACAAGTTCTCAGAACTGTTGAAGATGCAATTTCACAAGGTGGAGCCGGTGTTTGTATGGGTAGGCAAGTTTTTGGCAATAAAAATCCAAGGAATTGTATTCGCGCCCTGAAAATGTTGATTCATGATGGCGCATCATTTGAGCAAGCATGTGAGGTCTTGTGATGCAAGTTTGGATTGATTGTCGTCATCAAAACGAACCAACCTCCAAGTTAGATGGAATTGACTTCCATCTGAGCCAAGATAATTCTCCTGGACCTCTCATCAATGTTGACAACCAAGAAGGCCAAAACCAAGCCCGAGCCCTAATCGGTTCAGCAGCCTGGCTAATCATTGAAATGGCAGATTGGGTGATGATTCCACTAGAAAACTTAGTGGCTGCTGCTGATGGTGGACCCACAAAAATTGCCGCTTGCATCAATTCAATTGAACAGGCCCAAGGTGCTGCACATGCCCTGCAAATAGGCGTAGATGCCCTGATTGTGAAAAACCAAAAGGATATGGTAGACGCAGCATTGATAGCAAAATCTCAAAGGCTTGAAAACTCAATTAGTGAATCTCAACCGATAAACAAGAATCATGGAGAATTGATAAAAATCAAAATCACTGAAGTGAAAAATGGTGGACTTGGAGACAGGGTTTGCCTTGATTTGACATCGCTACTTGAAATTAGTGAAGGTTTGTTGATTGGTTCAAGTTCTGCCTCTATGGTGTTGGTTCATGGAGAGACTTTGCAAAGTGAGTTTGTTCCTACTAGACCATTTAGAGTCAATGCTGGTGCTGTACATGGCTATGTTTTGATGGCTGATGGGAGTACTCAGTATCTCTCTGAATTAAAGGCTGGAGACTTGCTCAGAGTACAGTCTGCAAATGGTAAATGGCGCTCAGCTAGCCTTGGGAGATTGAAAATTGAAAGACGTCCACTAATATTATTGAGGTGGATAGATGAAAATGATAATGAAGCACAAGCGCTCTTCCAGCAAGCGGAAACGGTCCGTTTGGTCGATACATCGTCCCTGCCGAAATCAATAACAGATATCGCAGTTGGAGAGAAGTTATTGGCTTGGAGTGAACAAGGTGCAAGACATATCGGCATTAAAGTAAATATGGAAATTGAGGAAAGGTGAGATGAATGGCAAGGCTAGGAAAGGGTACTGCTAACGGTGCTTGTAGCCTACTTCATGCCGCTGGGCTTGGATATGGAGCCAGTCTTGCCCTTGATTTACCAGTAGTAGTCACTTTACTTGACAAAAAAAGTAGGCGTGAATTAGATGATCCTGATAACTTACTTGCCGCGGTTTTGGAATCTTGGACTGCTGCAGGACATCAACTGCCAGCGGGCGAGTTACATTGGAGTGTAAATAGCGATATTCCACCACGCCAAGGTCTGAAATCTTCAGCTGCAGTAGCAGTTGCTGCCCTTCGGGCCTTGTGCCAAGCAACCGAAAAAACATTGATTAATTCTGATTTGGTTGACATGGCTGCAGACTCACAAATACGAGCCGGCGTCTCTATAACAGGTAGTATCGATGATGCATGGGCTGCTACTGAAGGAGGTTGGAAATTAGTCGATACAAGCCTTCCCGCTGCCGAAGGGGTTCTACTAGAAAGCCCAGGGCCAGCGGCAGAAGATTGGGACCTATTGCTAATTCTAAGGGGTGATAGAAAAGAAAGGCCCGACCCCGAAACTTTCGCTTGGCATCAACAAGGATTCCAGCAATCATTGGGAGCCTTGGAAAAAGGTGATGCACTGGTGGCAATCACTTGGAATGGCCGCTCGATGGTCTCTGTTCTCAATGATATGAATGGAAGGAGACTGACAAATGATGCCTTTGTTAACGGTGCAAGAGCGGCTGGAATCAGTGGCTCAGGGCCTGCAATCGTAATATTCAGCCCTGCAGTTTCGAAACCAACTTTGGGCCGACTAAAACAATGGTACGTATCCCGACAGAAAGATGTTGAAGTGCGTGAAGTGAAAATTCTCAATACAATTATTGTTGAAAACGAAGAAGCCGTGTAAGCAAATGATTGAATCCAAGAATCATTTCCCAACCCTGAATCAGCATGGCGATGAGACTGGGTGAAAGAATCAGGACCACTCTCTTTGGGGAGAGCCATGGGCCCGCAGTCGGTGCTTTGCTTGAGGGTATACCAATCGGAACTCTCATCGATGAAGACTATCTCAAAAGTGAATTAGAGCGGCGAAGACCTGGTTCAGGGATATCCTCCTTGAGAAAAGAATGCGATGCCTGTGAAATTCTCTCTGGAGTTCACCAAGGAAAGGCAACAGGAGGTCCAATTCTATTATTGATAAGAAATTCAGATAGTCGCTCATCAGATTACTCATTTTTACCTGATCAACCTCGACCGGGGCATGCCGACTTACCTGCCATGCTCAACAGTGACGGTTTTGCTGACCCACGGGGTGGAGGGGCCAATAGTGCAAGACTAACGGCAGGATTGGTTGCTTCAGCTAGTCTATGCCAAGCCCTTCTAGATGAACAGAATATCTCAATAATTGCCCATGTAGCAGCCATTGGTAGGATTGTATCAGACAAAGGCCCAAGTATTTTGAAGGATGATGAAGCAAGCCAAAGAGTCCGTTGCTCAGATCAAAAAGCAGCAAAAAAAATGTTTGAATTGGTATTAGAAACTAGAAAATTAGGGGATTCAATAGGCTCGAGAGTGGATATTGAAATCAAAGGACTTGCCCTTGGCTTTGGAGCTGGATGGTACAGAGGACTTGAACCTCTTCTTGCTCATGCCTTGATGGCTATACCTGGAGCTAGAGCAGTGGAATTCGGGGTGGGAACAAAGACCGCTGAAGCATATGGCAGCGAATACAATTCACCATGGTACCTCAAAGATGGAGAACCAACAACTGATGGAGATGGAGCATTAGGAGGAATGGCAACCGGTGCGCCATTGATAATTCGGCTAACTTTGAAACCACCGAGCAGTATTGCAAAGGAACAAATCACCCTAAATCTCTCAACTGGCGAACAGAGTTCATTGAATGTGAAGGGTAGGCATGACCCTGTTCTTGGCCCCAGAGCTGTACCAATAGCAGAAGCAACGGTAAAATTAGTCATCAGTGATATGCTCCAGAGGTGCACAAAGGATGAGTGATTGGGTTATTCATAAATTCGGGGGCTCTTGCCTCAGAATCCCTGGCGATATCATCAAAATAGAGCAACGGATTCATGAATCTCTCGGCAAACCAATCGTAGTTGTATCTGCGCTATGGGGAGTAACTGACCGGTTATTGAGGGCAACAAGGGAGCCTTGGCAATGGTCAGGGTTGGTCAATGACTTACGGAGACAACATTCTAGGTTCATTCCTCAAGTTGTGCATGAACCATTGTTTGAAGAAGTTCTCAAAGACCTTGCAGGAGACCTATTATCACTCTGCCATGAACCAATGAATGATGCTGTAAAAGCCTCGGTACTTGCAAGTGGTGAAAGGCTTGCCAGTATTACTCTCTCAACTGCATTACAAAAAAAAGGGATTGATTGCAAGTCAATAGCCGCAGATGAATTAGGAATCATTATCGCAGAAAATGGCGCAGCGATCAACATCGAAGCAACAAGTGAATTGCTGAATATAGAAAAACTAAAGGAAGGAATCCCAGTAATCAGCGGTTGGTTTGGCAGAAATACGAAAGGGGAAATAAAAGTCTTAGATCGGGGAGGAAGTGACCTCTCAGCCGCAGCTCTTGCAAGAATACTAGATGCAAAACAAGTTGTCCTGTGGAAAGATGTCCCTGGGGTTCTCTCAATCAGTCCTCGTTGGGGAATCGAATCCACTACTATTCCATATTTGGGTCATGAAGAGGCATTGGCATTAGCAAGAGCAGGTGGAATTATCCTGCATGCATCCTGTATCGAACCACTAAAAGGTACAGGTATCCCTTGTATAATTCGCTCATTACATGACGATTCTGCAAAGACTGTGATTGGACCTGACATGGAAACTAAAAACAAAGGAGTAACTGCGATTTCATGTGTGCCTGGAATGATTCATTATTCCATCAACGTAGATGGACATCGAACCGCTTCGATATTAGATTCCATGCTCAACCTATTGAAGGGCGAAGCGGTCAAAGTGTGGACACTCTCAGCCGGTGAAGGGCACATAACGATGTTCATTCCATCTTCGATGGCTAATGTTTTGGAGAAGACGATGGGATCTATTGAAGTCAAATGGCATAAAAGTGAGACTGCATCTTTGATTTCTCTCATTGGACGTTCGATTGAAATAGAAATTGAAAACTCACTACACTACATCCAAGAAGAATGTGCATTGCATATATTAACTGATGAAGAAGACCTTCGAGGGCTAATGCTAAGGCTGAGCAAAAAATTCAAACTCTTGCCTTGAATTCAATCGCGGCTCTCTCTCCACTTCTGAAGGCGACGTGGAAGGTTAACTGCAAACATTAGACCAACCAAAAGGAAAACAAAGAGACTACCCAAAGCAACCCCATAAACTGAAATAAGTTCCACACTTTCTTCCATCCTAACTGCAGTTTCAGATGAAAATAATCTGACAACTGCAGGAATAATCGTATTGATTGACAATACTGCAGCCGCTAAACCTCCAGCAATCGCTGGATTAATCAATAGACTGCGGTGATATTTGCTGATGATTCTCTTGACATTCATGACATATACTTCATTTGTGCGAATACTTGTATCTAGCATGCTGAAGCGGATGACTCCATTTGTTAATTCAAAATACATGACAAGAAGAACTGCATAAACGACAACTAAGACTGTTGCCAACCAAGGATATGTCGCCAAGTCAAACCATTCATTGGTAAGAGTTAATTTACTGGAGGCAAAACGCATTGCTGAGAGTATGAAAAGGGAATAAGAAGCCAATAACCAACGTGGATCTCTTGACATTGTACCCCAGAGCCCAGTTCCAGTTGCTGCCAAGATAATTACCGAATGTAGCAAGGTTGCACCGCCGACGCTTCCGAAAACCAAGTACCAGATGGTACCTTGAGGAGGAGTTACAATCCAAGTGATTAATCCCAATGCCACTAACATTGCATATGCCCCTAGTTGGAGGGTTTGAACCATCTTATCGGCTGGAAGGAACTTGTGCTTGGGAACGATTGGCCCTCCTAGTAATGCCTCGATGAATCCAGGAATGTGGACTTCAGGGATAGCATCATCTGGAACTTCAGAACCTGACTTCATTTGACCGGCTGCCTTCTTTCTACTTGGTGCAGAGGAACGAACAACTTTCCCATCATATAGATGAGCAGTATCTGAACGCTGTTGTTGCGGTGGCGGTGCTGGTGCGGCCATTCTTCTCCCTCCTCAGAATCCTCTGGCTCCGGCCAGTGCGGTCGATAAAAGCATATCAGGCTCCCAATCCATGATATTTACGCCCATACCTCGTAATTCACTTATCAGAATATCTCGCTCGGTCTTCATTACCTCAAAGCCGGTACGGTCTAGGCGCTTGGCGTCAAATTCAAACTCAAGGCTTGAAGGTGAAAGTACAGTTACATCGAAGTCGCGGGCTCTGAAATCTCTCAAAGCACTAACGATAGTTGGATCAGATTCGAGGTTTGACATGACGATAATTGGACTGCCTTTATTGATATGAGGGAGGATACGGTTTACTACAACCTGCAATGGTGTATTTCCTCGAGCCATTGCCCCAGCGAGTTTTGTCAAAATGACATATAATTGCTTCTTGCCGGTATCTCGGTCTACTGAAACCACTTCATCTCCATAGACAATAAGGCCCACTGAATCTCTTCTCGATAAGAAGTAGCGTGCCAATGAAGCAGATGCTCTTGTAGAGTAAACTAACGCATTTCGGCTAACAGGTCCGGTTTCTGAAACCGCCCTACCATCGACTATCAGGATAATATCCGATACTGCGTCTCTTTCTCTTTCATTTACCATTAACTTGCCACTGCGTGCATAGGCATTCCAGTTGATGGACCTGAATGAATCGCCATCGAAGTACTCACGAAGACTGTAGAACTCTGAACCTGGACCTGGTTGGCGGATGTTAACAGCACCAGTGAAAATCTTTGGTACCTTGCTCTTGACGAAAGTATCCTTCAGGTCTTCCATCTTTGGGAAAACCAAGAAATCATCGTAAACATGTAACTCTTTTTCTTTGTGGAATAGACCAAAGGTATCCTGAATTCTAATTGCCACTGGTCCGATACTGTAGAAACCACGTAATGGGCATTCTACGGTGTATTCAATGAAAGTTTCACGGCGTGGTCCGAGTTCCATTAAAATGTAATTTGCGCCTTTCTTGATGCGCATAACTTCAGGGACTCGGTCACGTACTTCTAGAATCTTAGGTAATGCTGAATGGTTTTGCATTCGTAAAGTGATTTCAACCTCACCATCCTCAAACACCCGTGCCGCCGAGAGTTTTCGCATGGCTGAAACGTTAGAGAGAGCAACCCCTTCCTCTCCCGTCCATTCATCCATACGTCGACCACTAGCAGCGACATCTGCGTGTCCAGCAAATAGTGCAGCATACGTCAAGAAGACAAATATCACGACTGCAACGGTAACTAACTGTGAATTACGCAAAGTCAGTCCAAGTAGATACATGCTGACCGCCAGACTTCCCAATAGGGCTGACTTGCGGGACCACATCGTGTTTCACCTCCTTCGTTTTGAGTCTAAACTTACTCTACTCAGACAGTTGGTACTGGAACTTCGCGCAAGATTGCTTGAACTACCTCTCCAGGCTCCAGACCCTTAATCTGGTGTTCTGGCTTGAGGATTAGTCTGTGCGCGACTGCCAGCTCAGCGATGGACTTGATGTCGTCTGGTGTGACGAAATCACGACCGCGCATTGCGGCTGCTGCACGGCTGGTCTTGAGAAGTGCTTGTGAACCACGAGGAGATGCTCCAACGAGCACTCTTGGGTCTTCACGAGTTCTTGCAACACATTCTACCATGTACATACGGATGGCAGGGTCAACATAAACATCTTCACAGGCTTGCTGCATAGCGATAACACGCTGTGGGTCGGTGATAACATCGACATCTACTGCGTCCTTCCTTCGAGCAATACGACGAGAGAGAATTTCGTCCTCATCCGCTCGATCTGGGTAGCCAACACTCATCTTGAACATGAAACGGTCCAACTGAGCTTCAGGAAGTGGGTAAGTACCCTCTTGCTCGACTGGGTTCTGAGTTGCCATAACGATGAATGGTGCTGGCAACTTGTGAGTTACTGTACCGATGGTGACTTGCTTCTCTTGCATAGCCTCCAAAAGAGCCGCTTGGGTCTTTGGTGGTGCACGGTTAATTTCGTCAGCCAATAGTAGATTACAGAACAGCGGTCCTGGTTTGAAGGTAAATTCTCCCTTCTTGGCGTCGTAGATGTTGGTTCCAGTAATATCTGCTGGTAGCAAATCTGGGGTGAATTGAACACGCTTGAAGTCACAACCTAATGCGTCAGCGAAGGTGTTGGTCATCAAGGTCTTTGCAAGACCGGGGTAATCTTCGAACAGTAGGTTTCCATTGGATAAGATGTTGACCAAAACATTGTCAATCACGTGAGCTTTTCCAATAATTACTTTCTGTACTTCAGCACTTATTGCTTGGCCGATTGCACCGACTGCTGCTAAGCGCTCTCGCACTTCTGGTGTACTTTGGTGTTTCTGTTGGGCTGGAGCCTGAGCCTGTACTGGTGCTGCTGCGACTGGTGCTGCTGCGACTGGTGCTGCAGGCATAGGCGCTGCTGGCATAGGCGCTGCTGGCATTGGTGCTGCTGGCGCCGGTACTGGCGGGGCTGGGGCGTTCGGCTGTGGGGCTGGTGGGGGTTGCATTTTTATTTCCTCCTTGTTTTATTTTCACTTACCCCAACGTCGAATCGCCTGCAAATGCTGACGAAGTTCATCTGGGGTAAATATACGGTTCTGGCTATACGCCAATTCGACCAAGCGTGGGTCACGAATTAATGCCTGCACTTCAGCAGGTGCTTTGACTGCCATTTGGTCCTTTGTCAAATCATGGAAAATTCTAACCTTTTCCATCAGTGCTTGACGCACTCTCAGTTGATATTTATTTGGATCTATCTTCTCTGGCCTTTCCCTGAAGCGCGTTAAATCAAAGACGTGGCGCCAATTTTCTTTTTCTGGAACCACCATAATAGCGATTGATAACAGTGCTAATAGGTTGAGTACAATTAACCATTTCAACCATGCATCTGAAGTTAGTAAGACAATAGCTCCCATCGCCTCAGTAAATGGAGCGGTTAAGGTACTTGAAACGTGCCTTGATTCATCGAAAACGACATAGAATTTTTCTGGATGGAGTTTAATCAGAGCCGAAAGTTCATCATTCTCCTGCTCACTCATATCATGAATCAATTCAGCAAAATAAGCACCATTACCCCTCCATGTAGATTCACCATTACTTAACTCCGAATTCCAACAAGTGTGGTTAACATAAACCATTGCTTGGCACTGATCCTTTCCAGTGTTCTTGGCGGTTGCTTGATCCCATAGGTGGTCTGCAAATGCATCATCATTGGAGACAAAAACAATACTACCAGTGACTGAAATCTTGTAAGCCTGCTCTGGTCCACCACCAGGGATTGCATCCATGGCCTCAATACCGGGGTAATCAATTCTGATAATTAATCCAGTTTGTCCTGCTCCAAGTTGAATGTTAAGACCGCTACTCAAATCTCCTGTGCCAGTTCTATCAGCATAAGCCTCATTAGAAGCGGTTGCTAAGACCTTTACATCTCTGTTTATATCTTCATCCTCTCCAATTCCAGGACCTAATACCTGAATCGCAGTTGGGCTGCGCATCAAAACTGGCATTCGGCAGTTATCGGTGGAGTGATTGAGTAGGTCCTTAGATGAGCAACCCGTAGCCATTGCTAAAGGATTCATTTCAGCCACATCTTGATTAATACTGGCAACTGTCCATACATTCTGTTCATTTTGAGGAGCCTGTGTGCCGGCCATTGGTCCATTGTAGTGATTGACTTCATAGTAATGGCGCATATCCATTATCGGGGATTCGAAGAACTGTACCCCGAACTGGTCTGCAACTTGCTGGGCATTACTGGAATCGGCTGCTAAGATGACCTTGCCTCCCTTGTTGGTTACGAAATCGTGAATCGCTTCCGCTTCTGCTTGATCAAAGGGCTTCTCTGGAGCAACGATGACCAAAGTAGTTCGGTGAGGCTCTCTCCAATCATTGACTAACATTGGAGTGGACATTGTATTGGCAATTGTGTATTTACCTAAAGAATCGCGCATTAACCCAAGTTGTTGATATTGGTAATCACCATCAGCCTCGTTTCCGACATAGGCACTGTAAACAGTCTGCTTATCGCTGCTAGCAAATAAGATTAGAGATGTAGAAAGTAAGATTGAAACAACTAATCCAACAGCCAACCAAGTCTCAAGACGAATACCTTGCTTTTCTTCTGACATGTTTATTTCACCTCCTTCTACAACAACAAATTACACCTTGCTGCTCCGCCGAGTGAAATAGCACTCAAATAGGTTGCCCATCAATGGTCGCGTAGAAAATAATGTATCAAACATCATGCGAGGATATCATCACGTCTGATTATTGCTACCCAACCAATAATGAAGATTGTTAACCATGCAGAAATTGAAGGAAGGAAATTACCGTTTAATCCATCATCATTTGAACTATCATCATCTGAAGGCGTAGTATCATTATTTCCAGAACTAGATGAAGAGCCACCATTCGAACTTGATGATGAACTTACTTCTAACGACAAACTATCACTCACACTCGCTCCCCCATCACTTATTGATTTCAAAGTAATAATACATTCAGTTGTAGGATGGCTGGAAGATGCTTTGGCTACAAACATCCCTTCTGCAGAAGAGCCAGGTAGTACTGCTTGGGAGAGACTATCATCAACCTGAATTGATAATTGTGGGCATCCATCTATCGTAAAGGGGTTTTCCGTTTCTGTCAACTTCAATTTGTCATTCTTATTTCCAAAGTTTGTCAATTCAACTTTGATTTCAGTTTCTGTACCTGCCAATAATGGTATATCCTTATCGATTATATCTGCCATCATTATTGCAATCCGTGGAACTTTTGTGTCAGCTTCTATGATTTGTGGATTAGTTGGTAATTGCAAATCTTCTTCGGCGATAATACTGAAGCCATGTATTATGCCTTCGTCGACATCATTCAATGAACCCACTTCTAAGGTGACTTCGAAGGTCTTGTTGCTAGCGCCTGCCACTTTGACTGATTCATCTAAATCAACTTCAACCCAATTGAATTCCCCTTCGTGGTCAGCCTCAAACTGAAGAACTATGTTTAGTTCAGTTGGTCTGGTATTTTCAATATAGAATTCAAAAGTTATAATGCCTCCTTTATCCCACCAATCAGAGGAGTTTTTGTCGTCTATGGCATCAAGCAAAGTGGCAGATGATAAATCTTCTACCCAGTCGATAGTCCAATTTGGAGCTTCAGGAACTTGGGCACTAGATGCCGGAATAAAAACTCCAATTAACATCAAAACTATTAGGAATATTTTGTTTTTCATTTTAATTACTCCTCAAATAACGGGGCTATTGCTCTCTTTACTAGCACTGATAACATTTTACGACGGTATGCCGGTGGGAAATATGTGTTGTTTACTGGCTTTACCTCTTTTCTGATGGCTTGACCCAATGCCTTGACACTGTCCTTCCCTTGCCAGTTTTCCAAGGCATCTTCGGCTTGTTCTTGATGGAATCCTGGAATGGATTCGCAACCTGTTGTGGCTATTCTCAAGCCTTGTAATTCATTACCGGCTCCTTTCCATGCTATAGCAACACCTGCTTCAGGGAAATCCCAAGATTCTCTCAAACATAATTTCTCATATTTACCATGCCAATCTGCAGCATCATCTGGAAGCGTCAAGTGGCTGACTATTTCCCCTTCCTCAAGGACATTGCGTTTCATTCCATCCAACTCAAAGAATTCATTCAATGGCATCGACCTCTGGCCGGAAGGTGAAATGAGGTGTATACTTGCATCGAGACACATGAAAGCAGGTGCTAAGTCGGCCTGATAAGTTGCAACACATAGAGTATTTTGATTTGGAATAACTCGGCAATCTGCACCTGTATCACAATCACACTTGTGGCACCATTCAATAGAGCGGCGCCATTCTTCACTTTGGTTAAACCAAAAGCAACGGGTATCAAGGCAAATGTTCCCTCCAACTGTGCCTTGTCTGCGAATTAACACAGAGGCAATACTACCTGCAGTTTGCCGCAAGAGGGGGTGTGAATTAGTACCCTCAACCAAGTCATGCAACTTGACCATGGCGCCGATATGAGTTGGTGAGAGAGTTCTCATTTCCTTGATTGAGGCCAATGAAATGACATCATTCTGAGTGTTTAGGTGCCATTTGTAATTTGGTAGTAAATCTGTGCCGCCGGCAATCCAATCAAATTCCTTGCCATCTGCTTGCAAAGTTCCCGCAGTATCCATTGCTTCCTCAATACTAGTTGGAGTGTGCAAGATGAATGGAGGTACGCGCACTAAGCATCACCTCGATAGCGCCGTTCAACATGCTTCCATGCCTTAGCAGCACGCTTGTTATCATCGACTAAATCCTCTTGCGTGGGAGTTATTGCCTCTCTCCAACCATCATCTTGTTCAGAAATGGGGCGGTCAGGATCAAAGCCGAATAATACTCCATTAACATAGGAAGAACGGTCCTTGAGTAAGTCTCTCTCAAGGTCACGCTGGGCGTGGTCATCGGCTCGTTGAGCGATAATATCCTGAAGAGGAGAAGGAGTAAAACTTGGATTTGGTAAGTCCATCGGCTCATCAATTCCCATTGCCTTACATTTCTTTTCGATTAACTTGTGAACTCTATCGGGAGTTAGTGGTAATTCACTGGGGCGGATTCCGATTGCATCGTAGACGGCATTACAAACTGCAGGAAGAATTGGTAAAAGGGGTCCTTCACCTGCTTCTTTGGCTCCAAAGGGACCTTCTGGGTCGTTGCTCTCAACAATTATTGGAATAACTTCAGGCATTTCGTGAACGCTCATTATCTTGTAATCTAATAAATCAGGGTTCAGCAGGTTTCCACCCCGTCCATACTTCATTTCTTCAGATAGAACCTGACCCATTCCCATATGGCAAGAGCCGATGATTTGGCCTTCTACTGCGAGCGGATTGAGGGCCTTTCCACAATCATGAGCAGCCCAAGCTTTGATCACTTTGGTGAATCCTGTTTCAGCATCAACCTCGACTTCTGCAACATAAGCAGAGAATGAATATGCTGGGGCTAAACCTGCGGCAGCACCTTTGTGAACTCCACCCATTGGAGAGGTACGGTAAGAGCCGGTGGCGATTAGCGAACCTGAATCTGCCTGCGCCTTATGACAGGCTTGTAGCCAAGAAACACCTATTGCAGGGTCGTGTTTGTAGTAAACGCGACGGTCTCCCAATACCAATTGGTCGGGGTGGTAACCCGTCAAGTCCCATGCAGCCTTGAGGATTTGATCACGTAAATCAATGGCTGCACGAATGGCTGCATTGGCATTCATGAAAGTAACTCGAGAGGAATATGAGCCTAGGTCAACTGGTGAGGTATCACTTTCCTTTGAACGAACTCTAATCATATCCAATGGTAGGGCTAGAACTTCACTAACGGCTTGAGCAACTGCAGTATCGGAACCTTGACCGATTTCAGCGGCACCGGTATGAACGGTAACTCCACCATCCATGTCACATTGTAAATGAACGGTTGCATGTGGAAAGTTCTCAGGGTCCCAATGGATTGGTAGACCTGAACCTGAAATGAAGAAACCACAGCCGACTCCGATTCCTCTGCCAAATGGCATCTTACGGAATTTCTCATCCCACCCAGATTGTTCTCTAACCTTGGCAAGACATTCCCTCATTCCAGTGGAGGTTATCCTGAATCCCGTAATTGTTCGTGAATGTGGGGGTAAAAGGTTTGCAAGCCGGAAGGTCATCGGGTCAACACCTAATTGCTCTGAAACAGCATCGATTCCAACCTCAACTGCACAGCGACTGTTAACTGCACCATGGCCACGCATAGCTCCACTTGCAGGCTTGTTTGTCCAGACTCGAGCACCGGTATAGTGGAATCCTCCAATCTCATATGGTGAGGTGTGGAGGACGCCATTGTAGTAAGTGGTAACATGACCAAATGAAGCAAAGGCTCCTCCGTCGATTAACGCATCAGTCTCAACCCCATCTTCCAGCCGCTTTGAAGATGTCTGTTCTATGTAAAGTCACAATTCTTGATTGTAAAATTCTAAGATTTCAGAATGGATGGTCAGATCCCCCTCATGTTTGGCAATGATATTGCCTTTCTCGCTGATGAGGTAAATTGTTGGTATTGCATCTATTTCGAGGGTGGTTGCTAAATCAGGTAGAACTGCGAATGGTGCCTCGATATTATTGCTATTATTGGATTCATTTACCTTATTATGCCATGACTGAATATTACCCTCATCATTCTCATCGTTGCTGATAATCAGATAAATCTCTCCATCGAGTGCAGCACTGATATTATGCATTGTCTTGAAACATCGAGGGCACCAACTTGCAGATATGTGGACAATATATTTTTCACCTTCAAGGCTATCTTTGGAGTATTCTTTACCGTCATCCCCAGTCAAACTGAAATCTGGAAAAGGTTCTCCATCTTCTACATCACCGTCACCAAGACAGCCGGGTAAGACAAGCATTAGGCAAAGTGCAATTGACAGTAATATGCTACGCATTAAAAGTAATCAGAATGAAGTATGATATCAATTTAACCGACTCTTGGATTAGAAGATTAAACTGGTTAAGGTTGAAGAAGAATGAAGAGGAGAGCACCTCTCCTCGCCTTTGGCGATGAAGAGATGGTGGATGAAAA